>DATKQH010000196.1:0-44063 GCA_035532775.1 Streptosporangiaceae bacterium
GCACCGCCCGCGCCGCCGGCGGCGACAGCCCTGCACCGGAGACGGGACTGTCCGCCGCGGACGTGGTCCACCGGGCGCGCAGCTTCGGCAGGGTCAGGTCGGCGGCGAGCTTCCCGCCGCCGTACCAGATCACGCCACCGCCCCTGGCCGTGTGCTGCGGCAGGCCGACCGCGTACCCGGTCACCGCCCCCGGCCCGGCAGTGCCGTGCCGCTGGCGCACCATTACCCCGGCCTGCCGGAGCCGGGCGAAGAACTCCCGCTCCGTCCCCGCACCGGCCGCCGCGGTGCTGACCTCGCGGCGCAGCATGACCCGGGGCGGCTCGCCCCAGCCGCGCCGCGCTGACTGCTCCGTCTCAGCGCGGGTCGCGCGCCGGGCGGCAGTCCGATCCGCCGGAGCCGTAGCGGTCAGCCCGAACTCCTGCTCCGCCTGCAGGCAGGCTTCCCGGACCCGGTAAAAGTCGTTCCAGATCCGCGGCCGGGTACCGTCCTGGCGGGCCAGCGTCGCCACCAGGTGCACGTGATCAGCAGCGTGCCGGACCGCGACCCACCGCACCCCCAGGTCATCACCCGCAGGCGCCAGCCCGGTCCGGTCCATCACCCGGGCCGCGGCCTGCGCCCACTCCGCGTCCGACAGCATCCGGTTCCCCGGCGCCGCCCGGACCGCGCAATGCCACACCGGCCTGTCATATCCGGGTCCGGCCAGGGCTGCCAGAGGCTGGGCCAGCAGCCCGGCCAGCCGCCGGAAATCCCGTGACCCATCCGGGCGGCGCCCCGGCTCCAGTTCCGCCGGATCACCGAACCCGGCGACCAGGTGCGGGTCCGTATGCTCATTCGCCCGGCCGGGCCCGTACAGGTAATACAGCAGCCGCCGGGCATTGTTCCCGCGAAGCACTTTCCCGATCACCCGGAGCATTCCCGTTCCGTCACGGAATGCTCCGCCGCAATTGCTCCGCCGCCCCATCCAGCCGCCGGATCACCCGGACACAGAATTGCGCCGCCGGGAGCAGGTCATCGCCCCGCTGCCCCGTCGCATTCAGCCGCGCCACCGCCTGATTCAGGTTCGTGCCCACCCGGCGAACCAGCCCGGCCGCCGACATCAACTCCACCAGCGCTTCCCGCAGCGGCGACCCCGCTTTCGCCTGGATGCCGCGGACCGCTGCCAGCGTCACCTCAGCCGCGAACGCCCCGCGAGCCAGACCTGACCGGGCCGCTGCATCGCTGACCTCGTCGAACTCCTCCTCGGTCAGCGAGAACTGCACGACCTTCGGCCGCGACGCCGCCTGCCGCGACCTGCGCCGTCCCGCCGTGCTCGCCACGGGCCACCACCCCGATCCCCTGCCGCGAAGTCTTTGATCGGGGACCGTGCCCGGTCCCCGATCGGTGCCGCCTGCTGGCGGTGCCGTTCCCATTGTTTATCTCTGGGCCGCGCCCGGTCCAGAGATAAACAATGGATAGCAATATCTTGCTTCGCGAAGCGAGGCGCTTTCGCCGGATGCAGAATGCGCATGACCTGGCACGCCAGAGCAACAAATCCTGGTGGCGCCTAACAAGGACGGACAATAACACAGACTGTTACTCACTGACGCGGATTGCCCGCGGCTCCTGCCCGATCCGGGGTGGAGTGCTGGGCAGGGCCTTTTGGGTCGGCTTCATCTAATGAAGATCCCTTCTGATGCAACCAGCGGACGCTAGCCGTGGGCGGGCCGGGCTACGACAACGCCAGGCCGGACCATCGTCGGCGGACAGGGACGCCGCCACCACGGGCACCGTGTCGAGCCGTGAGCCACCCCGGCGAGCCCGATCCCGTCAGGCACCTCGACCAGATCGCTGCTAGCACACCCAGGAGCGCTGACAAGCCGCACCTGCCGGCCCGCATGTCGGCCGCGGGCCTGACACGACTTATTCGTATGACGCGTGCTGCATTCGAGGCTTGCCGTGCCGCGACTGGGTAACCTAGCGCCATGCGTCGTTCATGGTTCGTGCGGTGAATACAAGTGAACTGGTGGCGACGCTCGGTGGCCGCGCGGCGGCCGGCGCGGTGGACATTTCGAGCGTAGCGATCTGCGGACCGATTGAGGTCGCCGTCGCCCTGGAGGGTACCGACGCGGGGCTGCGCCGTGCCTGGCGGGAGCGTCAGAAGGGCCGTGCCACGCCGCTGCTCGCGGTGCATGACGCGGGCTCGCCAGGCGTCGTGCGGGTGGTTGGGCCGACAGATGAACGGGCGGCGATCCGTGAAGTCCCTGCCGATCGGCTCGCCGAACTGCTCCAGCGCACGTCCATCATGTCGCGGCTCCTCGCCGCTCGCGAGGTTGGCGAGGAACTTCAGCGTCTCGACGCGGGCGGCATGCCTGGGGTCATTGTAAAAGGCCTGCTGACCCGTCACCTCGTCCAGGTTCGGCTTCGGCTGACGGAGCAGTGGCTTGGCCTTGAGAAGTCGGTTGAGACCCTGCCTGCGGCTCCTGACTGGCGCGCCCTCCTGACTGGCTTGGGGTTCAGCCTTGAACGCCGCAAGCAACGCGGCTGGCTTGCCCGCGCAAGTGGCGGGCCGCTGCTCGTGGTGCACCCGGTGGCCGATGCCGGAGCCTTCGCGCGGCTTGATGACTCGGGCCGCCCCCCGGAAGGCTCCCTTGCCCTGGATTGCCATGCAGAAGGGGTCCGGTATGGTGCCCTCGCTAGCGGGTCACGGCTGCGGCTGTTCCGGGCCGGTGCAGAGGCTGAGCACGGCATGGCGGCAACGACTAGCTACCTGGAGCTCGACGCTGCGGATCTTCGTGCGGAGGACAGGCCCCTCCTCGGGCTGCTCGCGCCTGACGCGCTGGAACCTGACGGCCTGTTTGATCGTCTCGTCACAGAGAGCAAGCGGTTCGGCGCTGAGTTGCGTACCCGACTGGATGAGGAGATCCGTGCCAGCGTTCTGCCTCAGCTCGCGCGAGGGCTCGGGACCTGGGCCGCAAGTGCAGGCCGTGACGTCGCGGACCCAGCGGTTCGCCGGGACATCGAGAATGCCTCGCTCACCTGGGTTTTCCGCGCTCTATTCGTGCTATATGCCGAGAGCGCCGGCTATCTCCCTGTCGATCACGCCGGCTACCAGCCGACGGCGCTCACGACCTTGGCGGAACAGGCAGCGGACACCCTGGGCGCGCTCGACTCGAAGTCGACCAGCCTGTGGGACCGGTTCGGTGTGCTTATCCGCGCTCTGCGCACCGGCGACAGCGCCATCAGCGTGCCGGCCTACAACGGTGCCCTGTTCTCGGCGAACTCCCTGCCGGGCGCTGCGGTACTAGAAGCGGCGAGTATCAGCAACGACATGTTCGGACAGGCGCTCGCATCCCTGGGCCGCGATCCCGAGACCGGCCTAGGGGTTGATTACTCGAGTCTGGAAATCGGCCACCTCGGTCACTTGTATGAGGGAATGCTGAGCCTCCATGTCGCGGTGGCTGATACTGACCTGGCGCTCTACCCGACCGGGGAGAAGAAGTCCCTCCGGTACGAGCCTGCAAAGAAGCCGGGAGACGTCGAAGTATCTTCCGGTGACCTTTTCTGGCAGACCAATACCGGCGGCCGCAAGGCGGGCGGCGTCTACTACACGCCCGACTTGCTCGTTGAGCACCTGGTCAGGCGGGCTGTACTCCCCTCGCTGGAAGAGCACCTCGTAATCGTGCGTGACCTAGCTGCCACCGACCCGGCCGCTGCGACGGCAGAGCTGTTCAGGTTCCGAGTCCTTGATCCGGCGTGCGGCAGTGCCCATTTCCTTGTCAGCGCGCTGCACCGTATCGCCGAGCGAATTGGACGCTTTCTCGCTGAGACACCGCTGCCCGGCGTGCGGGACGAGTTGGAGACTTTGCGTGCCGCCGCGGGCACAGCCCACGGGGCGCGGATCGAGCACGGTGACCTGTTGCATCGCCTGGTGCTCAAGCGCTGCGTCTTCGGCGTAGATGTCTCGCCCATGGGTGCCGAGGTCGCCCGGCTCTCGCTATGGCTTGCAGCATTCGTACCAGGCCTGTCGCTCGCCTACCTGGGGCACACGGTGCAGGTCGGTGATGCGCTTGTCGGCGTCGCCGACCCTGCGGTACTGCAGGGTGAGGGCACCCTGGGCATGCGGCCGATCTACGCCGACCAGGTCGACGATGCCATCGCCACCGCCGGGCTGGCCGCAGCGGAACTCGCCGCCGTGACCGACCGGACACCAGACGACGTTGCGCAAAGCATGGCCGCCGATGTGCGCGTCCATGAGGCGGTCGCTGGAGTCCGCCGACTCTATGACGCGTGGACGGCGGGCCCGCTGGGCGTGCCTGCCGCCAGAATTCTAGTGGCAACCGACGCCTTGAGCGTGATCGACGGCAGCTGGCCCGTGCCCGACGACGTGAGGCGAGTCACTGACGATCTGCGCGTTTTCCACTGGCCACTCGCCTTCCCTGAGGTCTTCTCCGGCGAACGGCCAGGATTTGATGTCGTGGTCGGCAACCCGCCCTGGGAGGAGGTGACCGTCGAGGAACTGGCCTTCTATGCCAGGTATTCTCCACGTCTGCGCGGGCTCTCGGCGGGCCCTCGGACCCAGGCTCTCGCAGCGCTACAGGCGGCTCGTCCCGAACTGGCGAAGGAACTGCAGCGTGAGCAAAATCGGGTCGCGTTGCTTAAAGGATTTCTTGGCCCGGCTGGCGGATACACCGCAACCCCCGGCAGCGATCCCGACCTCTACAAATACTTTTGCATGCGCTACCGCGTGCTGCTGCGCCAACGTGGACGGCTAGGCGTAGTCCTGCCGCGCAGCGCATTCCTCGCTGCCGGGTCGCGCGGCTTCCGGAAGTGGCTATTTAATTCCAGTACAATTGAGCGGCTCGACTTCCTACTGAATAATCGGCTGTGGATGTTCGACACCCACCCGCAGTACACGGTCGCGCTCGTCGTGGCCGTCGCATCGGCACCGTCGCCAGACCATCTTATAGAGGTCGCCGGTGTCGCAGCCTCAGCAAGGACGTTCACCGCTCAAAGCTCATCAACTGGAGTTCCAACGCCCCGGACTGCGATGGGCCCGGCGGCAGAGGTCCCTTTGACTCCATCAACCGAGGCTGCTGGAATTTTGGCGACCATGCGTCGCCAAGAACTGTTCGCATACGGCGGTGGTCGTTGGCGCTGTTTCCCCACTAGAGAGTTTGACGAGACAGACGATAAGAAGCTCTGGGAAGGTGCGACATCGGGTTGGGCTCTGTGGAAAGGAGAATCTATCGACCAGCACGACCCCAATGGACGGGAGTCCCGGTGGTGCCCCGCCACCGACGCTGCATTCAAGAAAGCATTTAAGACTCGGCCTGGGATGGATTCGATACTTGCGGCCGAGGTTAGTCTTAGCGAACGGAAGGCAGCACTTCATGCCGAAGTGGGGCATATTCGGCTTGGGTTTCGAGATGTCACGAATCGGACTAACTCACGATCCGTAATCGCGAGCCTTATCCCGGAAAATACTTTTCTACTCAACTCCATTCGCTATCTCGTCTTCGTGGACGGCACTCATCGCGAGCGCGCGGCATGCTGCGCGGTCATGAACTCGCTGCCTTTCGACTGGCAGGCGCGACGGTTTATTGAGACCCACGTCAGTTACTTCATCCTTGAGCTGCTGACCGTCCCTGCGCTCAGCGACGCGGCCTACGAGGAGCTGGTAACGCTAGGAGCGCGGCTGTCCTGCCCGGATGAGCGATTCGCGGAGGTGGCGGAGGCTTGCGGTGTCGAACCTGGCGTGCTCACGGAGGACGAGAGACTGGCGCTGCGGGTCCGAGTCGACGCTCTCATCGCCCGCGCCTACGGCCTCACCCTTGACGACCTCCCAGTCATCTTCGCAGACTTCACGCTCGACGCCGTTCCGCAGCGTCACCGCGACCTGATGCGCGACGAGGTGGAGCAATTGTGGCACTGACCAGTCGGCCGGATCTCGTCGATAACCAGACCGTGAGCCACGCCTCAGCACTTCGTTACGTTCTGGCCGATACTCCGCCCGAGCACTCACTGTCTGTGGCGACTGGGTATCTGAACATCGGCGGGCTGCAACTGCTCGCTTCGACGGCGCAGCCCGGGCGGTCGACGCGTTTGATTCTCGGTGCTGCGCCGCGTCCAGGGCTGGATGCGGCCCTACCGGTGCTGCGCTTTGCCGAACAGCTTGAGATGCTCCGCGGCGAGCGCGATTTTGCCCGGTTCCCGCCCAGTCGGGCAGCTTCCCTCCTTCAGGCGGTCGACGCCTTTCTCACCCGTCCCGACGTGGAGGTTCGCCGGTATGCGACCCAGTTCCTGCACGGGAAGGCCTACCTGCTGGGTGACGCTGAAGACGGCCGTGCCGCCCTGATCAGTTCCGCGAACCTGACCAGTGCAGGCCTCGGGGGCAATCTTGAACTTGGTCTCTTCACATACGAACCTGCCACGGCGAAGCGGGCGCTTGTATGGTTCGACCAGCTGTGGGACGCTTCGGCGCCCTATACCGACGCCTTGCGCGACCTCTTGTTCCCAGCGCCACCGCCCGTGAGCCCGGAAGACGTCTACCTACGTGCGCTCCTGGAGCTGTACGGCCAGGAACTCTTCGACGTCGAACCCGCGCCTGCGGCGGCGGAGTCGCACCTGTCCCTTGCGGCGTTCCAGCGGGACGGCTACACGCGGGCGCGCGCGATCCTCGAACGTCATCACGGCGTGATCTACGCTGACGGGGTCGGCACCGGTAAGACCGAGGTGGGCCTGGCGCTTATCGAAGAATATGCGCTCCGGCAGGGGAGGCACGCGCTGGTCATCTGCCCCGCGCAGCTTCGGTCTATGTGGGAGAAGCGCATCGCAGCAGCGCGGCTGCCTGCGCAGGTGATTTCCTTTCAGGAACTTGCGGGTGACGAGCAGGTGGCTGACGCCGACCGGCCGTCCTCTCGAAGGATGCACGTCACCAAGGACGCCTACCGGCTGGTGGTGGTCGATGAAGCACATGCGTTCCGGAATCCGGATAACACCTGGTATCGCGCGATGTCGCGGCTACTTGGCGGCGAGCGCAAGGACGTCGTGCTGCTGTCGGCCACGCCTGTCAACAACAGCTTGTGGGACCTGTTCAATCTTGTCATGCTGTTCGCGCGCCATGACCGGGCGCTTGCCTCGGTAGGCATTGACTCGATCCGCTCCGAATTCCTTGCGGCTGGCGCCAATGAGCGCGATGCGGAGGCACTGAACCCGGACAGGCTGTTCCCACTCGCGGACGCAGTCAGCGTACGCCGCGATCGGGAGTTCATCGTCGACCATTATCCCGGAGCGACTTTCCCGGACGGAACGCCGCTTCGCTTCCCGATACCGGTGCTGCGGACGCTACGCTATGATCTTGACGCCGCCCACCCAGGCCTGGTCCACGTGGTGGCCAGCGCGATCGGGGCGCTGAGGATGGCGCGGTATCGGCCGAGTGCCTACGAGCGCGGGGCCGTGGAGACATCGCGGGAGCGGAACCTGGCCGGGCTGCTTCAGTCGGCCGTCCTCAAGCGTTTCGAGTCCTGCTGGGCGGCCTGCCTTGCGACGATTGACCGGATGATCGACGTGCATGAGGCGTTCTTGGCTTCCTGGGATGCCGGCCAGGTGCCTAGCCTCGCTGCACTGCGTGACGTTGCCCGGCTGGAGTCGGCCGGGTCTGATCTGGCGCAGTGGCTCGACGACGTCGGCGACGACTCGGGCAGCAGAGTCACCAGTGAATTCCAGCCGATCTACCGCGAGCACGTCGCGGCTGACCTCGACCAACTGCGGCTGGCACGAGATCGCCTGGCCGAGCAGTCTCCGGACGACGACCCGAAGCTCGCGGCGCTCGCCGACCTGCTTCGCCAGACGCCCGGCAAGGTGTGCGTGTTTGCCACGTACGGCGAAACGATCAGCTACCTCGACGAGCACCTCGACAGAGCCCTCGGGGAGGTCAGGGAGCGTGTCGTCATCGTGGGCGGCGAGACGGATCCCGACGAGCGAATGAGGCGACTTGCCCGGTTCGCCCCTGACACAGTGGTGGAGCCTGGCTATGTCCCGCCGGGCGGAGAGGTCGACCTGCTCGTATCGACGGATGTCGTCTCGGAGGGGCAGAATCTCCAGCAAGCCGGCGCGGTGATCTCTTATGACATGCCTTGGAATCCGCAACGGGTAGTGCAGCGCAACGGCCGCGTCATCCGATTGCTGTCCCCGCACGATGAAGTCCAGCTCACGACGATGCTCCCCACGGCAGGAGATCTTGATGAACTCCTGCACCTAGAAGCCCGTATCGCAGCAAAGATCGCTGCTGCGGGCGTGTTCGGCATGGAATCAGGGGTGATCGAGGGCGACGACGTGGAGCAACGCGCCTACGCCGACCTTACGGGTCTCGCTGAGCGGCTTGAGGATGGCGACACGTCGCTCCTTGCTGAGGGAGACGAAGCCGGGGGGGCATTCGCAGGGGAAGAGCTCCGGGCACTTCTGCTGAGGGCATTCACCGAGGGAGAAATTGCGCGCCTCCAGGCCCTGCCCTGGGGCGTCGGAGCTGCCTTCAGGCAAGGTCCGGGCGTGCCTTCCCGCGGACCGGCTGGAACCTTCTTCGCCTGCCGGACTACCGGAGCGTCAGGGGATCAGCGTTACTGGCGGCTTGTCACTATTGAGGGCGAAGTGCTCTCGGAAGAATTGCCGATGCTTCGAGCGATCAGCCCAGGAATCTCCAGTGAAACTGCAGCGCCATCAGACCTCGAAGAAGCCTGGCACCGGGCGGTCGCCGATATCATCGATGAGCACAACCGCCGCGCGGATCCCGCGCTCCGCGAGGACCGCCTCCCACAGTCCCAGCGGTTCGCGCTCGGACTGCTTCGCGATCCATCGGTCGGCTTGCCCACGAAGGCCGAGGAAGCGGACGATCTCCTAGCCGTTCCTCGTGGCTCGGCGGTTCGCGCAGCGCTCTCGGAAATTCAGCGGCGTCTCGCCGCCAGGGAACTGAGCCGCGATCAGGCCGCGGAAGAAGTCGTCAACCTCGTTGGCGAATACGGCCTTACGCCTGTTGAACCACCTCCCCCCCTCGCGCCCATTACCGAAGAAGACGTAGGCGTTGTCTGTTGGATGCGGATCCTCTCTGCATGAAACATGCTTGGCTGCGCCTCGCCCGACGCGGCGGCGCACGCGCAATGGATCAGGCCAGGTCACGAGGCGGGTGAAGAGACAGCGTGATGGCCTGGGAGCCGGGACGAGCTGCGAGCAGCGCGCGTTCGTAACTTATCTGTAGCGGCGAACTGCCGGACCTCCTGGTCTCTCGTTCTATGGCCTCTGTCATGGCGCGCAGCTCACGAGCCAGGCCATCACGGACCGCGGTGCCCAGGACTGGGGATGCCTCATATTTTCCGGCCGCCTCATGCGGCCGGGTCTAGCGCGTCGATATCACCGGACCGAATCCTATTTCCGAGCGCTACAGAACCGTCCGCGTGACTCGCAAGAAGTGCAGGTCTGACTTAGTCAATTCCCGGGACCTGCATGTGCGATCAAGGACCCCCTAGGTCAAGCTGCTCAGCCTCGGTGAACTCTCTTACCCGCAATTGGACAGCTCGGCTGACGTGGTGTTCTTCAAGCTCACGAGATGCGAGGCTCCCGAAGGGGTCGTGAATGGCTCGCACAAATGGCAGCGCGTGCCCGAGGTCGGATCGCAGATTACCGACTAGATAGAGGCAGAAATTGGATCTTATGTCACTTGCACGAGCGCTTTTCCACTCGTTCCAGCTCATCGTCTGGACTCGGGCATCCACGCCCGAAGATTTCAGTTCGATCAGCCGGTCGGCCTTCCCCGCTGCGATCGAGAGGATGTCGAAGCCCGGGAAGAGGCGGCTTATGCCACGCGACTCCAGTTCGGCCATGACGTGCTTCACCGCCGCGCTTGACGCCTCCGCCTGCCTGATCGCTTCAGGACTGTGAACGTCGACGACGAGAGATGTGCCATCAACTGGCACGCCATCGGGTGGCAGTACCTCCGCACGGAACAGCCCATGGCGCCGGAGGCGGCGAACCTCGTATCCCATGGCAATGCGCATGCCGAGGAAGTCGAGTGCCGCGAGGTCGGTCCCGGCGGCGGCTTGTCTCGAGCGTCCCGACGTCGCGCTCCTGTCAGAGGGTTTGCCGGGGCCGCGGCCACTGCTGTCGTCCGGGTCCTCGCCGAAGGTGAGGACGGGCTGGCCATCGATAGTCAGGTCCTCGAAGCGAAGGAGCGGAACAGGAGAGGGCGCCGGATTTGTGTCTTCGGGCGGCGGTGCGGCCACTTCCGCTGGCTCTTTGCTTGCTTCCGGTGCGGGCGTAGGAGCAGCGCTTCCGCCGGTCGGGGCGTCCGCGTCGTCGAGGTGGGTGTCGGCGAGTCCGTCTGCTATCTCGGCGGCGAATCCCGATGACCCGGCAATATTCAGCAGTCGCCCTCTCTGACCTTGATCGCTCTGAATGAAGGCGAGGAACGTCTCGACAAGGTTCAGACCGAGTGCATCGGCAAGCGCCATGGCCACCCCTTGAGCGGCCTCGGCAGTCGGCGGCCAGGTAGGTCCGTCCCACACGACGAAGGCCTGGAGAGGCTCGCCCCGCACCATGGTCCTGACAAAATAGGGGCGAGGCGAGAGTAGAACGCCGCCTGCGCCACCGCGCGCCCCTTCGCCGACCGGGCGAGCTTGGCGTCCACACCTCATAATGAGGACCCGCCGGGCGGGACTCACCATCTGTTGCGCCCAGCAGGTCGGCGCGGACCAGGAAGTCCGGGCGCCCCAGCAACGCCGGCCCACCCATGGCCTCCTCTTGCAGCAGCACACCCTGGTAGATCACCTCGGCGCCGGCGCGGATAGCTTCCAGGGTGGCTCCCGCCCCGTCGGCACTCGGCCCGTCACCAATCTCCTCGACGTGACGTCCCGCGGTGCGGAACCCGTCCAGCACGGTCCTCTCGTGAGCCTCGCCCCGCGCCACGAGGTCCTGAAAGCCAGCGTCGAACGCGCGGGGCGGGCTGAGGACCCCCCGCGCCCTCAGCAGGTCCAGCCGGGTCAGATGCTGACACGCCAGAAAATTAGATATATCGGTCGCGGACAGCCAAAGCCGGTCACCGGTGATCTTCACCGGACTAGCTCCAGTGAATAATCCGCATATCTCACAGGCCCTCCCGACATCTCTTACGGCCGTCCGGCCATTCTGCCGCCTCGCAAGCAAGGGCGAACGTTCAGGAGACCTGGAAACTGGCCCTGAACCTCGACGAGCGGCCCGGGGACTTTCAGGGTCCCGATCAGCGAACGCAGGTCAAAATTCACCACCCGGTCTGGCGCCGTCTTCAAGGTGGTCGGCGACACCATCTTGCGCGCTGCCATCCAGGCTCAGCGCGTGAACGCAACCTGGGAGCGCCGCTCCGGCACCCTGTGTCGGGCCGCGATCAGCGGACGAGCTCGGCCATGCACGCATCCAGGTAGCGCCGGGGCGCCGCGCCAGGCGAGTTAGGGCAACGCGGGGGACCATGCCGACGGCGAGGGCGGCGTAGCCGTTGGCCAGGGCAGGGCCGGGGCGCGCGGCCGAGTCAGCGAGCCACGATCCGGCGGCCGTGCCGGCCGGCTCGGCGGGGCCGCGCCGAACGCGGCCGGGACTTTCGAGCGCTTCCAGGCTAGATGGAGCGGCGGCGCGAGACCCGGTCCGCGTCGTCCTGAAAACGCCTGACATTACCGGGCGGATCTACTATGAGCGGCGTGGCAGAGACAACGGAGATCGGCAGTCCGCCCGGCGACGCGGGTGAGGCGGCTGGCAGTGCAGACGGCGCTGCCCTGACGCCTCAGCGGGCCGCGGGGCTCCTCTTCGGCAACCCCCGGCTGCCGGTCGATTTCGAGGCTAACGACGAAGCGGAGGCGCGGCGGGCGGTCGAAGAATTCGCGTTTCTTTTCGCGAATGCTCCTGGAGTCTTCAAGGAAGCTTTCGAAGGTGCCCGTGCGGGCGCGGAGACGCTTTCGGGTGATCGCCTTCAGGGCCTGTCCGAGATCATTCAGAACGCCGACGACGCGGGCGCGTCGTTCGTTGAATTCCAGATCGCCGACGGCCGCCTGATTGCGGTCCACGACGGGCGCCCGGTCACGCTGTCGGACGTCTTGTCACTGGCGACTCCGTGGCTGTCGAACAAGACCGAAAATGTCCTAGCAACTGGCCGGTTCGGCATTGGATTAATGACTTTGCGGGCTCTCGGAGACGTCCTTGATGTGCATAGCGGCCCGTACCACGTGCGCCTGGGCGATCCGGCTATCTCGGCCGTAGGTTCTGGCGGAATGCCGGAGCTGCCTGATCCCGCAGCCACGGCATTGTGCCTGCCGCTCCGGGATGACGCTCTGAGCATCGGCGAGCTGGCCGGATGGCTGGGCCGGTGGGACGACAGCGCGCTGCTGTTCCTGCGGGATGTCAGGCGTGTCACGGTACTCGGATCCGGCGGCGCCGCGGTCCGCAGCCTGTCTCTGGCCTGGTCTGAGGACGGTCCGGCTACGTGCATGGTCGCTGGCGAAGAGGTGACGGTCCAGCGCCGTCGCGCGCGAGCACCGGACGGCCGTGCCTGGCTGGTTCACTCTGCCGAGGTCCCCAGGCCAGATGGCGTCGCCCGGGTGCGTAAGGCATCGGGCGGGACCGTTCCTCTCGGGCTCGCGCTGCCGATGCAGCCCGGGGACCGCGGGGTTATCTACGCCGGGCTCCCCGTTGTGGAGGCCCGCGTCCCGATCCGGGTTAATGCCCAGTTCGACCCGGTCACGAGCCGGGCCGGACTTGCTTCGACCGACTGGAACAGTGCCATGCTTCCGCTGCTTGGTGATCTGTGGGTCGAGGTGGTCGGCGATCTGTTCTCAGAGCTGCCCGTCGTGGCCTGGGACGTCGTGCCGTTCCCTGGCGGCGGCAGCAACGGGGAAGACCGGCCGCCGGTCGTGGGCCTCCTGGAGGCGCTTCTGCTCGACCGTGCCCGGACAGAGCTAGCCGGGAGAGCGGCCATCGTGGTCGGCGGAGCGACGCTGCAACTGGCCGAACTGGCGGTCGAGGACGGCCGTCTCGAGAGCGTGCTGGAGCCGGCCGAGGTAGCCAGCCTGGCCGGCCTCACGGCGACTCTGCCTGCCGCGGCACGAGATGCCGCCGGGCGCTGGCGGGCGGTGCTCGATGACTGGAGGGCTGCCGGGGCGTCCTTGCCGCCGCCCGTATCCGTCGAGACGGCGCTGACTCTCCTGAACCACGTCAGCCGGTCACCGGGTGCGACCGTCTCTCTTACCGCGGCAGGCCTCGACGCGGGCCTCGCAGCCGAGCTGGCCGGCCTGCCGTGCGTCGTGACGGCGGCCGCACAGCACGTCGTCCCGCCGATGGCGGAGTCACTCCAGGGACTCATCGTGACGGCATCGCCGCTGGCTGAGAAGCTCGGCATAGGCGTCCGGCTCGCCCCCGAGTACCTCGCCGACATCGACGACGCACGGTCGGTACTGGCATGGCTTCGGGAGATCGGGGCGGTCATCGACGACACCGGAGAGGAGGAGGTGGTTCGCCGTCTCGCCGCGGCCGGGCAGGCAGGCAACCAGCTGGCTGAGGCCCTCACTGATGACCAGCTCCGTGCCCTGCGCGATGCCTTCGAGCAGATGATTCCCGCGCGCAGGTCCGAGCTGGGCAGTGGCGTGGGGCTGGCGATCACCATTGATGCGTTCACCCATGACTCTCGCGGCCAGGTTGTCCGGACCCACGCGCGGCCTGCCGATGTGTACATGCCACGGGCCATCGACAAGGAGCCGGACAGCTTCGCCGTCGCCGCCGACAAGACACCCGGGCTGCTCTGGGCCCACCGTCGCTACGCTGAGGAACTGCGATCATTGCTGGGACGCACGGCCGGTCTCGGCCCGCAGAAGTTCCTGCGCCTGCTGGGCACGGAGACAGCGCCTCGCGTAGTTCTGCACCCGGGCCTTTACCAGCGCTACGCCAGCGCCCCTCAGCTGGGCCTCGGCATCCGCGCCGGAGGCAGTCCTCCGCAGCGTGACCTGGCGCTGCTGGCGATAAGGGCGACGTACACGCTCAACGACCTCGACAGCCCGGACCTGCTCCTGGTGGTGCGGGACATCGCGAAGGAGCGGAAGGCGGCGCGGCGGCGTGAGAGGGCCGGCGCCCTGCTTGGTGCGCTCGGCCGCGGGTGGGACCGTCTCGAAGACCAAGCCGAGGTGGTCGCGGCCCAGGACTCCTACGGCTGGCATCAAAGGGGTATCGTCCGGGCCTTCTGGCTATGGGCTGCGGGTGCCATCGCCTGGCTGGATGACACCGACGGCGTCGCGCAGGCTCCGCTCGGCCTCCGGCTGCGTACGCCCGGCACTATCGCAGTACACGGCCCCGACGCGCCTGGCTACCTGCGTCCCGAGTTCGACGCGGCCAACCGACGCGATGTGCTCGCCGCGCTGGGCGTCACGGGAGAGCCGAGCACCCGTGATCTCATCGGACGGCTGCGCGGCCTCCGTGACATCATGCCCGTTCCGCAGTCCGTGGCAACCGACGCGGCTGTCGTCTACCGGGCCCTTGCAGACCGCCGGGCAACCCGGGCGCTGGTCCCGGGCGATCTCAGCGAGCACGCTATCCGGGCGGCGTTTTCCGAAGGCACAGGCCTGGTACACACGGATCTCGGGTGGCGGACGCCAACTCAGGTCCTCGGAGGTCCCGCTGTTTTCCGCGGCCGCCGCGCGTTCGTGCCCCAGGTGCACGGCATCGAGCCCTTGTGGACACTCCTCCACGTGCGGCGCCCGTCCCTGGAGGACTGCCTGCGAGTAATCAGCCAGGTGGCCCGGAGCCGTCGCCCGCCAGCGGGCGACGACGTCATCGTCATCCTGGAGACGCTGCGTCTCCTTGGTGCCCGTATTGCCGCCACGAAGGACCTGTCGCGCTCGGCCCGGCGCCGCCTTTCCGCATTGGCTGTATGGACCTCTCATGGGTGGAAAACTGAGCGTCCGGTGTATGCGGTCGATGATCCCGCTCTCTTCGATGGCCTTAGCGCCGAGGTCCCCGTATGGGAGCCCGGAGGCGAACTGTCTCAGTTCGCTGGTCTGCTCGCCCCGCTGCGGATCACTCCGGTCTCGGCGGACGCCGCCACACTCGTGAGTCCCGATGCTGCCTCTCACGACGCCGACGCCACTGGCCTGCTGGCATCCGCGGTGTCGCTGCTCCAGGACGACCTCGCCCGCAATGACCCCCGTGCTGCCGGGACGCTCACCGTGGGATGGGACCGCCTGCGAGAGTTCGAGGTCCGCACCGATCCCGATCTCCGCGTCCGGGTTGAAGGACTGGCGGACCGCCGCGCCGCCGAGATCGACGTCGCGACCAAGGCCGACGTGACCCGCGATATCTTGGTCCTCAGGGACAGCAGCCTCCTGCGCCAGGTAGACGGCGGCGGCCGTGCCATCGCCGGTCTCTTCGCCACCCTTGACCGCCGCCAGCTCGCCCAGGCCTGGCTGGCCGCCTGCGTCGCGGCCGAGGACGGCCGGACCGCACAGCACCTTGAGCTGGCCGAGCAGCAGGCCGCTGAGGCACAGGCCCGGGCTGAAAGAGAGATGACCGAACGCACGGCAGCGCTAGCCCGGGAGCTTGGAGCCCGGCATGCCGGGCGCCCGCGCCGCCGACCAGCGAAGCCCGCAGGAGCCGCGCCCGGCAGGGATACTCCGGGAAGCGGCCCTCAGCAGGCGTCATCTCCACCGCCGAAGCTACGGGTACTCGTCGATCCCTCGACGCTGAATCTGGCCAGCAGCCAGCCCGGCGGCCGCTCGGGCTCAGGCCGACCGTCCCGCCGGACCGGGCGCAGCACGCCGCCCCTGCCGGTCCCCAACCGGAACGCCGCGCCACCCCGCAACCGGACGGCGGCGCCGGGCTTCACGTCACTGGACAAGGAATCAGTGGGCATGGAACTGGCGCGCCTCGTCCTCGGCGCCGAAGCCAGTGAAATCGCCGACCTCCGGGCCCAGCACGGCGTCGGCGCCGACGCCATTGACACTCTCGACCGGTTCTTCGAGCTGAAGGTTCACCTGGGCGACGAACCCGACGCCATCCACCTCGAACAGTCACAGATCCGGCGGGCACTCAGTACCCCGGACTTCTTCCTCATCGTGGTCTCCAACATCGAGGGGGCCAACGCCCGGCCCAAGGTCCGGATCATCATCGATCCGGTGCACCAGCTCACCATGACCCCGTCCAGCTCGATCAACTACACCGGGGTACGCAGCGCCGAGCACAGCCTCATCTTTGAACTAGAGCAAATCGTCGATCCAGACTGACCTTGCCTGAAGCGACAGGACAGGTACTGCCAGCAAGCAAGATGCAGCACCCAAACGACTCACACAGCATCCGCGGACCGTTGCAGAGGTGCCATCGTCTTGCGGCGATGGTCCGGCTGCAACGCCTCGCTAATGCGCTGGCGGTAGCACGCAGCGCAGCCGGAGCCAGGCCTCCCGGCGGCCCGGCCGGACAGCCCCGAGCGCGATGTGCCGCTGCTGACCGATCACCGGGAGTCGCTGGTCGCGGAACGCAGCGGATCTATGCGTCGACTGCGCCTCTGAGGCATCGTCAGCATCGGGCCGCGACTCACTGTTCTCGGTGTGGGACACCAGCAGAGCTTAAGGCGATACCCGCATCTACGCGACGCCCAGGACATCGGCGAGGTGCCTTTCCCGGAAGGACGCGACCGCGCCCAGACGGCCGCCTCGTTTACGCTGTCTCGCAAGACCGGATCGCCGGGCTGATTGCTCACAAGGCTGATCCGCACTTTGCGGAGCAGTTCCTCGCGGGGATGGCGTTTCAGCAGCCGGGCGTAGACGCCGACAAGGTAGCCGATCACGGACCTTGTCGACACCACTCTTCCGTCGCTGCCGCGTCTGGTCCGCTGCTGGCAAAGGCGGCTAGCGGTCCATGGCCTGTCCGGATGCCGAGTGCTGTACTTCAGCTGGGATAGCAAGGCGGACGATGCGTTGGCGGGGCTGTCACCGCCGATGTAGACACCGACATCGACAGCCTCGTACTCATCGTCGGCTCGGGCCCTCTAGCGTCACCGCACTCGGCGTCAGGCTTGATCAACTCAGCGCCCGGGTCGCGGCCCACCAGAAGTGGAAGTCGTCCCCTACGTTAAATTCCGGCGCCCCAACGCTGGTCCTCTCTGGTCCTGCTGCCGACCCCGTCGCGGCCCCGCACTGCTCCGCTCAAAGGTTAGTCCGGGGTACCGACCGACGATGGCCGCATGTCGGCAGCCGGCGCGCGGGCCTCGCAGGCTCCGACGTCGGCAAGTCGCTTCGGGTGCCATGATCGCAGGCCTGTCCGGGACGCCAGATCAGTGTGGAAAGCGGGTGGCCAGGACCACGTCGGCCGGCGACGGCGACGCGTCATCGCTCTGGTCAGCGGAGCAACGTGGACGTCCGAACCAGTGCTGTGCTCAGGATCGCCGAGGAATGCCCCCTTCCAGATTCGCCGTCGGCAGGGCGGCATGTGCCCGAGCCAGGCGTGACGACCCGAAGGCTGCTCGGTCCCGGAATCTAGATGCCATGCTGTGGTGGTGACCTCGACAATGTCGCTGTTCGCCTGCTCTCCTGCCGATGTGACGCTGGAGCGGATACACGACCTGGTGAGGCAGGACCTGCCGGAGAGCCTAACCCTTGAGTACAAGGAGAGGTACAGCCCGAGCCTGGTGAAATCCGTAGGGGCGATGGCGAATACCTACGGCGGCCTCATCCTGGTCGGGGTTACTGACCAGCCAGGGCCAGGCAGGCTGACGGGCGTGCCTGAGGCAGCGGTGGTCCAGATCGCGAATGCCTGCCACGAGATCCTGGAGCCGCCCTGGGAGCCGGAGATCATCCCCGTGCCCCTGACTGCAGAGGGCACAGGCTCGTATGTCCTGCTGATCCGCGTCGATCCGGCCCGCGCCCCCAGGCCGCTCCTCATCAATGGCGCCGCCCCGATCCGACTGCACGGCCGCAACGCGACAGCCGACCGCGCTCGCCTCGCGTCGCTCTTCAGCCAGTCACCCGTCGCGCTGAATTCCGGTGGCCGCAGGCTGAACCCCCCAGAGCTACCCACGGCCGCCGACGGCTCGCCAGCGGCCGACTTCGTGATCCGCACCGGCCTGCTGGTACCAGTCGACGACGCGGCGACCTGGCGTCCCTTGTCCGAGCGCGCCGTCTGCCTGCTCGCCGAGGCACTGAACGGCTCGCCACTCCAGCCGACCTTGCTGCGCTGGTGCACCAGCATGGCGATCGACGGCTTCACCCCGTTTCGCCGGGCGGGATTCAACCGGGCGCGGCACGCCCGCCTGGCCTGGCGCGGCGCCGTCAGTGCGGAGCCCCAATATCCTGTCGAGGCGATTGCGATAGCCCAGTTGCCGACAAGTTACGGCGCTCCCGCCACCTCCCTGCAATTCACGCTTGACGTGATCATCCGCGCGAGTGCCCACCTCGCCGCAATCAGCCGTCCCGGAGAGGCAACAGCAGTCCCGCTGCGGATGCCCGACCTTTACGCCACCCTTGACGCCCTTATCACGTCGCTGACCAGCAGCGCGGTCGTCTCCGCGCTCGCCGGGCTGGCCGGGATCGATCCGGTCATCATGCCCCTGCCCCGAAGCCTGGACTTCGTGACCGGACCGGCTGTCAACGACCTGCTCGAGTCCAGCGCGCTCACCCAGGTACCAGACGCAGGGCCATCCCACGGCGCGAACCTGATCGCCAACCCAACCCTTGATCTCGCCGAACCCGACGAGAGACGCATCCAGGTCGACGACTGGCTACAGCAGATCGCACTGGACGCCGGACTCAGCGGGATGGAAGACCTACTCGCCGCGTACCACCAGGAACACAGCTAATCATCCTTAACGTACGCACAAGCGTGAACTCAGCGCCCGCGCGGCATCGCCCGCCTGCTCCCGTCTAGAGGGGATTGCCCTCGGCTGGGTCTTGGTGGCGCACTCGTGGGTGGGCGGCGGCGCAGGCCCACATCACGTCTGTGATCGGGTGCCCGCACTTCGCCGCCACCTCCGTGCGCAGATTTATCACCTTAGCTACCTCCTTCCCAATAAAGCAGCCCAGCTGAGCAGGTCCCGCCTAGCAGGCAAGGAGGCTTGATCACAAGTGGTCGGAGCAATTGATCTTGAGCCCGTGTCTAGCGGAAGCGGACATACCGACCTTCGGTGCTGCCCGCCTCTCGTCGCTGACCTTTGTCTCTGCAGGTCAGGAGGGCGTCGGTCAGGGTGATCAAGTCCCTGACCTGGCAGTTGCTTCCACCGGTGGAGACCAGCAGGTGGTGGCGGATGAGCCGGAAGCAAGTTGCTTCAGCGCTGATGCATGTGGATGCGCTGGTTGTTCCGCACGGCTGGGTGATATTGGCCGCGCTCAGCGCACCAGCGCTGGCCGTATGCATCACGGTCGTCGTGCTGGTGATGAGTACTGACCGGAGCCAACGCCTAGCAGCGATCAGGGCGCTTGCCCCGGCGCTCGTCGCTCTTGCGTCGCGGCGTCCCGGTCGCCGAGGCTGATCTGGGCGGTCGCAAGGAAGATGTCTGGGCGCCACAGGTCTCATCCAATGCTAATCGGCATGCCAAGGCCGACGACTACGCCAGCGTCCCTGATCGTCAGGCCTCTGGTGCGTTGGAGCCCTCTGACCAGGTCCCCCGGATCGACCTGGAGTCCTGCCGCCAGCTTGAGGATGTTGTGCAACGAGACGTTGCGGCGGCCGCGCTCGACCTGGCCGACGAAGGTCCAGTGCAGACCGGAGGCGTCGGCCAACTGCTCCTGGCTCTCACCCAGCTCATGACGACGGGTCCGCACGCGCTCGCCGAAGGCTCTCGCCGCCGGTGAGATGGGCTCCGCTGTCATGGCCCACAACTACATACGTCCCAAGTAAGAAGATGCTCGATGACCCGTCGTGTGCGATCACCTGGTACTTCGAGCCGATCAGCGATCTCGCGGTTCGTCACCGGAGGTTTTCCGACTCCTCCAGTTCGCCGTCGGTGGCAAGCCGGTCGCGATCCGGCGCACTGCTCGGGCCAAGACCCAGATCCTGACGGTCAACGTCGGCGAGGCGGCCGTCACCACGCTCTCCTACACCTACCGGACCTTGGTGCAGCAGAACGGGCACCTGCTCCATCTCGATATTTCTCAGCCGACCAAGGGCTTGCATGTGGAGTTTTCGTACGGGGACTGCGGCATTCGCTACGTCAATGTGCTCGACTACATCGCGGGAGCCCGTCAGCCAGGCATCAGCCAGCTACCGGCCAGCGATCCAACACCCTCGGTAGAAGTCGGCTTCGATGGCTGGATGTTTCCGAAAGACGGGTTGGCGTTCGTGTGGGTGCGGGTGCTGGAGGGTGAGTTGACCGCCTCCTCGGCTCCACCGGAGGCTCCATCTCGGAGGTTCCATCGCGCGGCGTAGGAAGCGCCGGAAGACGAATACAGCCGAAAGCTAACTGATGTCCGGCCGGTGCAAGGGATTCCGGTCGACCGTCGCCGCTCGAAGCTTGGCCTTCAACCAGGCACTGAGATCACCGCTACGCTCAAGGAGGAGCAGCAACTCGTTCGTCTCCGCCAGTATCATCACTAGCCGCGTTAGGCTTCGTCGACACTCCTCCACTGCAGGGTCCGTGTACCCGGATGCGGAAATCATCAGTCCGTACACGCCCGTACGGTTAAATACCCGTACGAGGTGTCGGGATACGTCGCTGATATCTACGGGATCTTTGAGCCATTTCGCTTCGACGAGGTAGGGCTGACCGTCCAGTTCGATCAAACCGTCGATCTGCTCGACAACATGACCGTCCTCGCCGTTGATCGTGAAGGCGTCTCGGACGGACAGGCCATCAATGGCAAAAAGATCGTTGAGGACTCCTTCGAAAGCCTTGCCTCGTTGCTGGGGGTTGGTCATGCTCCTGAGGCTCGCAAGCCGTCGACGGATCGTCTCGTGTTGCTCGCGGCGGCCTTGAACGGCCGTAGCCGCTTGCTGCTTCTCTTTCAGTCGTTCCAGGCGCTCACGAGCCTGCTCCTGCTGCATACGGGTGAAGGAGTCCTTGACGTGCACTACACGGCGGATCTCCGCCACGAGCCCCTTGGCCTTCAGTTGGTCGTCCGGCCATGCCGTGGAGAAGTCCTCGTACTCGGTAACCCGCCGGATGACCTCACGGCGTTGGGCCAGGGCGCCGTCGCCACGCTCGTTGAGGCGGGTAAGTACGGTACGGGCGATCTCGTACTTGTTAACCGAGCCCCGATCGGCAGCCAGGCGCTGCTGAAGATCAGCAGTCATGGTGTCGGGTACCCCGGATCCGCGGAAGAACGTCAACACGTCCCGCTTCGACCGGCAGAGCAGCGGAATCGTGTCAACCAGCAGCGCGAGCAGTTCGGGAGGATAGTGGTACGAATCGTTCGGCACGGGATACTCACATCAGACGGAGAGCATGGGCGCCCATTATGCCAGTACCGAACGACCGCTGCTGCCACGAAGGAGGCCCCGGTCAGCCGAGCGTACCCGCCTTCGGGGCGCGTGTGAGCGCCCACTATCACCTATCTGGATTGCAATATCCATTGGCTACCTGGATCAGCTCATCTCGTCGCCAGGCGCGGGTTCGCCGTCCTGCAGCTTTCCAGTGACGGGCTCCGCGAGCAGGTAAGCGCGTGCCTGGACTCGGAACTCGCTGGGGAGGGACGCGGAGGCCACGAGGAAGCCGCACACGTCGGCTGCCAGCTTCGCCGAGATCGGGTCGAAGTC
Organism: Streptosporangiaceae bacterium; assembly: GCA_035532775.1. Taxonomy (GTDB): domain Bacteria; phylum Actinomycetota; class Actinomycetes; order Streptosporangiales; family Streptosporangiaceae; genus Chersky-822. The sequence goes on from DATKQH010000196.1 coordinate 21,712, forward strand.
GCCGCCGAATGCCTGGCGCAGAGGAACCCGCTGCCTCGCAGCCACGAGAGCCGAAGCGGCCTCGGTATAGCGCAGAGCTCTCTGGATATCGGTGGGGCGCCGCAGCAGCCGCATAACCAGCTCCCGCAGATTGGCGTAGTACGGCGGCAGATGGTCCAAGTTCTGTGTGCCGGTCGGAGCCACGCTCCGGAGAAGGGCAGCAGTCTCCTCCTTCTCTCTAAGGCTGGTGGCCCCACCGAACAGGTACTCCTGAAGGCCGCGGTCGGGATCGCCGAGAAAGGCCGCACGCAGGTGCTGGGTGACCTTAATAAGGGTGAGCAGGTACAGCCAGACCAGGTCGAGGAACAACGCCAGGTGGATCGGGTTCTTGGGGTCAAGGTACTTCGCAGCGTCCTTGAGATGCGCGACGAGCTGGACCGGGTTGCGGTAAGCGTCGTAGACCCAGTAATCGAACTGGCGGTACTCCAGCAGGGGTTTGAGCTTCCGGTCGAGTCCGTTGAACGCGGACAAGTTCTTGGCAACCTCGGCCCGGTCGAACATCAGGGCAAGGGGGCTTCCGGGATCCGGCAGTGGCGGGCCATACAGTCCTTGCATAGCCGTCAGGTCCACGGTCGGCAATACGGTAATGCCCAAACGTGAGGACAATTGCCGGGTCGCGTCGTTGACATCGTGTTCACGAACGAGCATCACTTGGTCGGCCCCGAACAGGTCAGCTACGCCTCGGGCCCAGAACATTCGCGCGGTCGGCTTGTCCGCCCGCCCAGACTTGCAGTCGGCGATGGTCGTCGTCAGCTCGTAGGCGGGGGTCAGCATGACGCCCAGGACGTCGAGGTCGGTGAACGTCTCCGGGGTCGAAGGGGGCCGGACGCCCCTGCCGCTGCCGGGAGTGCCCGGTCCTCCGGATTCGCCGCGCAGTTCCACGTCCAAGCGGGTACTGAAGCCCATGGTCCACAGCAAGGCACGCACCCCGACCTTCAACCCGAGGTCGAGCTCACTCACAACGCACCCCTTCCCATGGCCTTCTCGAAGATCTTTTCGAAGTGCTTCGGGGACGGCTCGGCGTATTTGCGCAGCCGCTGGGTGGTCTGCATGGGCGCGCTGTAGCCCTTCCCCGCTTCGAGGGCCGTCCGGGCGATCGAGTCATCAACCCTGTGCTCGATCAGTTCGCCATGGACGATGAGGTCGCGAGCAAGCAGCAGCGCCTCCCGGTTGTCGGCGGTGTCGACGAACGTCGGGGTGACCCAGTCGCCCCCGGGGAGAGTATCTGGCGCGAAGATGAGCAGCCCCGCATTTCGGAGCAGCTCATACTGCCGGCGGTGGGCGCTGTTGGGTGCCAGAAACCCACGGTAGGGATCGAGGAGCTTGTCGATAACACTGATCAGTGCAGCGGCGGGCAGCGTGTTGTGCTCCGCGTACCTCTCAGCGCAGCGCAGGCACGCCAGCACGGCCAGGGCCTTGTCGAGGACCGGCTTACGCGCGGTGAGCAGCGAAGCGTCTGATGCGTATGGCAGCGCGGCGAACGCCTGCTGGCTTCCATCGGGAAGCCGCACGGAAGGCGCGAGCACGAGCCCGCCCGCGACAGCGCCGGTGAGGAGCGGATACCGCTCCTTGCTGATCTCGAGTCCCTGACGGGCTCGGACGGCGGCGAACTCCGACACGAGCCGATCGGTGCCGTGCTCCATCACGAGGGACTCGAGCAGCTCGGGATTCTCGAAGCCGAAGAACGGGGAGTAGGCCACGTCGCCGTCGATGGTCCGCATCGTTCGGACCAGCCCGGCCCCGGTGCCGACCTCGAGCAGCTGCGCCACGGCACCATGGTCGAGACCGAAGTGGCCCTCGAGCGACTCCAACGGCACGGGCGTCTTGGCCAGTCCGTCGACGAGCAGCAGGAGTTGCTGCTCAACCTCGGTGGGGGTGCGCTGGCGCCAGGCCTCGCCCAAGGAGGCGTACAGGTCGTCGTAGTACGGAACCGTCTCGGTGAAGGAGACGATCTTGCCGCCGCGCCGAACGACGCCCTGGACGAACCCGACGTCCTCGAGGAGGGCAATCACCTCACCAAACGACATCATGAGCACGTCGAGCTGGTGTGCGGCCACCTGCATCAGCGCCTGCGCGTCCTCGATGACGTCACGGCCACGAATGAGTCCGGCCAGGGTCGCGGCCATTCCCACGACACGCGTGTCGTTCAGTGGCCCGAGCAGCGGTGCATTCGGGTCAACGTTCCGCAGCCCGGAATGCACGTCCTGGCATCTCAGACCCTGCTCGAAGGTCTCCACCTGCTCTTGCTCCCTCCCGTTCCTGCCCATTCCTGCGGCGGCAGTACCTCGCGCACAAAGCAGCGTCCACTGATCCTCAGACCGGCAGCCAACTGTCGGCATCGCCACTAGGTAATGGGGTCGACAGCCCCCGGCCACCCGATCGCCGCGTCAGGTTCACAGATCCCCGCGCACTGCAAGCCTAGCCGTCAAATTCATCCAGACCGTGCCAGCTCTGCCAATGGCTCCACGCCCGGGTACGCCTATCGCTCATCCCGTCACCTGGTCGCCGCGGCGGCTAGGGATCCTTGGTCCCCAACTTCTGCACACTTGAGTCAAGTTTTCAGGCGGCGTAGCGTCGTAGACGCCCGCTCCAATTTGCAGGCGGAGTCCTGACCAGCCACTTTGGGTGGCACAACCCGGTCGCATGCGTCGGCCGGACTTTGGCGCAGCGGGTGGCGGCGGTCGGCCGATCCTGATCGCAGGTCCCTGCGCGAGCTTGCTCTAAGTTCGATCGGTTCCGTTATTTGCGCAGGTCAGCCACCTGGCTTGGCGGTCAGAGGCGGAGCCTCACTGGTACTCCAGCGTCACTTCGTAATCAGGTGACGGCGAGGGCCTGGCGGCGCTGGTAGTGGCAGTTGCGGGCGGTGGCCTGGTGGCGCCGCCGCCAGCATGACCAGTGCAGCTGGTCGCGGGCTGGGCGGGAGCGGTGGAGCAGTCCGGTGAAGAGCCGGCGGATCTCGTTGCGGGTCAGGGGGATCAGCTCATGCCCGGCCAGGTCACGGTGGATGCCGCCGGGCTCGGGGGCTGGCTGGGCGGCGGTCATCACGGACAGGAACGCGTGGGCGAGCATGGCCAGGACCGTCCACCGCATCCAGGAGGTCCAGGACCGGACCTGGTGCTGGTCCAGGGCGGTGAGCTCCTTGCCGCCGGCGAAGCTCTCCTCGACTTTCCACCGGGTCCCGGCGACCGCGACCAGGGTCCGCAGCGGCACCGGTCCCGGCGCGTGGGCGCGGTAGAAGGCGTACCCGGCCTTCGCGCCGGGGGCGGTGCGCAGGGGCCGGCGTATCAGCAGCCAGTTGGCGCCCTGTGCGTCGTCGGGCAGGGCCGGGTCGACAGTCTCGATATAGGCCCAGTAGTAGAGCCGCGGGCCCTTGGCGCCGTCGCCGGCGGACATTCGCTGCCACGCGGCGCCCGGCAGGCAGACCGCCAGGTCGATCGCGCGGCGGGTCCCGGCCGGGGTGGCGATCCGGTGGTCCTTGGCCACGGCCAGGACGAACCCGAGGCCGCTTGCGGCGATGCCGGCGCGCAGCTTCGGGTCGTTCCCGTAGACCTCATCGCCGGCAGCCCACCGCGCTGGTGCCCCGGCAGCGACCGCGCGGTCGATCATCACCAGGGCCAGGGCCGGCTTCGTCGCGAACTCCTCGTCCCGGGGAACGTCCGCGGCCTGGCACCGGCTCGGGTCATCCGTCCAGGACCGGGGCAGGTAGAGCGCCCGGTCGATGAACGCGTACCCCCGCGGCGCCGCGTAGGCCAGGTAGACCGCGACCTGCGCGTTCTCGATCCGCCCGGCCGTCCCGGTGTACTGCCGCTGGACCCCGGCGGTCGCGGTGCCCTTCTTCACGTCGCCCGTCTCGTCGACGACCAGCACCGCCGCCAGGTCACCCAGGTGCCCGGTCACGTAACCGCGCAGGTCATCACGAAGCCCGCCGTCGTCGACGACGGCGGACTTCAGGAGCCGCTGCATCCCGCGCGGGCTCTGCTCCCCGGCATGCTCGGCGATGGTCCAGCAGTTCGTCCGCGGCAGCCCGGCGAGCAGGCCCCGCACGAACGCCCGAGCCCGCCGCCGGGGCTCGACCCGGGCGAACCGGGCCCCGATCGTGAGCATCAGCTCGTCGAAGCCGCGCTGCCACCGGTCCAGGTCTACGCTGGCCGAGGCGGCCACCGCACGATCGTCTTGAGTTGTCACAAACCACGATGATCAGGCGGTGGCCGCTCCATGTCCGGCACCGCCACGCCCACCGTCACGAAGTGACGCTGGAGTACCAGTGAGGCTCCGCCTCTGACCGCCAAGCCAGGTGGCTGACCTGCGCAAATAGCGGAACCGATCGAACTTGGAGCAGGCTCGCGCAGGGACCTGCGATCAGGATCGGCCGACCGCCGCCACCCGCTGCGCTAAAGTCCGGCCGACGCATGCGACCGGGTCGTGCCACCCAAAGTGGCTGGTCAGGACTCCGCCTGCAAATTTGGAGCGGGCGTCTCAGACGCTACGCCGCCTGAAAACTTGACTCAAGTGTGCAGAAGTTGGGGACCAAGGATCCCTAGCAGCAGGGCGCAGCCGAGGCGGCTACCGGGTCGCCGGACTCCTACGGTGGCGACAACGTGTCCCGAACGACGCCCCTGGTACCGGAGGAGGGTGCCGGCTTCCGGATCGTCGGCACCAGCGAGCGCATGGGCCAGCACCACGGCCGCTGGCGCCACGTGGTGCTCATCGAACGGCGGAGCCCCGCCATCTGAGGACCGCCAAGCCGGGACGCGGCGGCCGCCGAGGATCTCCACTCGGTGACCCACCCGTCGATCGCGGCCTGCGCGGCGGCCAGGTCCGCGAACGGGACCGCGTCATCGAACCACCTGACGGCCGGCGGGGCCAGGATCAAGGCGGAAGAAGTTGGCCATGGCGCGGCTGCGGGGGGACAGGAAGGCAGCTCGCAAGTGACGTAGCCCAGGGGCTAACGAAAGTTACGGCCCGGCCTGCGAGAATAGAATCCTGGGCATGGATTCGCAGACCGTGGAGATCATCGGCCGCAGCTACCTGGTCTCCATGTTGGTCAGCGACGGGCTCGAAGTAGCCCGGCCCGAACGAGATCGTGGCGTCGATCTCATTGCGTATCTCGACCTAGATGAGGCCGGCCGGTTCGTGGCCTGCCCGATCCAGCTGAAGGCAGCGACGACTGCTTCCTTCAGCCTGTTTAGCAAGTACGAGCGAATCGCCCAGCTCCTGCTCGCCTACGTCTGGTACCCGAATGACCCGGGTCAAGCCTGCGCATATGCCCTCCGATACGACGAAGCCAAGAGCGTGGCGGACCAGATGGACTGGACTCGCACAGAGTCATGGCGCGCCCGCGGCTGGTACTCGACTACAAGGCCGTCCCGCCGTTTGCAGACGCTGCTGGAGCCCTACCGGATGGGGGCTGGAGACTGGCGCTGCAAGGTGCAGGAGGCGGGAACAGCCAGGACGCTGTAGGCGGTCGCTTCATGACCAGTCTCCCGAGGGAGACCAGATGAACCTCAACAGAGCCGAACCGGATAGCACGCACCAGCGCGGGCGTGGCGTTCCCCCTGGAAGACGCCATCCGTGATTGTACTGGCCGGGGCGCTGCTGGGCGTGGCGGGCGGCTAGGGCGGCCTCGACTTCGGCTGGCAGGTTCGGGCCGAGGCCGGGGGCGAGTATGGCGGCGGCGGACCGGGCGGCGTCTGCGGCGGGGTCGGTCATGGCTCGCTTCCGGGTTCTTGGTCGGGGTGCCTGGTGACGTGGTCGCGTACCGCGGCCGGGACGGGCTGGCCGGTGGCCTGCTGCCAGGCGTGCTCCAGGGCGGCATGCCGAGCTGGCGGGTGAGCCGGGCCAGGTGCCGGGGCGCGGGTCCGGTCATCGGGCTGGGGAACTGATCGAACAAGGTCACGCACCGGACCGTCCAGCCCAGGGCCTGGCCGGGCTGCTCCTGGGCCTCGGCAAGCAGCCCGAGCTGCCCGTACGTCATGGCCATCCAGGGCCGGTTGTCGAATTCTTCCTTGATGGTGAGGGCCTTGCCGTACCAGTCCTCGGCCTCGGCGGCCCGGTCGTCATGCGCCGGCAGTGCCAGCACCTGCTGCGGATGAACCAGCGCTCGAATATTGTCATCCAGGTTAGGAACGCTGACGGGCTGGCCTGTGCCTTCGGGCGGGCCTTCATGCTGCTGTCGTTCAAGCACCAGGGTGACCTCGTCTACATAGAGGACATTGCCTCAGCCCGCTACATACGGGACCGTGATGAAGTAGCCAGGTATTCCTTGGCATTCGACCATCTACGGGGAGCGCCTTGGCAGATGACAAGTCCGCGGCACTGATCGAGGTGATGGCGAATGAAGGATGACCGGATATGGCGGACATCGTGGTATTCGGGCGGTCAGGGCAACTGTGTTGAGGTCGCCACGAACCTGCCTGGCGTCATGGCTGTACGAGACAGTAAGGACCTGAGCTGGCCGAAGCTGACCGTCAGCCCTGCGCAGTGAAACAAGTCGGTGCGCCAGGTCAGATGCCACCATCTACCTGAGCGACTGGTGGCCGACCTCGCGCGGCGGGCTCACGACTACGCCGTCGCCAACGCCACCGCGGATGCCGCTGACGGATGTCTCGTCTTTGCGGACGGCATCAAGCCATGGTGGAGCAGCCTGGTTGGCACAGATTTTGCGCGTTTATACCAGCTTCGCGGCGCCTGACGGCGGCCGCGAGAAACTGCCCGGAGACGGCCAGATAGCTGCCCGCTTCCAACCCGGCATCAGACAGGCCGGCGATGACGCCGATCTCCCACGCATTGCCTGCCGCTCCGCCACCACCAAGGACCAACGCTCGCCCGCGGCGCGCGAGCGCCTTGAGGCGTCGACCTGCCGGTCGGCCCTCGGCCGGTCGCCGTGCCCTGGCGCGTCGATAGCGGCGACCGTGAACCCGTCGCCCGACCCGTCGCCCGCCACTGCCCGGCGGACCCGGGACACGAGCCCTGGAGCGTACTTGTGCAGGCCGCCGCCGTGGCCCATCAGGAGCAGGGGCGCGCCGTCGGTCGCCGACTCGGGCGACCACGGCACGCCGCTCATGTCACCGAGCGTGAAGGTGTGCTCGGCGATGCCGTCGGAGGCCGTCGTAGAGGTGAAGTGCACAGAGTTGAAGAAGGTGTTGTGTTCATGGGAGTCGCCTTTCGCGAATTGCCTGTCGGGCGCTCCCGATGGCGACTACCTCAGTCGCGCGATCGTGGACAGGGCAGCACCCACTGCGGATACTGCGTTCATGGGTCTCACCTCCTGCCGATGGATCACGATCGCCTGAACGCTAGCACGCCGGCGACGCGACACCCTCATCTGTGATGAGCCCGTTATCTCCATGCGCTTGAACAAACGTCGAATGTGCAACCCCTAGTCGCCCGCGCACCATTGGTCGAACATGCTCACGCCGCGGGTGAGATGATCGACAAGCCGTTTGTGTTCCTCAGCGCGGGCATGTAGCGCGGCATCGAGTGAGCCGGATGTCGAGAACATTTCCAGGGCCAACCCGAAGGCGGCATTCACGCGGTATGTGGACAGGTCTCGTACGGTGTCGATGACGGCGGGATGAACAGGGTTTCCGTGGGTGAGAGCGTTGCGGGTACGGCGCAGCCGTTCCCGCAGAAAGTCACGGTCGCGCTCGTGCTGCCGATGGAGGTCCAAGCACAGCGCGGCGTCACGAATGCTGGTCAGCCACTTCTCGGCGAACCGCCGCTTGAGCGGGTCGCGGCAAAGTGCGAGTAGCTCGCCAGTGAGTCGGCTGGCTTCCAAAAACGAGGTCCGTGTCTCCCACGGCTGGTGGGTGATAATCCGCCTGTGCAGCGCGGTGCTGGACACCTCATCGCTGCGAAGGCAAACGTTGATTGCGGCGTTTACTTGGCTGCTCCAGCGCGCGTGCGGCCAGGTGACGAGGATTGACCTTTCCAGGTCGTCACCACTCATGCGTCCATAAGAGGCGATGTGCTCGAACGCGGCATCTTCGAGGACAAGCACTGTCTTGCGATCGATGGTGCTGCGTCCGGTTAGAATTGCCTTCCGTGAGTCAACGTCACAGGCCTCGCCGAGCAGCCGGAGCGCGTCGGCGAGATCCGGGGGCATCTGGGCTCGGCTGAGGCCTTCCGCGATACTCGGGCCGTATTCTGCCAAGGCGTCAGCCATGATGTTCTGGCCATGGTGGTCAACCTCGTCGGAAACGTAGAGGCCAGCCGTGTCAGTGCAAAGGGCGGCATGGCCGTCGAACAGCAGACAGGCGGAGCCGGCGCGCTGCCAGGCCGTGCCCCCGCTGCGATTACCGGCGATCCTGAGCAGTACCTGGATCATCGCGTCGGCGTCATCCAGAGCGTTGTGCGGGGAGCGCACGCCAAGGTTGACGCGTGCCAGCACCTGATATGGGCGTTCTTTCGTCTCGCCTGGTGGGCTGATGTGGTTTTGCTTGAGCAGGGAACGTAGCTCATCACGGTGGCAGAATGCCTGCCCGTCGTCATTGAGCGCGTTGGGTGCTGCCCAGTCGATCTCGTAGAACGTGAACGGGCCGAAATCCGCAGTGCCTGACAGTCGCGCGGACCCGTAGGTGATCCAAGCGATGCAATGCCGCGGCACGGGCAGTGCCGTGATCACGTCCGCAGCCAGACGAAGTCGGACATCGAGCGGGGTACGTGCGGTAGGGGCGTCCGGGTTGAATCCCGCGAGCCGGGGATCTGGGTCGAGGATCGAGCGTGCGTCTTGCAGCGTTTGCTTCGAGGATCGCTGCGTTGACTCGATCATCGCTTCGAGGCAAGTCAGTGCCCAGTTGAGCGACTCCGTATCTGCGGTTGGCGACTGGCTCGCGGCGAGCACGTCCTGCCATGCGGCGAGTAGCGCCGCCGGCGTCGCCAGGGCGGCCCTCAACGCCGCGCCGTTATCGGTCAGCTCGCGGAACCTGTCGGCGGAGATCGTTCGAATGTCCGCGACTTGCTGAAGACATTCCTGGTACGGACGGAGTTCGGAGGCGATGGATTGCGCGAGATGGGTCCCGGCCGCAGCGGCGCTTGCCTGAAGGTCGCTGCTCAGCGAGACCCGGTTTGCTTTGCGTTTCCACGACTCGTCACTGGCATGCCCGCGCCATCTGTCCACCTCGTCGACCAGGACAGCGAGCGGCAGGACCGTCGGTGGGTTCCGCGTGTGTCCCATCAGTTCAGCGAGCGGCCTCAGCCAGCTCGGCTTCGTATCAGGGAACGTGGTTTGAGTCGGGCCTGCCCGGCTGTCGTCGTCTGCCACCCCGGAATTGTCTCAGCCTGCGGCAAAGCCACGGGCCGCGGCGGAAGCTGGACCTGCTCGATGCCGTCGGCAAGGCGGGCGCCGTGCCGACGGAGGTCCGGGACGACGGGGCACGGGCAGTGCGGGCGCATCCGGGCGGGGTCCTGCTGCCCGCGGCGTTCATGGCGGCCGAGCTGGCGGGCGGGCAGTGGCAGCCCGCGCAGGCCGGGACGTCGGCCACGCCGCTGGGCGCCCGCGACAGCCTGGGACTGTACCTGCGGGTCACGGCCCCGCGGGAACTCCGCCTGGATGACCCGGACCGCGCCCGGTACGCCGCCGCAGCCGACCAGCTCGATGCCGGCCGCGGCAGCGACGTGGCGGCCGCGGGGCGCCGGTTCCGCGTGGTGCGGGCCGAGCGGCTGATCCGCATCGGGCCAGACGGGCCCGAAGGACCGCGCCCGTCCGATCCTGACCCGAGCTGCCCGTCATGGCACAAGAACAGCAACTGCGCGACCAGGGGCTGCTCCCAGACGAAGACGAGGACACCCCGATCGAGCTGGCTGAAGGCACCCAGCGACTCGCCCGGCTCTTCCATCAGGACGAGCAGCGACGCCAGGCACGCCTCCGAAACGAGCCGCCGCCCGGACCTGCATGATCCCAGTCGGCCGACCCGGCCCGGCCGGCCAGCCGCCGACCGTGACCGCTTACGGAGATCCCGCAGGAGCCTCGCCGGGAATCCGCGCCACCGCCACGCCGGGCGGGTCCGGGTCGCGGCGCCATCCGCCGCACCGACCGCACTCGGCAAGCCGTACCGCAGCGTCGGGAGGGCGCGAACCCGCACCCTCGACGATCGAGGCGACCGTCACCGCTGGCCCTGACACAGGTCAGGTCCCCGGCCTCTCATCCTGGCCAGCAGGCGGATCCGCCGGGGAAAGCTGATTCCCGCGCATCAGCTCGCCCAGCGTGTAGCGCTTCTCAGCGACGATCTGCCGGCTGGTCCGGTCGATCTCCCCGATCCGGGTCACGCCGTCCTCCATGCTGACCGCCCGCACCACCGACACATCCAGGTCATCCCGGTCCAGCAAGTCCGGGCTCTGCGTGGTCACGAGCACCTGGGCCTGCTCGCTCGCCTCGCTCAGAGCATCAAACAGCACGCCCGCCGCGGCCGGGTGCAAAGCGATCTCCGGCTCCTCGATCCCGACCAGCGCCACCCGCCCGTCCGCCACCGGAAGCTGGAACAGCGCCGCCAGGACACCCGCAGCCCGGATCGTCCCGCCCGAGACCGCCTCCGGCGCGAACTCGATCACGTCAGCGTCCGGGCGCGCACGGGCACGGAAGGCCACCGTCATGTACCGGCCCACTGAATAAGGATCAGCGCCCTCGATCCCCGGCGCTATCGCGGCCAGGTAGGCGTCAATCCGGTCCTTCAGATCCGGGCGGACGCCGGCCAGCGCGCTCAGCACATCCCCAAGATGCTCCCCGCGCCGGCCCAGGCCCGCGCCCTCCGCCGCGGACCCTGGTTCCCGCAGGGCATCCAGCGCCAGCCCGTAGAACTGCATGCTCGCCAGGCTCCTGGCCAGCGGGCTGAAGGTCTGCTGGCTGGCGGCCACCGGCAGGTACAGGCGATCCGGCTCGATACTGGACGCGGCAGGCTCATGCCCCTCTTCCCGCACCGCCCCCCGTTCCACGCCGAAGCGCCAGGCCCGCGCACCCAGGCGCACCTCGCACGTCTCGCGCACTACCTCAAGCGGGCGCAGCGCCCGCCGGGCGGCGGCGCCGATCTCGAACCCGTACCGTGCCGACACCAGCTGATCGCCAGCGCCGCCCCAGGGCACCGTCGCCTCGACATCAATGCTGAACGACCCCGCCGGCTCCGGCGAACGGCGCAGAACCTCCGACAGGCCGCCGAGCCCGCTGACCGCCTCATACGGCGTCGTGCTCACTGCCCGCCCCAGCAGCGCCAGCGCCTGCAGAAAATTGCTCTTCCCGCTCGCGTTCGGTCCGACCAGCATCGTCAGCGGCCCCGGGCGCACATCGCACGAAGCGATGCTCTTGTAGTTCCGCACCCGCACCCGGCCGATGAAGGGCACTGACTGCTCCATCAGGCCCTCCCGAGTGGCCAGCCGCCGCACCCGCAGCGGAAGTCGAACCAGCACGCGCCATCCGCCAGCCCGGTCAGGCTAACACCCAGACACCGCCAAGCCCCCAGAGCGCGCGACGGTCCTGCCAGCCTGTTCAACGAGTACGGCCATCGAGCCCATCCGCCCTGCCGCCACGTGCCGATCCGGGCCGCTGACTGTTCAATAACAACACCCAGAACGACGGTCAAATGACGGTCAAGCGATCTTGGTAAGTCTGCCAGACGACCCAGAAACCTCGCCTGACCTGGTCTTTCTTGTGGAGCTACGGGGATTCGAACCCCGGACCTCTTGCTATGCCATGCTAACGCTTCGCTCGATCATGTTAGCGCGCGAGGCTACGGGGCACGGACGCTAGCAATGGCGGAGCCTGCGGCGCTCGCGGCCATTTTGCTAGCCTTCCGGCTCGCTAACTGAAGGTGCCGGACTTGCGCAGTCCGTGGCCACGGCTGGACTGCTTGTGCCGCGCGATGCGGTGGACCGGCGGCGGAGCCACATGGCCCATGCCGCCAGGACAGCGGCGATCGCCGTCCCGGCCAATGTCACGTCGAGCGAGCCGGTCGCCTGGTAGAGACAGCCCGCCGCCAGGGCTGCGGTGTTGAGCGCCGTCATCGGCGAGATCTCGCGGGCGCCATCCCCCGGGTTCTCTGGCTCAGTCACAGGTCCGTTCCTTCCGGAGAATTTCGTCATGCGGTTGCAGGCAAGGTGGCCGGGTGACCGCGTGCCGTGCAAACCGGGGCCGTGCCTGGACCGCCCGAGAAAATGGGCCGCTTCAATTGCACGCCCGGTCGCGGCGGTGACACTTAGAGGCAGACGGCTAGGGGGAGGCGCCCGCTTCAGGGAGGGAAGTGCAGGCGCCCAGCCAGTGCTAGCCGAGGACCCGGGTGAAAGGAGAGCTAAATGCCCGCATTCGCCAGTAGGTGAGTCGCGACGGCTTTGACTTGTTCTTCCGTCAGCGGTACAGCAGGGCAGTCCTGCTGCTGATCGTGATGGGAGCGAGCCGGGCCGACGCGGAAGACGCCGTGCAGGAGGCCATGATCGCAGCGTGGCGGCAGTGGGAATCCATCCGCGAACCCGCAGCCTGGCTGCGGACCACCGCCACCCGTACCCTGTGGAAAAACAACCGCCAGCAGCACGCAGCGCCGCTGGAGCAGGCCACGCCGCAGCCCGCTGACCCCGACCCGGACCTGATGGTCTTCGCGGAGGAGCAGCAGCGGATACTCCGCCTGCTGCGCGGCCTGCCTCCTGCCCAGCGCACGGTCGCGGCCTTGTTCTACGACGGGCTCACGGCCGCGGAGATCGCCGTTTTGACGGGAAAGCCAGTCGCCACGGTCCGGTCTCACCTGCGGCACGCGCGCAATTCCCTGAAGGAGGCGATCACGTCGGACAGCCTGCAGCCACCGACCCTGGATCCCTGACCTGGTGCACTCCGTGAACGCCGAGAGCAGCGAGCCCGAGTTCGCTCATCTCGACGCCTACATCGCCGCCCAGCTCACCCAGGCCCGCACGACACTGACCGCGCACATCGACACCGAGGCACAGCTCAGATCGGTCACCACCGCAGCCGACGCCACAGCAGATCAGGACGGGACGGCGGCTGCCCGCGACTGGCGCTGACAGCCGCCAGCCCGCTGCACGGGCGGCTCCGCCAGGCCACTGCTCTAGCCCGGCGGAGACGGCGGCGGAACCGTCCGGGACGCCGACCTGGGCGGGCTGTCCCGTGCAGATGCCGCTGACGCGCGGCAGGACTTACTGCGTGAGAGATCCACCAGGGCCTCCGTGCCTGGCGCATGCTCCTGCCCTGTGTTCACGCCAGCCAGCTCGGCGCCCTCCCACGGTGCCGATGAGAATTTTTTCCTGGTGCCCGCTGCCGCCAGATGACGCCAGAACCCACGGACGAATGACGGACAGATGATCAAGGCCCGGCTGCCGTGACCGGCTTCCGGGCCTCTGACCTGCTGCTACCTCTGTAGCCCCGACGGGATTTGAACCCGTGCTACCGCCTTGAGAGAGCGGCGCAAGCGAAGGGCGTAGCAGCCAATAACCGACCGTGCCGTCCCCGCCTAGCGGAGTTGGGGGCAGTAGTGGGCAAGGAGCGTGCGTGTTAGCTGTTCCCCTCTTGTTGTGATCAGCTGCAGGTCCGTGGCTGCCATCGCCTTGAAATTCGTGGGGTATGACTGGATCTCCGCGACTGGGACTAGGTCTGCTGTCGGCACCGGCACGCGTTCGTCTGGCATGCCGAGGTATGCATGGACGAAGCCCTGGAGGTGACCGGCGGCGGCATCGGCATGAAGTTTTGAGCGGGCTGCGTCCTGGGCTCGGCGGTGGACGGTGTCGAAGCTTCGGCGCAGCCGGGTTCCGGCGAAGTGCCCGGTGGCCAGCGGGAGCCGGCCTCTTCCCGCGTCGCAGGCAATGACGTAGTCGACTTCGAAGACTTGGGCGGTGTGGTGCGCTGAGCGTCGGGGCTCCAGGACGGTCAGGCCGAGGTTGTCGTAGATCCCTCCATCGGTCAGGAGCACGATCTGCCTGGTCGGTTCCGGAGAGCCGGCGCCGCTGAAAGTGTAGGAACGCTCGATGGCCGGGAGCAGGAGGGGGAACGCTGCGCTGGCAGCCACGGCATCCGCGACGGTGACCGGCTCGGTGATTGTGCCATAAGGCGAGCACGAGCTTCGCAGGCTGCCGAACCGGACAGCGTTGCTGGTACGCAGGTCGGTCGCGGTAATTACGGTGGCCAGGCTGGGGTGGGTGACCTGGTCCAGGGTGCGGTCGCCGAAGGCGCGGTGGGCTAGTTCGTCGCGGAGGGCATCGGTGCGGTTAGCGATCCGAAGACGCGGCTGGCTTCCGGGGCGCTTTGGCATGAGCACACGAGCGGCGGCGCTGAGGTTCCGTGCTGCTGCGGCAGGAGCGAGGGCGCGGCGGATCAGTGCTGCCTGGAGGCCGTTGTGGAGCAGGTCAGCTGTCATGGCGTCGAACTCGGCGAAGTCCTCGGGGCCGTAAGCGTACAGCGCGGTGAGCAGGCTGCCGCCGCTGATGCCCGAGATGACGGAGACACCGTGCAGCAGACCGGTGTCGTGCAGGGCGCGGAGGCAGCCCAGGCCGAACGCCGTCGCCCGGAATCCGCCACCGGAGATGGCTACCCCGATGCGTGGCTGGGCACCGTTCATCGGCGTGACCCGGTTCGTCGCATCCTCCGGATGCGGCCTCGGATCCAGGCTGGCCACGACCGTGGACCCAGGGATTGGCGGCCGTCGCGGTTGGGGGCCGTGTACCCTCCGGGCCAGGCCGACTCGCTATGCCAAGCTGGCACGGCTGGTGGCTGCGGACCGCTCGCGGGGTCCTGTCGTACGAGGCGGCCGTAGATGTCGGGCGGCTGACCGTCGTAGAGCCACGTTGACCAGGTGTCGTCCTGCCCGCCCAGGATCATCATGACCGCCCGGGGTGCCGCGAGAGCCGCGGGTGCCAGGAGCTGCTGCATTCCGGCTGTGTCGGTGCGGCTGGGCCTGGCGGGATGATCGGGGTGGGTGTGCCAGAGGCCGACGAAGACTGTGATCTGGCGGCTGCGCGCCCGGTAGTGATCGACGAGTTCCTGAACGCCGTCAGTGCCGTGATCGAAGTGCCAGGCCGACAGCCTGCTGTCGGGTGGCGGCCCGGTGGCCATGTCGATCCAGATGCACCGGCAGGCCTCGTCGATCTCTCCTAGGATCATGCCTCCTGTCTCGATGCCACGGCCGCGTACTCGCGCTCCGCGGGCTGACTCGGCGCGCATCTCGCGAATAGCCGCCGGGGACAAGCGCATCTGGTAGTCGTCGGCCTGATCAGCGACAATAATGTCGTTCGGCCAGCCGAGCCACTGGGCAGCAGTGCCCGAGATGTGCGTGGCGTCTAGCCGTACCACAGCCGCTGACATCGGCTGGTCTCGATGAGGGTCAGCGCGTCCGGCGAGCGCGTCGAGGCCCGCAGCCATCAGATGCGCGGCCAGGGCGACGGTCTCTGCGGCAGATCCAGTGAACGTGGGGTCTGAGCATCCCGGCTCGGGATGGAAGAACTGGGTGCGTGGTGCCTCGGGGAAGAAATCGTCACGGACGTCAGCTAGCTGCCCGGCCTGGTCGCCGCACGCGGCAAGGCCTACCTTCCGCAGGATGTCCCGGCCGGCCCCGGACGCACCAGGCCGGGCCAGTGCGATGACGCCGCGGCGGGCGTCGTGCCCGATGAGTATGGTCAGCACCGCGGGCCAGTCGCCGAGGGCCTGAGCGCGGCAGTACTCAAGCCGGGAGGCGATCGCGGCGTTAGCGGTGGCATCGACGATGAGGTCGTACTGGGACGCCGGCATCTCATCCGTCAGGACCATGATGATGATGTCCTGCGGCAGCGCGCTCACGCGTTTATCGGCGTGGATCTGGTTGAGACGGCGGGCCAGGGCGATGGCCTTGTACTGGCCGATGTCCGCGTCGTCGTAGGGCTGCCGGACCAGGATGCCGGGCCGGACCACTCCGTTGTCCGCGACGGTCACCTCGGCCGCGCCGCCGCGGACGCATATCTCCGCAACGGGCGCGCCGAGCGCGCCGCAGCCCAAGATGAGCACGCGCTTGCCGGATAGCCAGGCCGCGGAGCTGCTGCTGTCCCGTCGGCAGGTCACTTCTGGCCGGGCTTCCATCACGGGCATCCACGTAGTGGTGGCCTGTTCCAGCCATGTGGTCGCGGCCCTGGCAAGCTCATGATCATCTGTGGCGGTGAGCCGGGCGGTGGCCAGCAGCTTCTGCCCGATCTCGTCTAGCCGCCAGCAGACCAGGTGCGTAAGCGTGCGGTCGCCGCCTGCCGCACGCCGTGACGGGGTGCCCACGAACAGCAAGAGCGGCCTGGCCGGCAGGTCATGTCCTTGCAGCGCGTGAACGGCGTCAAGGCGCGCATTGATCGCCGCTACGGTGCTGAGAAAGCGGAGCAGCCCATCAGGTTCTGCTCCGGCGCGGCGCAGGCCTGCGAGAAGCGCGTCGGCCTTGTCGGGGTACTCGAAGCCGATGTCCCGGCTCAGGAGGATCACCGCCGCCCCGAACAACCGGCGGCCGTCATCATCAAGGTCGCCGCGAAGTTCTGCCGCCTGAAAGCGCAGCTTCCACTGCTCTGGGGTGATCCACTCGGTCACGTCAGCGCGATCCGGCCGGTCATGCTGGCAGACCGCGACCACGAGCGTAGCGTCGCCTCCAGAGCTGCCGGCCCGGCTGATTCCGGTTGCGGGGAGGTCGGGCCGCACGACAGCGACGCCGGCGGCCAGCGATGCGTAGGCGACCGGCGGGTGCAAGGGCTGGCCGTCCGGGTCAAGGTCCCCGGCCGCGGCCTGCCGGAGCCAGAGGATGAGCCGGTCGAGAAGGCCCCGCATCCCATCAGCGGGCAGCCACTCGACGGAGGGCGCGGCGTACAGGCAGAGGATCGACTGCCACTGCACATGCGGCGTGCCCGCCCACCGGGTGTGCCGGACGCTGACCTGAGGGACGGTGAACGGGAAAGCCAGGCCGATCTCCAGGCCGAAAGTCTCCCTTGCCCGCAGCCGCAAGCCGTCCGGCGCGGGCGCGATACCGGTGCAGTCCAGCGCAATGTCGATCGTGACGGACTGCCCGGTACCTGGCCGGTAAGGGCGGCGCAGGATCTCCACGGCACCGTCACTGCGGTCCGCGATCTCGGCCAGCTGATCAGCGGCCAGGCGCTGGCCGGGAGTCAGGGCAAGGGAGTCCTCTGTCTGACTCACTGCCTTCCGAATCCGACCGGCTGGCGAGGAGCAGTGTCGCGGCCCCGTGCTGCCGTCACTGCGCGCTGGGCCTGGTCCAGGCCAGAGCTACGGTCCGGCTTCGGTGCGGCGCGCCGCTTGCTCAGCCAATGCGCCAGTCCCGCGCCAGCCGCGGCGGCCAGCATGATCAGGACGCCGACCGCGGCGCCGTCCGGTCCGGCGGCCTCGCCGGCTGCTTTCGCGGCCGCGCCGAGCGCCTGCACGCCATCGTCGAGGACGGACGGGTGGAGCAGCGTCAGTCCGTCGGCGGTGAGCCCGAAGACGACCGGGCTCGGCTGGTCTGGGTCGGGCCACTCCTGGGTGCAGATGAACTGGCTCTCCCTGTCCACGATCTGCAGGTAACGGGCCTTCGCCTTGGCGTGCGGAGGGTTATCGCCAGCGTCATTACGCGCCGGGACCGGCATGCAGCTGGCCACGATGATCGCGTTCTCGCGCGCGTGCCGCTCAAGCGCGTCCAGGACATCCTGCTGCAGCTCGCCGTCACGGTACATGACGTGCTTTGAGCAATGGTGCGGTGCGAGCAGGACATCCCAGGCCAGCCGGCCCTCGCGCTTCTTCGCCTCGCTGAAGTTGAAGATCTTCATGATGGTGTCGTGCGCGAGGTCACCGAGCAGGAGCACCCTTCCATCGGCTCCTCCCGGATCCCGGAGGGTGACCTGCAGCGCGAGGGATGTCTCGTTGCGGGCCGCCGCGCAGTCGGCCGCGAACGGCGCATGGATGAACGCCTCGAACGCCGCGCTCATGTCATCGCCGTCCAGGGCCGTGACCGGATGCCCCGGGCCGGTCAGGTACTCCGCGGGCAAGTCAGCGTACGCGTGCTGCTCCCGGTCGGTGTCATAGCCGACGACCAGGATCCGGTCACCGGACTTAGGCCGGTCGCCGCGGGCGACTGCTGCCCGGGTCGCCTCGACGCGCCGCTCGGCCTCCTCCTGGAAGGCCCGCGCGTCGTCACAGATCACCGTGTCCGCGTCCTCGTACTCGCGCCACAGCCGCGGGGTAGCCCACAACTCGCCGATCGTCACGGCCTCCAGCAAGTCCGCGAAGCCGCGGCAGTGATCCTGGTCCGCGTGCGTGAGCACGAACACCGCCAGGTACGGCCGGCCATCGCGCTTCGGCAGGCACGCGGCCAGCTCGTCCACGACCGGCGTGACGACCGCGCCCTCAAGGTCTGCCTGGGCCATGTCATGCAGGTCCACCTGAACGACATGTTCGTCGTCCACGACGATCGTCGTGCTGTCTCCCGTACCGACCGGCCGGAACATGATGCCCCGGCTGGGGACGCTGCTTGCTGTCACTGACGTTTCCTCCCGTGCGCGCTAGCTGCCATCTACGAGCCGGGCCGTATCGATCTCCTTGCGGCCGGCTGACGGAAGATTACCGGCCGAATCCAGTTCCAGCAAACTTGAGTTTCCACTTATGCAAACGTTATGTTGGCGAGAGTGGAATCTTTACGATCTTTAGGGCAAGATGCAGCCGTGGATGACTTCTACGAGCAGTTCGGTCAGCGCGTCCGCAGCGCCCGGCTGAACCAGGGCCTCAACCAGGAGGCACTCGGGCACCGGGTCGGACTCGAGCGCAGCTCCATCAGCAACGTGGAGAAGGGCCGCCAGCGCGTGCAGCTCCACATGCTGCTCGAGTTCTCCACCGCCCTCGGCGTCTCCCCCGCCCAGCTGCTCCCGGACAGCACGGCCGCGTCAGATCCGCTCCGCAAGGTGCCGGAGGACACACGGCCCTTCGTCCGCGACGTCCTGACCAGAGCACGAGCACAGTCCCGTGGCTAAGCGCGCAGAGCGTGCGGCCGAGCAGCTCCTGGTTGATCATGGGATCACCGGCCCGCCTGTCGATCCGGAGGCCCTCGCCCGCGCCGACGGGATAGTAGTGGTCCGGCGCCGGTTCAAGGATGGAGACGTCTCCGGGATCCTGTTCCGCGATAGTGACCACCACGTCATCGGCGTCAACAGCGCTCATCCTGCGGTGCGGCAGCGGTTTACGATCGCGCACGAGCTTGGCCACCGGGCGCTGCACCCTGGGCGCGAGCTCATCCTCGACGTTCCGGTCCGGGTTAACCTGCGCGACAAGACGTCCAGCATGGCCAGCGACCTGGAGGAGATCGAGGCCAACGCATTCGCCGCGGCTCTCCTGATGCCGGAGCAGATGATCCGCGACCAGGTCAACCAGCTGCCGCCCAGCCAGCGCCGGGAGCCCGACGTCACAGCGACGGCGCTCTCCAAGATCTTCAAAGTCAGCGTCTCAGCGCTGAACTTCCGGCTCATCAACCTCGGCCTAACGAGCTAAGGACAGCCAGGCGTAACTTCCTGTGACCGGCTAAGCGAGTTGTGATCGGTCCTATACCTCACGGTTGAGCGGACACCAGAGATCCTCGCGGCTCAGGCGGAGGGCCGACCCGACTGCTGCCCGCGGCCGCCGATCAGACGGCGGTCGAAGCCGACGGCGGCCAGCACGGCGCGGTGAGCCACGGGCTACCGACATGGCCACGGCCAGGAAGCAATGATCTTGCATAAGGGCTGTTGAATACAGCCGAGCTGTCGCGGGCGACGCTGACGCCGTTGTCAGCGCTTGCTCCCTATGACGTGCAGGTCCGTGCTCAGCGCGACGGCAGCGCCCCTGGTTGTGTGCAGGAGCGTCTCCAGCGAGTTGAGCCGGAACAGTTCATGGTCCCGCGTGGCGGCCGCGCCGTTGGCTCCCTGCCGGATCCGGTTGTACGTTTCCTCGCTGACGTGGGGCTGGACGATGACTACCTGCCGTTTGTCTGATGGCATCAGCCCGCCGATCATTTCCAGGAAGTCGTCCCGGCCGGAGACCCTTTTCCCGTCGATCCAGGAAGCGCGCTGGGGATCGTGCGGAATCATCAGGGTCTCGCTCAGGGAATCTAGGTCAACTAGGTAACGGCTGTTCTTGGCAGCCTGGCCGGTGACAACCTCGAATGCGCTGACCGCGATCCCCCGCGAGCGCGAGGCGCTGTGGGCGGCCTTGACGTGAATCATGCTGAGCACCCCATCGGGGCTGATGTGTACGAAATCGGCAACCTCTCCTGGGCCGTCGTCGCAGACCAGCCAGCCCGAGGAGTAATGCCTGACTACCCAACCGAAGAGAGATCTGTCCTGGCCGGACCCTGTGTTGAAGTGGATCTCAGACGGCGTCCTTCCTGGTTTCTCGACTGTGATATCGAACCCACTGAAATCCAGGAACTGCCAGTTCTCGAAGGGCATGGGAGTGACATTGCGGCGCCCGATCCCGTGCGGGCCGACAACGTGCCCCGAGTCGTAGTACACCGCGAGCAGGTCACGGTGGCCCAGCGCGTCAAGGACCTTTCGAACCGATCCGGGATTCGTCGCTGCGACGGCTGGATCAGGACCGAAGGCGAGGACGGCGTCGTCTCCGCTCATCCGGACCGCCGCCTGAAGGACTCCGCCGACGGACCCGTCCAGCCCTACCTCAAGCCTGAAGTCCGCCGACGTCGGCGACCCGATGACGCGGAGGACGGCATGCTCCAGCACTTCCGCTGCCTCTATCATCTCGTCGGTTATGTCCGTGCTGGTAGGCAGGTCATCGGGCGTGAGGCCGAGGATGTCGTACGCGCCGCGCACTTCCGACAGATCGTGCGTCTCCACGGCGAGAATGGGAAATGGGCGGTCAAGGGGCGCGCCACTCGCGGCTGTCTCTTCGATGAGTTCCAGGGCTTCACCGCAGGCGGCGAGGAACTCGCCGAAGTCCTGGGGCTGCCGGTTCCATAAGACGCCCTTGCGCGGTACGGTCCCCACAACTCCTAGCAGTGCGGTCCGTGCCGGGTCGTCCGGAAGCCTCGACCTGGCCGCGGCCATCGCAAACGAGCTGTCTTCCAGCGGGCTGAGCGCATCCTGTACTCGCCGGCCGGTGATGTGCTTGGTGTCAGGCCGTAAGACGCTTCTGACGTGAGTGCCGTGCAGCCATAATCCCTTCGCCTCCCCGCGCAGGAACGCTCCCTGAAGGATGCTCTGCGAGACCCGGGCGAGCGGGGGCTTCGGCTCGCGCCGGAGCCACCTCACCACTGCGTCCCGCAGCGACGGCTCGCAGTAGACGGCGAGCACGAGGCCCCGCCGCAGCGCGATGCTCAGCACGTTTCGGACGTCGACGTACCCGGACCCGGGCACCGCCCAGCTGGGGCTGGACTCAATCCGGTAGATGAACCCGTCAACCTGGTCGAAGCCGCGCTGCTCCGGGCCGCCTTGCAGGGATGGATCGCTGCTGGCGAATCCGGACCTCAGCTCGGTGTATGCGCCCTGCCGTCTGCGGGCCGACTTGCGCATGAATGCCGTGAGGCCGCCGAACGCGATCTCCGGCGATCCGGCTGTGCATTGCAGGAATAACAGCGAGATATACGGCCGCAGCGAGCGGGAAGCGATCGGCCCAGCGCTGACGGCATCAGTCATCGCATACTAGCTCCTCCACGAAAATCCCTGAGCCGATTGTCCCGCCGCGCCCCGTTAAGTCAAGCCCGCCGCGACAACCTGGGCTCCGATGAGAATCGCCTCCCGCCCTGGTCAGGAGGCAGAGCGGAGGCACTGGCACATTAAGCGGCCCCGCGCACTGACACCATGGTGCTAATCAAGGCTTACCCCGTCGGGCCGGGTCCAGCTCGCCCCTTACAACACCGGCAGCGTTCACGGGCCCACCGGGCCAAAGCGGCTCTTCACAATCGAGGGTGTAGTCGGGGTCTGAAGCCGCCGGACTCGAGCAGTGATCTGGCGATGTAGCTGGTGAGGTTGCGGAATCCGAGTGCCGAGCCGCGGAGGTGCTCGAGTCGTCCATTGATCGCCTCGGTCGGCCCGTTGCTCGTGCCGGGCCGGTCGGAGTAGGCGAGCACGTCGTCACCACGCTGCTTCAGCGTTCGTCCGAGTGTGATCAGCTCGCTGAGCGCAGCCGGGACGCCGTGGCTGAGGGACTCGATGAGCTTGACCATGAGCGCGCGTCCCGGGTGCGGCCGGGTTCGCGGTAGGCGGCGATCATCTGCTGGCAGATGGCCCGGGTCGCCTCGACCTGGACGTGCTCATCGGCCGCGAACAGTGCGAGCAGGCGGTCCTTCTGCTTGTCGGTAAGCAGGTCGGCACCGGTGTGCAGGGTCCGCCGGGCCCGGTAGAGGGGGTCGTCCTTGCGG
>DATKQH010000197.1:0-28082 GCA_035532775.1 Streptosporangiaceae bacterium
CCGCGCCCGTGCTGGTCGCGCCCGCGCTGGTCATGCCTGTGCTGTTCTGGTCCGCGCTGCTCACGCAGCCATCCTGCCATCCGCGTCCCCGCTGCCCGCAGGCACAGGGCGGCTCCCGGCGGCGCCGCCACGCGATCGCCGTCCGCGCGCCGCGGTCAGAACGCGAGCGCCTGGGCCCGCCTGTTCACCTCGCTGCAGCGGTGCGCCGTGATCGCCTCGATCGGACTGCCTGGCAGCGAGTCGTCCGAGGTGAACAGCCAGCGCATCGCCTCCACGTCGGAGAACCCGCAGTCGAACAGCAGGGTCAGCGTGCCATGCAGACCACGGACGACCTGGTTGCCGTCGAGGAAGGCGGCTGGCACGCCAAAGGAGCCGTCCGGGCGCTGTGCGCCCAGCAGCCTGCGGTCGCGGAGATACTGCTTAACCCGGCTTACGGGCAGGTCAAGCCGCTCGGCAACGTCGGGAATCGTCAACCAGTCACCGACGATGGCGTCGGCCGGGGGGTCGATCTGTGCCACGTCCACATCCTTTCCCCACCTGCGCTATCAGCCAAACCAGCAAGCCTCCCGTTCAGCGCCCCGCATCGCGGAGCGGGACCGAGGGGTCAGCGATCCGGCCGACGTCCACCGAGACACCCGACTCGATCAGCCGCCTGCCCTGCTGCAGGTCGCGAGGCAGCCCGACGGTCAGCACGGCGACCAGCCGCTCCCCCGCCAGCCAGCAGGCAGCCCAGTGCGGAGCGATCGTCGACCCGCGCCACACCAGCTTGCCGGCGCCGCGGTGATCGCCGACGTACTGAAGCATCCGGCCGAACTGTTCGGACCAGAAGTACGGCACGGGATCGTACCGCTCAGACCCGCCGGCCAGGTTCGCCGCCAGCACCGCAGGCGCCCGGAGCGCGGTATCCCAGTGCTCGGTCCGCATCCGGCGGCCGAACCGCGCCGACCAGAACGCCGCGCAGTCCCCCACCGCGTAGACCCCGGGAACAGAGGAACGCAGCTGCTCGTCCACGGCCACGCCGTTCTCCAGCCGCAGCGGAGAGGACTCCAGCCAGCCCACCTCGGGCCGGACCCCGACGGCCGTGACGATCTCGTCGGCGGCTAGCCAGCCGCCCCCGGCCAGCGCCAGGCCTCCCTCTTCCACCGACTCGACCGGCTGCCCGAGCAGCAATTCGACCCCGGCCTCGGCGTACCACGGCCCGGTCACGGCGCCCACCTCGGCGCCGATCGCGCCGGTCAGCGGAGCGCTCGACGCCTCGACGACGCTCACCCGGCAGCCGCTCGCGGCGGCCGCGGTGGCCAGTTCCGCGCCGATCCAGCCGGCCCCGACGATGACCAGCCTGGCGCCGGGGACGAGCGTGTCCCGGAGCGCGAGCGCATCGTCGATCGTGCGCAGGAACCGCTGCCGGCCCGGGCCAGGCAGGGCAACAGGCCGCGCTCCGGTGGCGATCACCAGCCGGTCGAACGGGTACTCGCCGCGGTCGGTGCGCAGCACGCCGTCGCCGACCTGCTCAGCCCGCTCGCCGAGCCGGAACGCGGCCCCGAGCGAGTCAAGCTCGGCGCGAAGGGTGGTGTCATCGACCTCGCCGGTCATCAGCTGCTTGGACAGCGGCGGCCGGTCGTACGGCGGCCGGTTCTCGGCGCCGATCAGCGTGATCGCACCCGCGTACCCCAGCGAGCGCAGCTCCTCCACGGTGCGCAGGCCGGCCAGGCCGCCGCCCGCGACAACGATCCGCTCCGGACTGCTGGACGTCATTCGCTCTCCAGGACTCGGCCGCCGACCGTATCCGAGGCATCGTATCTGGGCACTAAGCTAGCTATCGACGCGCGGGAGTCCGGTGCCGACCGGACTGAGAGGGCGGCTGAGGAGCCGCCGACCGCAGGAACCTGATCCGGGTCATGCCGGCGAAGGGAGCGCGATGGCACGGGCCAACGGAGCGCAGGTCAACCAGCCACGTGCCGCCAGCAGCGGCGGCACGGCCACGGCGGACGTGCTGATCATCGGCGGCGGGGTCATCGGGCTGGCCATCGCCTGGCGGTCGGCGCAGCGCGGTATCACAGTCATCCTGGCTGACCCCGATCCCGGGCGCGGAGCGTCGCACGCCGCGGCGGGCATGCTCACGCCGGTCGCCGAGGCTGCTTACGCCGAGCGCGAGCTGTTCGAGCTCAGCAGCCTCTCGCTGCGCCGTTATCCCGGTTTCGCCGCCGAGCTGACCGACCTGACCGGCAGGCAGGTCGGCTTCCGGCAGACCGGCACGCTGCAGGTCGGCTACGACGCCGATGACATGGCCATGCTCGGCGAGCACGCACTCCTGCGCGAATCCTTCGGGGTCGCCACCCAGCGGCTCACCAGCCGCGAGTGCCGCAGGGCAGAGCCGCTGCTCGGACCCGCGATCAGCGGCGGCCTGCTGGTCGATGACGACGCCTCGGTCGACCCGCGGCTCCTCACGTCCGCTCTGCTCGCCGCCGTCCAGGCAGCGGGCGTGAATCACCTGCCGCAGCGGGCGGCGCGGCTTCGCATCGAGGCTGACCGCGTGCGCGGGGCTGAGCTAGCCGACGGCACCGTCGTTGACGCCGAGCACGTCGTGCTCAGCGCAGGCTGGGCATCGACGGCGATAGCCGGGCTCCCGCCGGACGCCGTTCCACCGATCCGGCCGGTGAAAGGCCAGATCGTCCGGCTTCGCCCGACCAGAGCCACTGCCGCGGCCAGCTCGTCTCCTTCGCTGCTTAACAGGACCGTCCGCGGACTCGTGCGGGGATCGCCGGTCTACCTCGTGCCGAGAGAAGATGGCGAGCTGGTGCTCGGCGCCACCCAGGAGGAACTGGGGGCCGACACGACCGTCACGGCTGGCGGGATCTGGCAGCTGCTGCGGGACGCACGGGCCATCGTGCCTGGCATCACCGAGCTTGAGTTCGCCGAGGGCGTAGCCGGCCTGCGGCCGGGCACCCCCGACAACGCTCCGGTGCTCGGCCCGTCCCGGCTTCCCGGCCTGGTCCTGGCTACCGGGCATTTCCGCGGCGGCGTTCTGCTCGCGCCGGTGACTGCGGACCTGATCGCCGATTACCTGGTGACCGGGATCGTGGACCGGGCCGCGGCGCCCTTCAGCGCGCAGCGCTTCGGACGGCAGGAACCCTCATGGAGATAGTGATCAACGGCACGGCCCATCTGGTAGCGGACGACGTGTCACTGGAGCGAGCCGTTTCGCTTATATCAAGCGCTGCCACCGGAATAGCCGCGGCTGTCAACGGCGAGATGGTGCACCGGGCGTCCTGGTCGTCGACCCGCCTGGCAGCCGGCGACGAGGTCGACATACTCACCGCGGTTCAGGGAGGCTGACGTGACTGACTGGCTGGTCGACGATCCGCTCGTGCTCGGCGGGC
This sequence comes from Streptosporangiaceae bacterium, assembly GCA_035532775.1. Lineage (GTDB taxonomy): Bacteria > Actinomycetota > Actinomycetes > Streptosporangiales > Streptosporangiaceae > Chersky-822. Next base: position 3,381 of record DATKQH010000197.1, read on the forward strand.
AGAAATTCTCATCGCGCCTGATCATGGGAACCGGCGGTGCGCCGAGCCTGGACGTGCTCGGCCGCGCGCTGACCGCGTCGGGCACCGAGCTGACCACGGTCGCGATGCGGCGGGTCGACCCCGCCTCGCCGGGCTCCGTGCTGGACGTCCTCGCCGAGCGCGGCATCAGGGTGCTGCCGAACACGGCCGGCTGCTTCACCGCCGCCGAGGCCGTCAGGACCGCCAGGCTCGCGGCCGAGGCACTCGGCACGACCTGGGTCAAGCTCGAGGTGATCGCCGACGAGGTGACGCTGCTGCCGGACCCGGTCGAGCTGCTCGACGCCGCCGAGCAGCTGGCCGCCGACGGGTTCACCGTGCTGCCCTACACGAGCGACGATCCCGTGCTCGCCCGGCGGCTCGAGCAGGCAGGCTGCGCGGCGGTGATGCCGCTCGGAGCGCCGATCGGTTCGGGTCTCGGCATCCGCAACCCGCACAACATCGAGCTGATGGTGCAGGCCGCCTCGGTGCCGGTGATCCTGGACGCCGGGATCGGCACGGCGAGCGACGCGGCGCTGGCGATGGAGCTCGGCTGCTCGGCCGTGCTGCTCGCCACCGCGGTGACCAGGGCCCGCGATCCGGAGCTGATGGCGGCGGCGATGCGCTCGGCGGTGATCGCCGGACGGCTGGCCTACCGGGCGGGGAGGATACCGCAGCGGCGTTACGCCGTTGCTTCTTCCCCTCCCGTGACCGGCTAGTTGACCAAACCGTAACCGGCTCAGGCGGGCAAACCTGCCCCTACACTGTTGCCGATGGATACCGCCCTTTCGCCACCCGTGGGCCAGCTGCTAGGCGGCCGGTACCACGTTGACTCGCGCATCGCGCGCGGTGGCATGGCGACCGTGTATCTCGGCACGGACACGAGGCTGGACCGCGTGGTCGCGCTCAAGATCGCGCACCCCGAGCTGTCCGACGACGCCGAGTTCGTGCGCAGGTTCATCGGCGAGGCGCGGTCGGCGGCGAGACTGTCCAGCCCCAACGTGGTCGCCATCTTCGACCAGGGCTCGGACAAGCGGCTGCACTACATCGCGATGGAGTACGTTCCCGGCCGGACGCTGCGTCAGCTGCTGAACGAGCGCGGCAGGCTCGGCGCCCGCGAAGCGCTGGACATCATGAGCGGCGTGCTCACGGGACTGGCGGCCGCGCATGAGGCCGGCTTCGCGCACCGTGACGTCAAGCCGGAGAACGTGCTGCTGACGACCTCGGGCGCGGTCAAGGTGGCCGACTTCGGGCTGGCCAGATCGGTCGCCGGGGCGGTGCAGACCAAGGGCGGAATGATCATCGGAACGGCGGCCTACCTGGCGCCCGAGCAGGTGTCCGGCGGGACGTCCGACGCGCGCACCGATGTGTATGCGGCCGGCATCATGCTGTTCGAGCTGCTCACCGGCGCGCAGCCGCATACCGGCGAGAGTCCGCTCGCGGTGGCCTACAAGCACGTGAACGAGGTCGTGCCCGCGCCGTCGAGCATCCTGCCGGGGCTGTCCACCGCCGTCGACGCCCTGGTCGCCATGGCCACCAGCCGCGATCCTGACCTGCGGCCGGCCAACGCCGGCCAGTTCCTGCGGGCGATCCAGGAAGTCAGGGACGGCCAGGCGCTGCCGGGAACGGCGCCTTATCAGGCTCCAGTCGGCTACGGCCCGGGCACCACGCCGCACCGCGGGCCAGCGCCATACCAGGGATCAGGACCGCAGCCAGGCCTGCCGTATCACGGGTCGGGACCGCAGCCAGGCCTGCCCTACCAGGGGTCGGGACCGCAGCCAGGGCTGTCAGGCTCGCATCCTTACCAGGCCCAGGTGTCCGGCCCGCTCGCTGGCCCGGCCGGGCCCGGCGGCCTGGACGGCCCGGACCGGATGAACGGATCGGTCCGGGCGGTCGGCCCGTTCCGGCTCGACGACGGCACCGACGGTACCCGCAACCTGCCGCCGCTGGACTACGAGGAGCCGGACGGCTACTCGTCCCCGCTGCCCTGGGAACCCCAGCCAGGCGCCGTCGGCGCGTCGGCGCTTCCCTCGCTCAGCCCGCAGACCTCCGACCTGCTGCCGGCGCCGCACGCCGACTCGATGGTCAACCACACGCTGGTCGTGTCGGATGCCGGCCTGCTTGCCGCCTACGACGACCTGCCCGCCGTCCGGAACGACCGCTCGTTCGACGACGTCCGTTACAGCGGGCGCCGGTCGGCGGGCCAGCCTCGCGAGCCCTGGGTGCAGCGGTATCTGTTCAGCCACCGGCTGATCTACGTTTCCGCCGGCCTGGCCGTCGTCCTCGTGATCGCGCTGGCCGGGTGGTGGTTCAGCTCAGGCCGGTACCAGAAGGTCCCGGCGGTGAGCGGCATGACCTGGCAGGCAGCCGAGACCGTGCTGACGAACCAGGGCCTGCAGTTCAAGCTCGGCAAACACGCGCACAACGCGCTGCCGAAGGGTGACGTCATCAAGACGCTGCCCGCGCACGGCAGCAGGATGGCCGACGGGTCGTCGGTCACCCTGATCGTGTCGCTCGGGCCGGTCATGCGCATGGTTCCGAACGTGAGCGGCCAGCCCGAGGCGGCCGCGAAGGCCTACCTGGTGCAGCACCACCTCAAGCCGGGACAGGACAAGCCCGCCGTCTCGAGCTCGGTTCCGGCCGGGGACGTGATCGGGACCATCCCGCGCGCCTACACGCTCATCCCGCAGAACCAGCGGGTCAGGCTGGTCGTGAGCGAGGGACCAGGGCTGCCCAGCTTCCTCGGCATGCAGGTGTCGGATGCCCAGGCGACGGCCGCGGCGGGCGGCTACACGATCAATGCCGTCCCGAACGCCAAGGGCAGCGAGCCCGCCAACACGATCACCAGCCAGTCACCGTCGCCGAATACCCCGATCACTCCCGGCGAGGTGGTCACGGTCCACTTCTCACCTGGACCCCCGACGGTGCCGGTTCCCGACGTTCAGGGCATGTCGATACAGCAGGCCATCCTGACGCTGCACCGGGCCGGATTCCGGATCGCGGTCAGCCATTCCGGCCCCGGCGGGACGGTCGGCAGCTACTCGCCAACCGGCAACCAGCCAAAGGGCACCGTGATCACGCTGACCACCGGAATCTTCAGCGGCCTGTAAGCCGCATGTCAGCGATAACGCTGAGCCACAGCCGGCGGCCCGGGGTCACAGGACGGGGCCCTCACCCGGCAGTTCCTGGTAGGAGTACCGCTGCTCGCGCCAGGGGTCGGCGTTGTTGTGGTACCCGCGCTCTTCCCAGAATCCGCGCCGGTCGCCGATCATGTACTCGATCGCGCGCACCCACTTGACGTTCTTCCAGCCATACCGCGATGGCACGACGAGCCTGACCGGGTATCCCTGCTCCGGCGTCAGTTCGTTCCCGTCGCGGTGGGTCGCCAGGATCGTCTCGGGCTCCGCGAAGACGTCGAGCGGGAGGTTCGCGCCGTACCCGAAGTCCGCCCACACCATCACGTGCGTCGCCGTCGCGGCCGGCGCCACGGCGCGCAGGATCTCGCCGGCCGGCACACCTAGCCAGGTGAGCCCGAGAACAGTGAACTTCGTCACGCAGTGGAAGTCCGCGATGATCTCGGTTCTGGGCAGCGCCCTGAAGCCGTCCCAGGTCCACCGGCGTTCCCGGCCCGCCTCGGTCGCCCCGTACACGCGCAGGTCCCAGGTCTGCGGACGGCAGGCAGGCACCGGCCCGTAGTGCAGCACCGGCATGCCCGCCTGGACGTACTGACCGGGCGGGAGCCTGGGCTGACTCATTCCGGCCCCGCCGTCCGGCTGGCCGCTGCCCGGCTGCCCGCTGCCCGGCTCCTCACCGGAGTGCCTCGGCGCGGGAACGCCGGCCGGGCCCGTCGCGCTATCGGCGTCGTCATCCGGCCCCAGGCCGCGGATACCGACACCACCGCCGTCTGCGCGGAACCGGCGCGCATCGGCGCCCGGCTGCCTCATGACCGGCTGACCTGTCCCTTTCTGCTCGAGCGGTCGGCGCACACTTACCGGCTACGCCGGTTCCGACCAGCGGAGCCATCTTGTCACCCGATCCCGGAACCCCGATCAGCGACCGGGCAACGGACACTACCCGGAGTGCGCTAAGCTACCCAACGTGCATCGCGCGTATGACTTCTTTTACGGCTTCTCACCCGGCACCGGGGAGGAAGCCCGCTAGATGATGCGCTGACGCAGCACGCGGCATGAACTCCAAGCCCCCGGCCGGATGGCCGGGGGCTTTTTCGTCGTTATCGAGGGGCAAGGAGGACAAGATGGTGATCGTGATGGCTACCGAGGTCACTCAGGGAGATATTGACTCAGTCGTCGACCTGGTCAGGGCTGCGGGCGGCGAGGCCTTCGTCAGTCGCGGCGTCTCCAGGACGATCATCGGGCTGGTCGGAGACGTCGACCACTTCGGTGCGCTCAACCTGCACAGCAGGAGCGGCGTGAGCGATGTCATCCGGGTCTCGGTTCCCTACAAGCTGGTCAGCCGTGAGCATCACAGCGAGCGGTCAGTGATCTCGGTGGGAGGCGTTCCGATCGGGCCGTCGACCATGACGCTCATCGCCGGGCCGTGCAGCGTGGAAACGCCTGAGCAGACGCTGGCCGCCGCTTTGATGGCCAGGGAGGCAGGAGCGTCCCTGCTCCGCGGGGGTGCGTACAAGCCGCGTTCCTCGCCGTACGCCTTCCAGGGCCTCGGCGAGGCGGGCCTGAAGATCCTGGCCGAGGTCCGGGCCGAGGTAGGACTGCCCATCGTGACGGAGGTGGTGGACCCGGCGAGCGTCGACCTGGTCTGCGCGCACGCCGACATGCTCCAGGTCGGCACCCGCAACATGCAGAACTTCGCGCTGCTGCAGGCGGTCGGCTCGGCCGGCAAGCCGGTCATGCTCAAGCGCGGCATGAACGCCACGATCGAGGAGTGGCTGATGGCTGCGGAGTACATTGCCCAGCGCGGCAACCTCGATATCGTGCTCTGCGAGCGCGGCATCCGCACGTTCGAGACCGCGACCCGCAACACGCTCGACATCAGCGCGGTCCCCGTTGCCCAGCGGCTGTCGCATCTGCCGGTGATCGTCGATCCGTCGCACTCGGGCGGCCGGCGAGACCTCGTTCTGCCGCTGACCAGGGCTGCGATCGCCGTCGGCGCCGACGGCGTCATCATCGACGTGCACCCCGAGCCCGCCAAGGCGCTGTGCGACGGTGACCAGGCACTCGCCGACGATGACATCAGGCAGCTCGCCGAGGTGATGCAGTCGATGCCCGCCATGCTCGGCCGCACCCTCGCCCTCGCCCCCCTCGCCCCCGCCAGTCTCTGACGCGCTCCCCCGTCGCCGTTTCTCATGATCGTGGTGGGTTGACCGCGTTATAGAGGCTGTCGCGTGACTCTACGATGCCTCGGCCGTGCCGGCGGGGCTGGTTGTTCACGCTGGCCTGTTGCTGTGGCCGTTCGGGGTGCGGGGGGGCGGGCGGTCCCGGCGGTGGCTCAGGCGGCCGGGGCCGGGATCGCCTGGCCGGCGTTGCGGCGCTGGGCGCGGATGGCTTTGAGCAGGTTGTGGCTGGCGGCCCACAGGTGGAGTTCGAGATCGACTTTGGTGTCCCGGTAATGCAAGTGGCGGCCGAGGCGGGCGAACAGCTGGGCGAAGACGGGCTCGATGATCGCCGAGCGCCGTTTGTAGAGGGCTTTGCCGTCGGGGGTGTCCAGCCGGGCGGCCATTTGCTGCCACGATGGTTTCATCGTCTGGGGTTTCCTGCCATCGCGGGCGCGGCCGGTCTGGCGGGCTTCCCTGGCGACCGCGACATACAGCTCAGCCTCGGCGTGGGTGGTGAAGTTGTCCTCGCTGGCGTATCCGGCGTCGAACAGGGCCTTGCCGATCACCTCGCTGATGCCGGCGGCGTCGAGGTTGGCGCGGGCGGTGACCAGCATCGGGTGCAGCGCGCCGGTGTCGGCGGGGTTGTCGTGGGTGCCGATGGCGTAGATGACCTGATGCTTGCCGGCCAGTACCTGGGCGTTGTAGAGCTGGTCGAACCCGCCTTTCTTCAGCGGCATGACCCGGCTGGCCGGGTCGGTGGTGTTGGCCCTGGGCGGGCGGGCTGGCCCGGCGGCGCTGGCCGGGGCGCCCTTCGCCGCTGCCAGCGCCTGCTCGGCCGCGGCGAGCGCCTGGCGGGCGCGGCGGACAGTGGCGTGGCGATCAGGTGGTACCGGCACCCGCCCGTCGGGGTGCTTGCGGGACCCGGCAGCAGCCTTGGCCGCCGCCCGCTGCTGGTAATCCTCAACCCTGGCAGCTGCCTCGCCGCTCAGGCGTTCCGCCTGCTCCCGCCGAGCCGCGGCGCGGCGCTCCAGCCGGGTGATCTTCCCGGCGTGCTCCGTCTCGGCCTGCTGGCGGCGGGCTGCCTGCTCGGCGTCCAGCTTCGCCTTCGCCTGCTGGCGGCGGACGATCTTGCCGGTCAGCCGGGCCAGCGTGCCCGGGCCGCCGCCCGCATCAGGGCCACCATCATCCCCGCCGGCGAACAGGGCGTCCTCGGCCGCATCGGCGGCCCGGGCCTGCGCCAGCCAGCTAGCGACCTCGGCTTCCAGCAGCTTCTCCAGCTTGCCGATCTCGGCCTCCAGCTGCCCGGCGGTAGCGTTGGCCGCCATCGACGCGTTCGCCTTCACCTTCGTCCCGTCCCCGGCCACCAGATCGACGCTGACCAGGCCCTGCTTCGCGCACGCCGCCAGCGACGCGACCAGCAGCCCCTTCACCGCCTGCTCATGCCGGGACACGAACCGGGCCACGGTAGCGTGATCGGGGTGCAGGTTCTCCGCCAGCACCCGGGCGCCCACGTCGTCGTAGGTGGCCATCTCGATCGCCCGCGAGGACCGGATCCCCTTGCAGTAGCAGTACATGACCAGCGCCACCATCAGCCGCGGGTGATACGCCTTCTTGCCCTGCCCATCGGCCCGGTACCAGGCCAGGAACGGCGCCAGGTCCATGTCGGCCACCGCCGCCCGCAGCTCCCAGGCCAGATGCCGCCCCGGCAGCCACTCCCGCGGATCGGGCGGCAGCAGGTACACCTGATCACCGCCACCGCCACCATCGAAGTTGTACCCCATGACCACATTTTCCCAGGTCAAAGCCCATTTCGTCCGGTTAACACGCCGACCCCGGCCAAGACCTTGACAAACCAGGATCATGAGTCACGCGACAGCCTCTATAGCACGGCAACTCGCCGCGATTATGAGAAGTAAATTTCATCGTCCTTTATGCTGACGTCGTCGGAATGATTCGCCGCAGACCGGAGTCAGCCAATGGTCATCCGTCGCCGCGCCAGTCTCGTGCTAGGCGCCAGCATCTTCGCCGCCGCCATCGCGCTCAGCCCCGTTGTGCCCGCGCAGGCGGCCGCCAGCCCTGGATGGCGCGTCGTCTTCAGCCACACCTACGGCGGCCAGGGTTCCTTCTCGGAGTTCTTTGCCGTCACGGCCACCAGCGCCCGCGACGGCTGGGCTTTCGGCGGCACGAATGTCGGCGGGGGCGGGAGCGGCTCTCCTGTCGCGGAACGCTGGCACGGCGGCAGGTGGCAGGCCGGCCGGCTCCCGGCCGGCCTGTCGGGGGCGCTCAGCGCGGCCAGCGCACCCTCGGCCAGTAACGTCTGGGCGGTCAGCGACCAGGGCGGGTACATCGTGCATTTCAACGGCACGAGCTGGTCAACGGCGGCGAAGCGGTTCAGCGGCTTCGGTGAGCTCACTGGGGTCACCGCCTTCAGCTCCCGCGATGTCTGGGTGTTCGGCGCACCAGGTGCGAACCCGGGTTTCGGAACGTGGCACTACAACGGCCGGTCCTGGACTCAGAGCCCGACGGCCACGAAAGACGGGATCGCCTTCGCGAGCGCCCTGTCACCGTCGAGCATGTGGACGATCGGCTCGGTGTCGGCCGGCGAGGACTCGGTCTTCCGCTACACGGGCAGCTGGCATCAGGCCACCGCCAGCGCCCTGGCCGGGCTGCAGTTCCACGCCATTCTCGCTAAGGCCACCGACAACGTCTGGGCCCTTGCGAATATCGCGACGAACGCCTTCCGGCCGTACCTTGTCCACCTGACCAGCAGCGGGTGGGCCAGGATCAAGATCCCCTATTCCGTCGATCCGGTCGACCTGTCCTCCGACGGGCATGGCGGGCTCTGGATGACTGCACTGGACTCAGCCAATGCGGGATGGGCTGTACGCAGGACGGCGTCGGGGCAGTGGAGCCGGGTATCGCTCGGGAAGTCGGCTCGCATGTTCGGCCTGACCCTGGTCCCCGGCACCGTTTCGCTGTGGGGCGCGGGCTCGGTCGGCCTGCAGGCTGGCTCGAACGCGACCATCTGGGCTCACGGACCGATCGGGTAGCCAGCCGGGACGGCAGGAATCAGCCGGGCCGGTACTCCTGGGCGGAGGCGGCGAGTTCCTCGGCGAGCTCGTCCACGTCGAGCCTGGCCTCGATCCTGTGCAGGTCGGCAACCTTGGCCCTGGTCTCGACCTGCCGGGGCAGCAGCAGCGAGCAGCAGTCCTGGTCCGGCAGCTGGGAGAGTTCCAGCGTGCGGATCCGCCGCGCTTCCGCCATGATCTCGGTCTTGTCCAGGCCGATCAGCGGCCGCAGGATCGGCAGCCGCACGGCCTCGTCCAGCGCCGTGATGTTCGCCAGCGTCTGGCTGGCGACCTGGCCGAGCGAGTCGCCGGTCACCAGGGCCGCCGCCCGGGTGCGGCGAGCCATCGCCTGTGCGGTCTTCAGCATCAGCCGCCGCTGCGCGACGATCTGGAGCCGGCCGGAGCCCGAGGTTGCCAGCCGCTGCTGTGCCCGGCCGAACGCGATCACGTAGAGCCGCGAGCCGCGCTGGAACCGGTCGAGCTGGCGGACCAGGCCGTACGCCTTGTAGACCGACTCGGGCCCGGTCAGCGGCATCCCGGAGAAGTGCAGGAAACTGCAGTAGAGCCCGCGGCGCATCATCCGGTAGGCAGCGACCGGCGAGTCGATGCCGCCGGACATCAGCACGAGGCCACGGCCGCTCATGCCGACCGGTAGCCCGCCCTGGCCCGCCAGGCCGTCGATGTAGACGAAGACCTCGGACTGGTCGACCTCTACGTGGATGGTGAAGTCCGGCCGGCGCAGGTCGACCGGGTTGCCGTACTGCCGCCGGATCCGGCTGCCGATCGCGATCGCCAGCTGAGCCGATGTCACCGGGAAGCGCTTGTCACGCCGCTTGGCGCGGACCGCGAAGGTGCCAGGCCGCCCGCCGGCCAGCTCGGCCGCCGTGTCGATCGCCGCCTGCGCCTGCTTGGCGACCCGCACCGCGCGGCACACGCGGACCACGCCCATGACGTCGAGCATGCGGTCGGCGATCAGGTCGGCGGCGGTCTGGGCGGCCTCGCCGTCGGCTGGAGAGTCAGCCGCCGGTGACGGGCTCAGCACGATGACCCCGTCGCGCTGCCACAGGCGCAGGCCGATGCCCAGGTCCGCCGCCGCGAGCCTGATGTTGTTCTGGAGCAGCTTCTCGAACTGCTGCCGGTTCTTGCCTTTCAGCACGATCTCGCCGAGTTTGAGCAGCACGCATGGCTCGTGCACGCGAGCCTGCGCGTGGCCGGAAAGCGAGATGGCGGGCAAGGCGGTCATGCCTAGAGTCTGACAGGTCGCGGCCGAAATAGGTCCCTGCGTCGGCACTCGCCGCGTATGGCAGTGTGGCAAGGTGACATCACCGCCAGCACAACGGACCGACGTACGCACGGCCGAGGCTGCCGACCTCGGCGCCATCATGGCCATCGCGATGGCCACCGGCCAGGACGAGGACTGGGACCACGTCTACCCCGCCTACATCGGGCACCTGATGGCACACGGCACGGTGCTCGTCGCCGAGCGCGACGGCGCCGTGACCGGCTTCGGGGCGACGCTGCGGATCGGGTCGGGCGGGCAGGCCGTCTCCATGCTCACCGACCTGTTCGTCCACCCGGCCGCGCACGGGACCGGGACGGGCCGCGCGATCCTCGGCACGCTGTGGACCGGCGAGCCGCGGCGGATGACGTTCAGCAGCCTGCATGCACACGCCCTGCCGCTGTACACCAGCTTCGGAGTCGACGCCTGGTGGCCGCTGCTGCACCTGCGCGGCGACGTACGGCGGCTGCGCAGGCCGGTCGGCTGGTCGGTCTCCGCGGCGGAGGCCGACCAGGTCGGACTCCTTGAGCGCGACTGGACTGGCATCGATCGCACCGCCGAGCACCGGTTCTGGGCCGGATGGCCGAACGGGGCAGCCGTGATCGCGAACCTGGACGGTGAGCCGGCGGCCGCCGGGACCGTCGGCGGGGTCGGCCCCGAGTACGGCATCAGTCATCTCGCGGTGCAGGCCGGCTCCGGCGATGAGGCGGCCCGGGACGCGATCCTCGCCGTGCTGTCCGGCCTGGAGCCAGCCGACGGGCAGGCGCGCGTATGCCTGCCGGCTCCGCATCCCGCGACCAGGCCGCTGCTGAGCGCGGGCTGGCGGGTCGAGGAGTTCGACCTGCACATGGCGTCCGATCTCGGGCTGATCGACCCGCGCAAGTCGGCCCCCTCCCCCGCTCTGGCCTAGGACGGCCTAGCGCCGGTGGCTGGAGCCAGACAGGCTCCGGTAGCCACCTTGCGCCGGCCAGACAGTCAGGTGGCTGAGCCGAGTTCCTCGGACAGCGCCTCGGCCTCCTCGACGTCATGGCCGTGCTCAGGTCCGGCCAGTTTCGCTGCCTGGTTCTGCTCGGCGACCCGGAGCAGCCGTGACCGGTCGACAGGACGGCGATCGCCGCGACCACGCTGGCCGCGCCGACGTAGAAGGGCGCGTCGACGCCCCACCGCTCGGCCATCCGGCCGGCGAAGTACGGCGCGAGCCCGCCGCCGATGAAGCGGACGAAGCCGTAGGCGGATGACGCGACGCTGCGCTCCACCGGCGCGACGGCCATCACCGCCTGCGTCGTGATCGTGTTGTTGACCCCGATGAAGATGCCGGTGGCGATCACGGCGCCGATCAGCACCGTCTGGTTGTTCGCGAACAGGCCGATCACCAGGCCAAGCTGGTGGGTGTCCAGGTGCATCGGGAACGGGCCGACACCGGCGTCGCGATCAGCGCGATCGGCATCAGCGTCGTCACGCCGAAGAACGGGCCGCGCCAGATGATGCCGCCGAGCAGCGAGCCGACCAGCGGGCCGGTGGCAATGCCCACGCCGAGCGCGTCTCGTAGAGCACGATCGCGCCGGCGAAGCCGCGAGCCGACGATAACCGCAGCGTGCGCCTGGCGCCGATCCGGCTGCTGACCCAGCCGATGACAAGCATGGCGACGGCGGTCGCGCGCTCACGGGGCGACAGACTGCGACCGCGGGGCCGGACTAGCTGGTGGCGGTTCCGCTAACGGCCGGGCGTCGCCGGCGACCCGGGCCCGGATGCCGGGCAGCACAGCCGCCAGCGCGTCAGCTAGCGCGCGGACGTCGTCCTCGGGCAGGCCGGCCAGCAGCTCGGCGATCCGCTTCGCGTTGCGCTGGCGGCGGGCGGCGAGCGCCGCCCTGCCCTCGGCGGTAAGGCTGACCAGCGCCACCCGGCCATCGGACGGGTCGGACGTCCGCTCCACCAGGCCGCGCTGCTCCAGCCGCTGGATGAGCTGGGTCATCGACGGCTGGGACACTCCTTCCGCCGCGGCCAGCGTCGTGATCCGCTGTCCGCCGCGCCGGTCAAGCGATCCGAGCGCCGCCACCGCCGTCAGGCTGAGGTCGCGGTTGTCCGACACACCGCGGATGACGAGCGCGACTATCTCGAGCAGGTCAGTGGCCGGCTGGCTGAGATCCATGCCTACATTTATATAATATTCCTATGTATCTTGCAACTAGCCGGCGGCGCGCAGCGCAGGCCGCAGGACACGAGGCCTAGTATCCTGGTGCCGATGGAGTATCTGGCACTGCGGGACGGGATGTTGCAGCCTGTCAGGACGGCTGGCAACGTACTTGAGCTACGCGGGGAGCCGTTCCGTGAGCGCCCCGAGGCCAGCGGCCGTTCCGGCGCTCCGGCGGGCGTCGTCACTACTGAGTTCGTGCCGAGCGGCTGCAGGTGCTCGTGGGCCTACGTCCAGGGCAGGCTAACGCTCAAGTACTCCAGCACCGCGTGCCCGCTCTTGCGCGATCACCAGCCAGAAGCCGGGCGACGCACGTAGCCGGAGGAAAACCGTCCTGCGCTGGTGCCCGGCGCGGTCACGCACCAGCTTCACCTGGCACCGGCCGCGCGCCGGGCCTGATCGCCTTGGTCAGCTGGACCTCCTCCTCGCAGAAAGCCCGCCGCCGCGTAGAAAGCCGGGAGGCCAGCGCCATGACCTGGCCGCGATCCTCCGACAGATAGGGGCGGATGCGGATCATCTCGTCAGCTGCCATGCCGCGAGCCTGCCAGAAGTAATGGCCGGGGAAAGACGCCCGCAGCCATACTTTCCCGGCCGCCGGGATCCGCGAGCCGAGAGCACGGAACGGCCTGGTCGCGAAGGCGGGCCGCCTTGGTCAGGAGCGCGCGGCGGCCCGCCCAGGGACACCGGACGGGTCGGTCACATCCGCGAGCCAGCCTGCTCAGGAACCCAGGACGCCGCAGAGCAGCCGGTTGTCGCCGCGCTGCCAGATCGTCCCGACTTCGGCGAACCCGGCCGCCCGCAGGGCCTCGACGTGCACGGACAGCCACCCGGACGGCGAGCCATGGTGCTCGGAATCCGGCGACCGGCGCTGCCGCTCGGCGACCAGGTCGGCGAGTGCCGGGTCGGCCTGCACTGCGTCCCACCAGCCGGCCCACGTCTCGGCCCGGCCGTGCGGAGCGCGGCGGCGCTCCTCGCGCTCGTTCAGCGCCCGGCCCAGCCTGACCAGGGTTGGCGCTGTCGCCTCGTCCTCGGCCAGGTGGTCGCCGTTCAGCAGCAGTCCGCCTGGCCGCAGCACCGTCGCGACCTCCGCGTACATCGCGGCGAGGGCGTCGGGCGGCAGCCAGTGCAGCGCCGTGGTGCTGACCGCCGCGTCGGCCGGCCCGTCCAGCCCCAGCGCGCCCGACCAGCCGGGTACCCGCAGGTCCTGATCGGCGAACCGCAGCGACCCGGCGGGCCTGCCGTCTGCGCTGGTCCCGGGGAGGCCGTCCGCCCAGGCGGCCTGACCGAGCGCGAGCAGCAGCGGGTCGGCGTCGATCGCGACGACGGTGGCCGCCGGGATCTGCCTGAGCAGCCGGACCGCCAGCGACCCCGGGCCGCAGCCGAGGTCGAGCACGAGCGGGTCAGGTCGGCCGGCGCATTCCTGGACGGCGTCGATCAGCGCGGTGAAGCGTTCCTCCCGGTCGGGCAGGTAGACCTGCTGCTGAGCGTCCCACCGGTCGATCCAGGCCGTCGCTGCCGCCCGGGCCAGCCGCCCGCCGGCGGTCTCCGTAGCGCCCGTTCCCCTGACCGTCTCCGCCATGATGTGAGTCCTCCGCGTGCGTAACTGGCTACAATCACTTCGACAGTCATCAACCTAAGGTGCAAGGGCGTCACTGGTCAAGTGAATTTCAGCAGTCACATGGATGCGGTGGTCACGGTCGCCGTGCGGCTCGTCAACGCGCTGACCCCGGGTGAGGAACGCGGACGCCCGTACGCGCCGCCGGACGCCGATCAGCTGCTGCCCGCTGTTACCGCCGCGCTGCGGGCCGGCCGGCGGGACACCAGGGAGGTCACCCCGGACGAGGCGGCCGAATTCGGCATGGTCGCCGGCGCGCTGCGCGCGGTCTTCGACGCGGTCGCGGCCGACCATCTCGACGAGGCTGCCCGCCAGATCAACGCGCTGCTCGCGTTCACCGGGGCCAGGCCGCGGCTGGACCGGCACGACAGCGAACCCTGGCACCTGCATTTCCACGGCGCCGACGACTCGCTCGTCACGGGCTGGTCGGCCGGCTGCGCCACCGGCCTCGCCGTCGTTCTCGGCAGTGACCTGCACGGCCGGCTGGGTGTCTGCACCGCGGAACGCTGCGACCGGGTCTACGTCGACACGTCGAGGAACGGCACGAAGCGGTTCTGCTCGACCGCCTGCCAGAACCGGGTCAAGGCCGCCGCCTTCCGCGCCCGGCAGGCCTGACCGCCGGCAGCCGGCCGGGGGATTGCGTAACTCCTCAGACAACAGCCGCCGGTCCGGCACGACGGCGCCGTGGGCCAGGCTCAGCCGAATAAGACCTCGGCCTCGGCATACCGCTCCGCCGGCACCGTCTTGAGCTCCCTGGTCCCTTCCCCGATCGGAACCCGGACGATGTCCGTGCCGTGCAGGGCGACCATCGTGCCGAACGCGCCGTCGGCGACCGCGCGGATCGCGTGGATGCCGAACCTGGTCGCCAGCACCCGGTCGAAGGCGGTCGGCGTGCCACCGCGCTGGATGTGGCCCAGCACCGCCGCACGGGCCTCCTTGCCGGTGCGCCGCTCGATCTCCTCGGCGAGCAGCTGGCCGACGCCGCCGAGCCTGGTGTGCCCGAACGCGTCAAGCTCCGTGTCGACGACCGACGTGCTGACCGTCTTCGGATGCGCTCCCTCGGCGACGACCACGATCGGGGCGTACCGCGTCTCGAAGCGCTTCTCGACGTACGCGCAGACGTCCTCGATGTCGAACGGCTGCTCGGGGATGAGGATCACGTTCGCGCCGCCGGCCAGGCCCGCGTGCAGCGCGATCCAGCCCGCGTGACGGCCCATTACCTCGACGATCAGCGCCCGGTGGTGGCTCTCCGCCGTCGTATGCAGCCGGTCGATGGCTTCCATGGCGATGTTCACGGCGGTGTCAAAGCCAAACGTGTAGTCCGTCGCGCTGAGGTCGTTGTCGATGGTCTTCGGGACGCCGACCACCTTCACCCCGGCGTCGTAGAGCTCGCCCGCCACGCCGAGCGTGTCCTCGCCGCCGATCGCGATGAGCGCGTCGACGCCGAGGCTGGCCAGGTTCGCGGTGATCCGCTCCAGGCCTGATTTCCCGCCCAGGCTCGCCGGCTCGGCCAGCGGATTGGTCCGCGACGAGCCCAGAATGGTGCCGCCGCGCGGCAGTATCCCGCGGACCGCCTGGACATCCAGCGGCTGCGTGTCCGCCTCGAGCGGGCCGCGCCAGCCGTCCCTGAAGCCTATGAATTCGCAATCATGGTCAAACGTGCCGGTGCGCACGATCGCGCGGATGACCGCGTTCAGGCCCGGGCAGTCGCCGCCTCCGGTCAGAACTCCGACGCGCATCTAGGCTCCCTCCGCCATTACTCACCCGTGATGGGGCTCGCCCGCCACACTAGTCCCCATGAGCGTCCTTGCGATCGACGCCGGCACCACCGGCGTCACAGCCCTGATCGTCACCGCGGAAGGCGGCATCGCGGGCCGTGGTTACGCCGAGTTCAGCCAGTATTTCCCCCAGCCCGGGTGGGTCGAGCAGATGCCGGAGGAGATCTGGCAGGCGACGCTGACCGCGTGCGCGCAGGCACTCGAGGACGGCGGCAGGACGGACAGCGGCAGGACGGGCGGCGGCCCCGAGCCAGTCAGCTGCGTCGGGATCACCAACCAGCGCGAGACCGCGGTCGTCTGGGACTCGGCCACGCTCACCGCGCCGCACCGGGCGATCGTCTGGCAGGACCGGCGCACGGCCAGGATCTGCGCGGACCTGCGCGACGGCGGCCACGAGGACAGGGTTGCCGAGCTGACCGGGCTGCGGATCGACCCGTACTTCACCGCAACCAAGCTCACCTGGCTGTCCCGGCACGCGGACGATGTCTGGGCGGGCGTGACCGACCGGTCGCTCGCGCTCGGCACCGTGGACTCCTACCTGATCGCCCGGCTGACCGGCGGCAGGCGGCATGTCACCGATGCCTCCAACGCGAGCAGGACGCTGCTGTTCGACATCACGGCCGGGCAGTGGTCGGCCGAGCTGTGCGGGCTTTTCGGGGTACCGCCGCATGCCCTGCCCGAGGTCACCGCGTCGACCGGCGTGATCGGTCACTCCGATCCCGAGGCCTTCCTCGGGCTCTCGCTGCCGATCGCCGGAGTGGCTGGCGACCAGCAGGCGGCGCTGTTCGGCCAGGCATGCTTCGCGCCCGGCGCGTCGAAGTGCACCTACGGCACCGGGTCGTTCGTGCTGGCGAACACGGGGTCGCGGATCGTCAGGTCCCAGGCGGGGATGCTGTCCACGGTGGCGTGGATGGACGACAGCGGAAAGCTGACCTATGCGCTCGAGGGGTCGGTGTTCGTCACCGGAGCCGCGGTCCAGTGGCTGCGCGACGGGCTCGGCCTGCTGGACAGCGCCGAGGACAGCGAGCAGCTCGCGCGGTCGGTGGACGATTCCGGCGGAGTGGTGTTCGTGCCCGCGCTGACCGGCCTGGGCGCGCCGGACTGGGACCCGGACGCGCGGGGTGCGATCTTCGGCATCACCAGGGGCACGACGAGGGCGCACCTTGCCCGCGCGACGCTCGAGGCGATCGCCTTCGAGGTGCGCGACGTGGTGGACGTGATGGCGGCCGAGACCGGCGGTCTCGGTGACGCCAGTGCCGGAGGTGCCGGGGGTGCCGGGGGGGCCGGGGGTTCGGGCGGTGCGGCCGGGGCCGCTCCGCTGCGCGTGGACGGCGGGGCCGCCGCCAACAACCTGCTGATGCAGATCCAGGCCGATCAGCTTCAGCTGCCGGTCGAGCGGCCGGTCGTGGCCGAGACCACGGCCATCGGCGCCGCGTTCCTCGCCGGGCTCGCGACCGGGGTGTGGTCGTCGACCGACGAGCTCGCCGCCACCTGGGCGCTCGACCGCCGCTTCGACCCGGGCCCGCGGGACGACTCGGCTCACCGGCGCTGGCGCGAGGCCGTCCGGCGCTCGATGGGCTGGGCGGCCCTTGATGACCGGGCCCGGAGGCCTGACTAGGCCGACGCGGCGGCCGTATTCAGCCCAGCCTGATCAGCTGCGGCAGCGAGTTCGCCGTCGTCGTCTTCATCGACATCGCCAGGCTCTGCGGCCGGGCGGATGAGCAGCAGGAGCGCGCACGCCCCGGTCGTCAGGATCACGAGCAGCAGCAGAAGGCGGTAGTCGACCAGGGAGATCAGCGCTGTCCCGGCCGCGATCGATACCGTCTGCGGGGTCAGGATCGCCATCATGAACGCCGCATTGACGCGCCCCTGCAGCGAGGGCGGCGAGTATCGCTGGGTGGCGGTAGTCGCGGCGGCGACGAGCCAGACCAGGCCGATGCCGTCCGCGGCGGCGCCGGCCAGGCACAGCGCCAGCGAGTGGCTCAGGTAGGCGGCGCAGGCCAGGCTGAATGCCGCGAGCGCGAGCCCGACGACCCGGGCCGACCCGAGCCGGCGGAGCAGGTATGTCAGCGCGATCCCGCCCGCGATGGCCCCGGCGCCCTGCGCCGCATTGAGGATGCCGAAGAACGACGGCGGGCGGTGCAGGCCCTGGCCGATCACGGCGAAGATGATCGTCTCGCAGAGGCCGATCACGCTGAACGCGCAGGCGGTCACCGCGGTGATCTGAAGCAGCAGCGGCGTGGCGCGCAGGTGCCGGAAGCCGGCCGCGACGTCAGTCCTGAAGCGTGCCGCGGGTGCGGCCCTGGACCGCGACTCGGTGACCTTGATCGACGCCAGCGCGACGATCGCGCCGGCGAATGTGACAGCGTCGAGTACGGCAACCGCGCCGCCGCCGAACGCCACGAACAACCCGGCGCCGGCGAGCGGCGCGATGATCCGCATGCCCTGGCCGACGGACTGCAGCGCGGCATTGGCCGATGCGAGGTTCTCGCCTGCGAGCATGTCCTTGCGCAGGCCGGCGCCGGCGCTGCCCAGCACGCTGAAGGAGACCCCGTAGCAGAACGCGACCAGGTAGATCACCCATAGCTGGGCTCGCGAGTGCACGGCGAGCAGCGAGAGAACCATCACCGCGGTGATGGCGTTGGCGGCGATCAGCAGCGGGCGGCGGGGCAGCCGATCAGCCAGATGGCCGGTCAGCGGCCCGAACAGCGCGGGGATGCCGAGCGCTAGGAACACTCCGCCTGCCGCGGCGTTGCTGTGCGTCAGGGACTTGGCCCAGATTCCCAGCGTCAGGTACAGCGCCGTGTCGCCGAACGTGGACAGCGACTGGCCGATCAGCAGCCTGCGGAACCGGCCGTCGGCGAACGCGCCTCGCATGGCTCAGCCATCCCCGTGCGGCGTGCCCGGCTCGGGCACGGCCAGCCCTGCCACGCGCGGCAGGGGCGCCACCGAGGTGCTGAAGAAGACTCTGGCCTCGCGCGTGCCCTCAGGACGCTTGCCGGGATCGTCGTTCCTGTCCTCGTTTCTCAGCGCGATCTGCGTCAGCTGGTCGCTGATCTCGCGCAACTCACCCGCAGTGACCCACATCGACGATCCGAGCAGGCCGCAGGCGTCGCGCCACTCGGCCGGCTCGAGGTCCCGGCGGCGCAGGCGGTCCTTGGTGCGCGCCAGCTCATGATCGAGAAAGGCCTCCGTGGCCGCCTCCGCGGCGAGCTCGCCCTCGACGCCGAGCCCTTTAGCGGATAGTTCCTGCCGGTAACTCGTGAGCCGCCATGGCTTCTCGCGGCCCGCCTGGCCGGGGACCAGCTCGATGTAGCCGTACTTGGCCAGAATTCCGAGGTGATACGAGCAGCTGGCCACGCTCTCGCCGAGCAACTCGGCACACCGGGTCGCCGTGGCCGAGTGCTCACTCCCCACAAGGTCGATCAGCTTCCAGCGGACCGGGTGCGCCAGGGCACGCAGCGCAAGCGGGTCAACGCTCTCAGGCTCTTGCCGCCCACCCGGGCTGGCCGGACCGTTCTGCTCGTCTCGCACAACTAACAAGATATCTTGCGAAAGGTTCCTTTATCAAGAGATGTCGACAAAGGAACCTTCACTGCGCAGGCAGGCCGGTCTCACGCCGCGAGAACCGTTCTGATCGGCGGAACTTGTTGACCGCGACGGCTGCCGAGCGCCTCGCGGATCGTGGCCAGTACCTCGTCCGGTTCCTCCCGGATCTGCCGAGGCGTGAAGTGGAGCACTAAAATCCCGTGGGCGGTCATTCTGGCGTGCCTGCGCATCGTCAGCTCCCAGCTTTCCGGCGACAGATGCCACTCCTTCGAGTCGACCTCCACCGCGACGCCAAAATCCGGCCACCAGGCATCGGGCCTGGCAAGAAACTCTTCGCACGCGAAGAGCTGCGCGTTCGCCAGCGGCGTCGGCAAGCGCCCTCGCTTGATCAGGTCAAGCAGTTCTGCCTCAGGGCCGGATCGAGCGCCCCGAGCAACCTCCGCGAGAGCGGCCCGGAAGAGTGCTGAGCCGCGGACTGGCCCGCTCTTCAACTCCGAGTCCAGTTGCTCGACCGTGCACCGGCGGGTCTGCACAACCGCCGCCACGACGGCCCGGACATCACGAAGTTCGCGCAGGCCGCGTGCGGCATCGGCGACCGCCCTCGCCGCCAGCGCATACTGGACGGGCCCCATATAACAGACCTGCGGCGGGAGTCGCGTGGTCCTGTGCACCACGACGTAGCCAGCGTTCTGCCGCCGTCGGCTGGCCGGCACCAGTACATCGACAGAATCCGACTGGATACGCATCCCATGGCGACGTAAGGCGGCCGCGCCGGTGAGTGTGCCGCCAGGCCCGGCGTAGAGCAACGCGGCCGTGTCCCGCTGGTCGAGCGTTGGTGTTCCGGTAACCGTGAGATAGACGCCCGGCAGCATCCGCTGCCACTGCCCACCTGCGCTTAACCGGCGGTAGATCACGTCGTGGTGCAGGCCATGGTCGAGTGCCTGCTGTCGCGTGATGACGAGATTCTGCCGAGTAAGCAGCTGGCTGAGAGCTAACTGGTCGGCCATGGATGGCACTATGCCATCCGGCACTGACAGCGCCACTCAACCAGCAGCAGCCGGGATCCGGCAAGTCGATTTATGCGTTTTGCCGGGATCTGCCGGCGGCTCGGGCTGGACAGCCTGGAATGAATGTGCCATCCATCCGGGTGATAAGTGATGGATGGCACATTCATCCGGCGAGGAGGCTCTCGATCACGAGACGATCAAGTACTTAGAGTGGCCAGAGATACCGGTGTGATCTCTGATGCCTGGCATCAACGACCGGGCCAATGAACGGACGCCAGAGCAGGTCGCTATCACAGCATGATCGCGGGCGGGCCCGGGACCTTGCCGTTGCGATGCGCAGTGAGCGGCAGGCGGAAGCTGTCAGCCGTCGCGTGTCGACGATCTGGCCGTCTCAGCGGCGTCCGGCGGTGTCGACGGCGTCCGACGGTGTCGACGGACTTCGGTGCCGCGCTAGCGGGCCTAGAGTCTGTCGTCGAGGGCCAGCACGCCACCGGAGGCCACACGTTGACCAGCCACGCAGGCTTTCTCGCGCTGTCGCCGGCTAGGGTTCCGAGACTGCGGTAGTGGGTGCAGAGTCTGCGGTCGACGGCTCGGGCGCCCCGGGCGGCGCAGATGTGCCGGCGAGCCCAGGCGCACCTGCCGATCCCGGTCGCTGTGCAGAACCCGCCCTCTCGGCGACTCTGCCGTTACCGGCCGCGCTCGGCGTATCCCCGGTCCCGGCCTGACCAGCCTCGCCCCCCGCATCAGCCGCCCCGTCCCCGGCCCCGGCCCCGTCCCCGGCCCCGTCCCCGGCCCCGGCACCGGCACCGGCACCGGCACCAGCGTTGCTCGCCGTCACAGTGGCCTTGCCGCGGCCGGCCTCCTGCCGCTGAGCGCGTTTCTCCGCCTGCTGCAGAGTTTTGTGACGAGCGGCGTACTCGTCCACGTACTCCTGACCGGACAGCTTCATGATCTCGTAGATGATCTCGTCGGTAACGGCCCTGAGCACGATCCTGTCGGTCTCCATGCCGTAGTACCGGGAGAAGTCGAGTGGCTTGCCGAACCGCACCCCTGGCCGGATCCTGAGCTGTGGCGTGATCTTCCCCGGTGGCTGGAACTCGAAGCCACCGATCATGGCACACGGGATCACCGGCACTCGCGCCTCAAGCGCGAGCCTGGCGACGCCGGTCTTGCCGCGGAACAGGCGCCCGTCGGGTGTGCGGGTCCCCTCCGGGTAGATGCCGAGCAACTGGCCGCTGGCCAGCACGCGCAGTCCGGTCGTCAGGGCACGCTCGCTTGCCTCGCCCCCTGACCTGTCGACCGGTATCTGCCCGACGCCGCTGAAGAACGCCTTGCTGAACAGCCCCTTTATCCCCCGGCCCGTGAAGTACTCGGACTTGGCAAGGAAGACTACC
Organism: Streptosporangiaceae bacterium; assembly: GCA_035532775.1. Classification (GTDB taxonomy): domain Bacteria; phylum Actinomycetota; class Actinomycetes; order Streptosporangiales; family Streptosporangiaceae; genus Chersky-822. The sequence goes on from DATKQH010000197.1 coordinate 24,570, forward strand.
TTGCGCGGCAGGGGCAGCGGCGCGAAGAAGTGGTCGGAGAAAGACAGGTGGTTGCTGGCGAGGATCGCCGGTCCCGTCCTCGGAACGTAATCAGTTCCCTCCGCCCAGGGCCGGAACAGCACGCGGAGGATCGGGGCGAGCACCGCCTTGACCACCCAGTAGAACATCGTCACCCCATCGCAATGGCGTTCCCACATGATGTTCGGGGACGGCCTCGTGCTTCAAGACTACGACCCTCAGACCCTCACCAGCTCAGTCCGGGCATATCGGCTGACCAGTTGAGGCGTGCCAGCCGCTGCTCTGCGACCGGCCGCCGCACCCTGCATCGGCGAGCTGGTCTCGCGGGCTGCAGCCTGCGCCTGCGAACCATGATGCGACATGCGACGATTCGGGGATACACAGAGCGAGTCGCTCGGGATGCGCACACGGCACAGAGCATGTCGCTCGGGATGCACAGGGCAAGCCGCTCGGAGTTACGCAGAGCACGTCGTCGGAGAGGACCGCAGCCATGTCAGTACTGCCGGGCGCTGAGCCATACAGCCACGAGGGCGGTCCCGTCGCGGTTCTGCTCTGTCACGGGTTCACCGGCTGCCCGCAGTCGCTGCGGCCGTGGGCGGAGTACCTCGCTGGCGAGGGGCTGGCCGTCAGCCTTCCGAGGCTGCCCGGACACGGCACAACCTGGCAGGAGATGGCGCGGACGCGGTGGGAGGACTGGTACGCGGAGGTCGACCGGGCGTTCGGCGAGCTCCAGGCAACGGCCGACGAGATCTTCGTGATGGGGCTGTCGATGGGCGCCTGCCTGGCCCTGCGGCTGGCCGAGCTGCACGGGCGAGCGGTCAGCGGCCTCGTCCTGGTCAACCCGTCAGTCACTGCCGATACCAAGCTGTTCCTGCTCGCGCCGGTGATGAAGCTGGTCGTTCCCTCGCTCAAGGGTGTCGGCAGCGACATCAAGAAGGAGGGCGTCACCGAGCTTGCGTATGACCGCATGCCCACGAAGGCCGCCGCCACCTTGCCGGGACTATGGAAGCTGACGCAGAGAGATCTCGGCCAGGTCGCCGCCCCCACCCTGGTCTACCGCAGCCCTGACGATCATGTCGTCGGCCCGGCCAGCCTGGAAATCCTGCGCAAAACCCTGCCTGCCAGCCAGCTTGAGGTCAGGGAGTGCCCCGACAGCTACCACGTCGCGACCCTCGACAACGACTCCGAGACGATCTTTACCGGAAGCCTGGATTTCGTTCGTTCTCACAGTCATGCGGGAAAGGAATGACAGGATGGATGTCGGTGGGCATACACGGCACAGACGTCTTGTTACGAACCGGCGACGACGCGGGGGGCACCGTGGAGCGCGACACGAGTAAGGACCAGAGCGGCGATCAGGCCGCCTGGCGCGATCTGGTCGCCCGGCTCGAGCTGCCGTCGGCAGTCGATCCGGCGAACCCGCCTTGGCCCGATCGCGAGAACCTGCACCCAGCCAGCGCACCGGGCGAACCCGGCCAGCCGGAGCCAGGGTCGGGCAAGGGGACGCCGGCGAACCGCAGTCGCGTCATCAGGCCGGCCACCGACCTGCCGTTCCCAGAGCCCGGCTCAGACCAGCAACTTACCGACGACACCGGCACCGACCAGACCGGAGCCGACCACTCCCAGCCAGGCCAGCCCCAGCCAGGCCAGCCCCAGCCAGGCCACTCCCAGCCAGGCCACTCCCAGCCAGGCCAGCCCGCCGCCAGCCCCGGCGAACTCCCGCCCAGCTGGAAACTCCAGCCGCGTAGCGGGTCCGGCCGTCAGTACCCGGCAGGTGATGGCGGACTCGACGGTCTGGTCCGGCCGGATCTCGGTTACCTGGACTACAACGACCAGGACGCCGATGAACGTTACGTCCCGCCGCACATTCCGCCGCTGCCGAAGCTCGACCCGGTTGCCCGGGGTGCCTGGACGGCGCTCTTCGGCGGGCCTGGTTATCTGTTCATCGCCACGACGCTCGGCTGGCAGGTCCCCGGCTGGGCCGAGCTTGCTGCCATCGTCGCGTTCGTGACCGGGTTCGTGGTGCTCGTCTCGCGGCTGGGTGACGGCCCGTCCCGGCGAGACGGCCCGGACCAGGGCGCCGTCGTCTGAGCCTGGCGCCGCACCGCCCTAGCCTCACCGCCCTAGCCTCACCGCCCTCGCGCGACCTATCCGCGTCGGCTCTCGTCCAGACCGCGCCGGGTCCAGACCGCGCCGGGTCTCACTCGGGCTGTCCCGGACTACCGCTGCCTGGCCAGGTCGGCCGCCCCGATCAGCCCGGCTTCCGGGCCAAGCTCGGCTAGCACGATGGCAGCGTGCGGCCGGTACTGACGGCCGGTCAGCCCGATGTCGAACGCTGCCCTGGTCTGACCGAGCAGCAGGTCGCCGGCTTCCGATACGCCGCCGCCGAGCACGAAGCAGCCGGGGTCCAGGATCGCGGCCAGGTCAGCCAGTCCCTCGCCTAGCCAGCGGCCGATGATGTCGAAACAGCGAAGCGCCGCGGCGTCACCCTCGCGGGCGGCCGTGGTAACCGCGGGGCCGGTGATGCCCTCGGGCGTGCCGCCGCCCAGTTGCAGCAGCCGGACCGCGGCTCCTGGCGAACGCCGGGCGAACTCGCGGGCCTCGGCGACCAGGGCGCTGCCGCTCGCGTACTGCTCCCAGCAGCCGCGGTTGCCGCAGCCGCACAGCCTGCCGTCGGGCACGACGCGGTAGTGGCCAGGCTCGCCCGCCATCCCCCACCGGCCGCGGTAGAGCTCGCCGTTCAGCACCAGCCCGCCGCCGATCCCGGTGCCAATGGTGATCATGATGACGTGGTCATGTCCGCGCCCGGCACCGAGCCTGGCTTCGGCCCACGCTGCCGCGTTCGCGTCGTTCTCGACGAAGACGGGCCGGCCGGTGCGGTCCTCGACTTGCCGCGCTACCGGCTCATTGCGCCAGGCAAGATTGGGGGCGAACAAGACCGACGACCGACTCTCCTCGACGAAGCCGGCCGCGCCGATCCCGACTGCCTCGACCTCGTACCTGGACAGCAGTTCCTTGACCGCGTCGGTGATCACCTCGATGGTCCCTGAGGCGTTCGCGGCCGGAGTCGGCCGCTTGACCATCTCGATGATGTTGCCCTTCTCATCGACGACGCCGGTTGCGATCTTGGTGCCGCCGACGTCAACCCCGATGGCCAGGCTCATGCTCAGGCTCTCTCGCTCGGATCGCCGCCAGACCCAGCAACGCGGGGCTCGGCGGCAGGCGGCGACTCCGCATCGACCGGCGACTGAGCATCGACCGGCGCGGCGGCGGCGACTGGCGACTCCGCATCGACCGGCGGCTCAGCGGCAGGCGCCGGGCGGCCCTCCCGCGCCCGTGGGGCTCCGGCCTCACCCGGCCGGTAGGACAGGATCGAGTCAATGCCAGACAGTGCGTCGCGGACTGCTGCCGCCATCACATCAGCCGCGTCGGACAACCGCGGCCCGCCGCGGCTGTCGGTACCGGACCTAGCCTGGGAGATCCGCCGGGCCGCCC
>DATKQH010000198.1:0-98429 GCA_035532775.1 Streptosporangiaceae bacterium
GCCACCTGCGCGATCGGCTTGCCCGTCTCGCGGACAAGCCGCACCGCGCCCTCCCGGAAGTCCCGATCGAACTTCCTGCGTGTCTCTCCCATCGGAGAACCTCCCTCTAAGAGGATCTCTCCACGCTGGGAGGGGAAACCCAGAGCGGCCAGCTTCGGCGTTAGCCGGGGACCGGTTCGCAGATGAGGCCCCAGGGCCGGTCCTGGACCCTGGTCATCACGATGGTCGCCGAGCCAGGTCCGCGCAGCCCGAGCCGGCGGTGGATCTGCGCCACGTCGCCAGCCAGGCCGCGCCTGCGGATGTCGGCCGAGCCGATGCCCAGGTCGCGCAGCCTGCGGGTGAGCCGCTTCTCGTGCCACGGCGCCGACTCGAGTACCCGCAGCGTCCTCGCGAACGACGTCCTGAGCGGCTCGTCCGATGACAAGAACGCGATCATCGGGTCGATCTGCCACGCTCCGAGGAGCCGCGCGAGCTCGGCCACCAGCCCCGCTCTGGTGACGGCCGGGTTCGGATCGAGCAGGTAGGCCCCGGGGGGAGCCAGCGAGACCGGCGGCTGCGGGGCAGTCGCGGCCGACGAGGTCAGCGTGTCCCCCGCTGGCAGTACGGTCGCCCGGCTGGTCACCGCTTCGACGGCCAGTCCCGGCGACCACAGCAGCGCCTCCTTCAGGTCCCGGCCGACCGCGACGAACTCGGTCTCCCAGCCGGGCGGAACCAGGTCGCGCTTCAGGCCGGGAGCGGCCTTGATGCCGACCCGCGGGACGGCATCGGCGAGCCGCAGGCACCAGCCGAGCGACGGCTGGTATCGGCCCGACGGCAGCCGCCCCTGCTCGTCCCGGCGGGCCGGATCGATGAAGACGGCGTCGAACCCGGACATCGGCAGCTGCGTGACATCCGCGCAGACGAATCCGACCCGCGCCGTCGGCGCGCACACGGCGACGTTGTGCCGCGCGAACTCGAGGCTCGCGAGATCCGCGTCGACGCCGACCACGTAGCTGGGCCCGTCATGATCGTGGTCGTCTTTCAGAGCGTGGTCGTCTTTCAGCCGATCGGGCGGAGAGGAGTCCACGTTCTGAGAGAAGTCCACGATCATGACGGTGCCCGCCGTCCCGGCAGTCCCTTCCGTCCCGGACGCCTCAGGAGTCCCGACCGGGCTGGCCGCCGCACCAGCTCCGGCCAGCGCGGCGAGGTTGCCGCCGATGCCGCAGCACAGGTCAGCCACCACCCGGGCGCCGGCGAACCTGGCCGCCGCGTGCCGCGCGGTCAGCTCAGAAGACGCCTGCTCGAGCCCGGCCCTGGTGAAGAGCATCTGATCGGCGTGGCTGAACTTCGCCCTGGCGGTGGTCCGCAGCACCTGCTGGGTCAGCGCCGCCGCGACGAGCTCGGGCGGATACTCCTGGCGCAACGCGGCGGACATCGCCAGCGCGCGATCCGGGCTGACCCTCTCGCCGACCAGACGGTCGAGCAGCTCCCAACCCCTTGCGGACAGCAGCAGGCTGCTGATGGGCGCGCTGACCATGGCTCCTGCCTCGGCTCGAACTCAGGCGCCCGTCGCGGGCGCTGCGAAATGCATAGGATTCACTCGTGGCACCGCTGTGAGCTGCACTCTAGCTCGCCTGACTGCTATTGATCATCGGCCGCCGAGGTTCGCCGTGATCACGCCGCGAGCCGACGCTTAGCTACCATCGGGTACATGAGCTCTGACTTCACCGCCTATGCCCTGTCCGAGGAGCACGAGGCGCTTCGCGAGTCGGTCCGCCAGCTGGCCGACGACAAGATCGCCCCGTACGCGGCCGAGGTCGACCAGGAGCCGCGGTTCCCGCAGGAGGCGCACGACGCGCTGGTCAAGGCCGACCTGCAGGCCGTGCATGTCCCGGCGGCGTACGGCGGTGCCGGCGCCGACGCCATCGCGACGGCGATCGTCATCGAGGAGGTCGCCCGCGCCTGCGCCTCCAGCTCGCTCATCCCGGCCGTGAACAAGCTCGGCACGGTCCCGCTCCTGCTCGCGGCATCGGAGGACCTGAAGCAGCGCTATCTGCCGCCCGTCGCCCGCGGCGAGGCCATGTTCTCCTACGCGCTGTCAGAGCCCGAGGCAGGCTCGGACGCGGCGGCCATGCGGACCCGCGCCGTTCGCGACGGCGACACGTACATTTTGAACGGGACCAAGCGCTGGATCACCAACGCAGGCATCTCCCGCTTCTACACGGTCATGGCCGTGACCGAGCCCGATGTCGGCGCCGGCGGCATCTCCGCGTTCGTGGTCGAGAAAGACGATCCGGGATTCTCGTTCGGAGGGCCCGAGCACAAGCTCGGCATCAAGGGCTCGCCCACCTGCGAGCTGTACTTCGACAACTGCGTGATCCCTGCCGACCGGATAATCGGCGCGGAGGGCAGCGGGTTCCGGACGGCGCTCGCCACGCTTGACCACACCAGGATCACGATCGCGGCGCAGGCTCTCGGCATCGCCCAGGGCGCGCTCGACTACGCGGCTGGCTACGTGCGGGAGCGCAAGCAGTTCGGCAAGGCCATCGCGGAATTCCAGGGCATCCAGTTCATGCTGGCCGACATGGCCATGAAGGTGGAAGCGGCCAGGCAGCTCACTTACGCGGCGGCCGCTCGGTCCGAGCGCGCGATGGAGGGAGCGAAGGTCGCCGACCTGACCTTTATCTCATCCGCCTGCAAGTGCTTCGCTTCCGACGTGGCGATGGAGGTCACGACCGACGCTGTCCAGCTGCTCGGCGGTTACGGGTACGTGCACGACTATCCCGTCGAGCGGATGATGCGCGACGCGAAGGTCACCCAGATCTACGAAGGGACGAACCAGATTCAGCGCGTTGTGATGGCAAGACAGCTTCTGGCGTGATCTTCACGGGACCTCTATTCCGTCTATGTTCCGTCAGCCACGGCGCGAGGACGGAACATCCTCGCGTCGAACACCTGCCGTGCCCGGTCGTGCGACCCGGGCATCAGGTGCGAGTAGACGCGCAGGGTGAATGCCGGATCGTGGTGACCGAGGTACTCGGCTAGTTCCTTGACCGACACCCCGCCGTGGAACGCTGGCGTAGTAGTGCCGCAGCTGGTGCGGCCCTTCCTTCCCGCTGGTCTCGTACCGGCGCCGGCCGCGGGCGTCCGTGCCCGGCTTCGGGATGACCCCGGCCGCGGACAGGGCCGGCTTCCAGACCTGCTCGCTGTACGTGCGGTAGCGGACGTCGCTGTCGTCTGGCCAGCGGAACAGGAGGTTGTGGGTCCGCGTCTTCCCGGTGAGCTTCTCCCACGGCAGCGTGCACGACCAGGGCGCGTGGCTGGCGAGGTGGATCCGGACCGCGGCCGCCGCCCAGTCGGGCAGTGGCACTTCACGCTCGCGGTTGTTCTTGGGCAGCGCGTAGATGTGGCGGTCGCCGAGCTTGTTGAGCTGGCGCCGCACATGGAGGATCTGCTCGGCGAAGTCGAAGTCCTCCAGCGCGACCGCGGTCGCCTCGCTGATCCGCAGTCCGCATCCGGTCATCAAGGACCGGCAGCCGCCGCAGGTGGCCAGGATGGGCATCGGTCACCGCGGCTTGATGGCAGGAACCGTCGCGATACCGGCGGAGGAGAGGCGCCGCGTCGCACTGCGCCAGGCAGCCGCCGAAGCTGCACGGCGGGCACAGGCTCTGCGCGGCCGCCGGGGCTACTGGAGCGACCTGGACGCTATCGCAGAGGCTGACCGGCTGGCCGCTGAGGCCACCGCGCTCGGAACAGGCCGGGTCCGGGGTCTTCCCTGGCGACGCGGTGAAGCTGCTGCCCAAGGACATGGACGCGCTGTGAGCCGACAGAAGCGACCCGACCTGTACACCCCTGGAAGCGCCGGAAAAGACGCTGCAGGAGATGACGGTTCAGGACCGGACGCAGTACGCGCAGAAGGTGCGCCGGGCGCTCCGTGACGACGAGATCCGCGTGGGCATCAGGCGTCCGCGGACCACGCGCGAGATGCGGATCTTCGAGGAAGGTCAGGCTGAGCACGACGAGCGGCTGGCCAGGCGGATTGCCCGGGCCAAGCGGAAGCAGGCCCGGTCGTCGCGTCAGGCGACTGGCGAGGTCCGAAACCAGGTTCGGGAGACCGGCCGCTCTGATTGCCGAAGCCTGCACGATGGCGACGGCGGTGGGAGACTAAGCCTTATGTTTGACCACAAGGTCCAGTACGAAGCAGCGTATTCTCCGGTCAGCGTGTCGAACACCTCAGCCAGCTCGCCCATGGCATCCACCAGCGAGCCTGCCGCAGCAGCAGCGGTAGCGGCCTTCACCTTGCCGCGTACCTCAGGCTGGGGGATGACCTCGGCCATGTCGATGTCGGCGAACGATATGCCGAACACGGCGATCGCGCTGGCCTCGAAGAAATCTCTGACGTCTGCGCACGCTTGGTCGACAGCCGCCTTGCCTGGCAGGCTCCCATGGTGCTTCAGGCCGTTGCGAAGATCGTCGAGACGGCTCATCTTCTGCTGACCGGCCATTTCCACGCCGTTAGGCAGTTTGGCTGGGCTGAGCGCCTTCCAGTACTCCATGAACTGCGTGTGTCTCGGCAGGCTAGCGATCATGGCGGAGCTTGCAGTCAGATGGTCAACTAGCGAGCTTGTCAGCTTCGTCGATGAGCTGCTTAGCCCTCTGGAAGGACACGCCGAGTGCCTGCCCGACATCCTGCAGAGGCAGTCCCTGATCGCGGAGGCGTCGGGCGGCGCGGCGCGCGGCTGCGGCCGCAGCCGCCTGGCTGCGGGCGGCTTCCTGCCGCAGCACGGTCGAACGCTCCAGTTCTTCCTGGACCTCGGCGGGCAGCGTAATGGTGACGTCAAGGCTGAACGAGTCGGCAGGGATGTCGTCCATGATGGCGATGAGGTCACGGGCCATCGGCTCGACCTCACGAAGGTTGCGGGCCTGGGTTGTGCGCTGGACTTCGGGGACGCGCACACGCCACACCTTCCCGTCCCGGTCGACGTCTGCATGGTAGGTCTTCAGGTCCGCCACCATCCTTTCCCTAGCTCAGCTTCGCATTCGTGGAGGATGTCTTCGGTTGTGTGCTGCCCGATCTCGGTGTGACGCGGGATGGGGATCTTGACCGACCCGAGCCAGAACGTGTCATGCTTGCCGCCTTCGACTGGTTTCCACGCAACGCCTTGCCGCCTGGCTTCCTGTCGGCTCCGAATCAGTTCGGTCCGCTTCACACGCCTCCTGTAGCGCTCTAGGCCAGGGTTGAAGAGTTGGCTCAACTCCGCACTAGAATACTCTCTCATGCCCGTCGGCGAAACGATGGCGCAGAACCGACCGAGGGCACCGGGTGCTGTGGGTCACACGCAAGGGCGGGAGCACGGGCTGGACCTATTTCCAGGTCAACGGCTCGACGGCAGTCACGCTGCGGGTGGAGGACGTCACACCGGGTGGGGACGGCTGCGAGGAACTGGCAGCGACGCTGCAGAACGCCGAAGGCGGGACGGTGGACTCGGCGCTGATCGGCGACAACGGTGCAAGCGGCATGAGGACCGCCAAGGCGGGAACCTATTTCCTGACGCTGACCGTGGGACAGGAGTGCTCCCCGCCAGGGCCGCTGGATGCCCTGGTCACCCTTTCACCTTCGGGTGGCCTGCGCGGCCCGGTGCTCAAGGTCTCGGACCTGACTCTGCCGAAGGCGACGGTCGGCATGGGGCTCAGCATCAATGCCAGGACGGGCCGTATCACCGGCAAGCCATCCCGAGCCGGGAAGTACACATTCCTCGTGAAGATCACCGACTCCGCGAAGCCGGCGCATCACTCCGTCACGGACATGTTCCAGATCAGCATCTCCTGAGCAGGCGCCGCCTGCCAGTTTCCAGCGCCCGGCCGGGCTGCCGGCCAGGCGCTGGAACGGCGGATCCCCGGCAGCCGCTACCGCGGGTAGTCGTCCTCGTAGGTGACGCCGTTACGGGTGTAGGTTCCGGGCGCGCGGCCCGCGGGGGGTAAGGACGGCCATCCATCGCTGTGGTCTGCCGGTACGTGGTACGGCGGCCCTGTGCCCACGGCGCCCAGATGATGACCCACAGCAGCAGGCCGAATGCCCCGGCGCCCATCAGGATGTCGCCGATGGTGTTCAGGTAGATGCCATGACGGACCGAGACCGCGAGGGCGAACCTGAGTATCGCGCCCACCGCGATCAGTACAAGTGCTGCACCATCCTCATGTCGCTCCTCCAAGATTGCACACGACCGGACATGAGCCCGGGCAGCTTCCCTAGCTGGCCGCGCGCCGGTACCGTGGCCTGTGCCGCGCTGCAAGGCCGGCCTGGCCGAGGTCACCGAGATGGGCATGCGCCGCTGGTGGTACCTCGATGCGCTGGCCGCCATCTGCCAGAGCCGCCCGCTTCCCGCCCGGCTGCGGATCTGCCTGGCCAGCGGGCTGGCCGAGCGGTCAGGCGCCGCCGAGCTCGATGCCCGCCGGGCGGACTGCGGCCCCTGGGTCAGGTCCGACGGGATCAAGTTCTACGCGGACGGCTGGCTGGTGCCCGCGGTCAGCGGGCGGTCGGACCGGCCGGGGTTCGCCACCCCGGATACGGCGCCCGAGCACTCCAGGCTCCCGCTCGACCTGGCCATTCAGCTCGCCACAGACGAGACAGCGGGCCGCACCCACCTGTCGGCGGACCCGCGCGCCGGATCGGCCGAGCACCTCGACCAGATCGAGGTACCCGGCACGGCACCGGCGCCTTCCTGACCCCGCGCTGGCCGGCGGGTGCCCTGGGCGAGCCCCGCTACCGTTCCTGGCCGTGCCACTCGGCGGCCAGCATGGCGTAGATGGCGGTGTCGCCCCATCCTCCCTTGAACCACATGTCCTGCCGGAAGTAACCTTCCTGCCGCATGCCGAGCCGCTCGCAGAGCCGGGCCGACGCCACGTTCCTCGGATCGAGCTGGGCCCAGGCGCGGTGCATGCCCAGGTCGCCGAAGGCGAGCGCGAGCAGCTCACGGGCAGCCTCGGTGGCCAGGCCCCGTCCGCGGTATCCGGGGTTGAACGCCCAGCCGATCTCGGCCTGCCGGTCGGCCATCAGCCCGGCCCTGATCAGCACGTCGCCGATCACCCGGCCTTCGTGCTCGACCGCAAGGATGATCCGGTCGTTGTCGGCAGCGATCTGCGTGGCTGTGAGCCGCTCGGCGATGAACGCCTCGGCGATGCCCTCGCCCATCGGGTCAGTCGGCATGTAGCGCACGACGTCCGCGCGGCTGCGGTAGGCAAGGACATCCCGCTCGTCGCCGTGCCGGAACGGCCGCAGCACCAGCCGCTCGGTCCGGCGGGGCAGCGTCGCCGGGGCGGGCGGCGGCTCGACGCCGGGCTCTCGCTCGCTGCTCGCAGGCTCGGAGCTGGTCAGTCCGGGCACATTCGGCCTCCTTCCCGCGGTGAGCCTACCGGGCGGCCGATGCCGGGTCCGGCGCCTGGCCAAGCGTCAGCGTCAGCGTCCCGGCCGGGTCGGCTCCTGCCCGGAGCAGCTTGCGGACGAGGGCCTGGTTTACGTGCCCCGCGACAAGATCGGCGAGCCGGTCGAGCCTGGCCTCGCGGACCGCCGCGAAGCTGGTGTCCGGGGCGACCGCGAACCGCCGGTTACAGCGACGGCCGACCTCATGGAGATAGCCGCGCCGGAACGCGTCGTTCTCGAGCAGCCCGTGCCACACCGTCCCGGCAACAGCGCCTGCCCGGCAGCCTTCGTCGGCGACCAGCGGCTCCCCGCCCTCGCGTGTCACTAGGCCGTGGTGGATCTCGTAGCCGTCGACCACAGTGCCGTCTGGGAGCACCCGCGATGGCCTGGCCAGGAGCTTCTCCTGGCGGAAGCGCGTCACGACGGGGAGGAGGCCCAGGCCAGGCAGCGAACCGGCCTTGCTCTCCACCGGGTCGTCGATCAGCGTCCCGAGCATCTGATAGCCGCCGCAGATGCCGAGCACGGGCCTGTCTTCCGCGGCGTGCCGCTCGATCGCCTTGTCGATCCCGCGCTCGCGCAGCCAGGCCAGGTCGGCGACGGTTGCCCTGGTCCCCGGGAGCACGATGAGGTCCGTGTCGCGCAGTTCGGCGGCCTGGGTCACGAACCGGACGACGACGCCAGGCTCGACCGCGAGCGCGTCCGCGTCGGTGTGGTTGCTCATCCGGGGCAGCGCGACGACCGACACCCGCAGCACGTCCTCGCCGGCCGGCGGGCCGCCGGACCGCACCAGAGCCCAGTCGATCGCGTCTTCGGCGTCAACCCCGATCTCCCTGACGAAGGGCAGCACGCCGAAGGTCGGCCGGCCCGTCAGCTTCTCGAGCATGGCCAGGCCAGGTTCGAGCAGGGCGCGGTCACCGCGGAACTTGTTCACCACGAAGCCCGCGATGAGGGCCTGATCCGCCGGATCGAGTAGCGCGAGGGTACCGACGAAGGACGCGAACACGCCGCCGCGGTCGATGTCGCCCACGAGCAGGGCGGGCACGCCAGCCGCCCGGGCGAATCCCAGGTTCACGATGTCCGACTGCCGCAGGTTGATCTCGGCGGGGCTGCCCGCTCCCTCGCAGATGACCACGTCGAACCGGGAGGCGAGGTCGCGGAAGGAGTCGACGACGATGTCGAGCAGGCCCTGCTGCACGTCGCTCCAGTACCGTGCCGCGTCGTGCTCGCCAACGGCCCGGCCCAGCACGATCAGCTGGCTGCCGGTGTCGCTGCTCGGCTTGAGCAGGACGGGGTTCATCACGGCCTCGGGCTCGATCAGGCAGGCCTGTGCCTGGGCGGCCTGGGCCCGGCCGATCTCGGCGCCCGACCGGGTGACAAAGGAATTGAGCGACATGTTCTGCGCCTTGAACGGCGCGACCCGCACCCCGTCCCTGGCCAGCCACCGGCACAGTCCCGCCACGAGCACGCTCTTCCCGGCGTCTGACGACGTCCCCACGACGAGCAGCGCACCCATGCCCACGAGGCTAGGGGACCGGCGGCGTCTCTCGGGCCAGTTCGGCGGGTAACCGCCGGCCGGGTCGCCCGCCGGTCGGCGGTCGGCCCGGGCTGCTCCGGTGCGACCGGCCTGCCCCGCCGGTTCAGGCCAGAGACCGGGCGGGCAGCCGGTGCGGGCCACCGGTTTCAGCCGCTACGCCGGTGTCGATGAATCCGGCGATCCGCTCGCGCAGCGACGCGGCGTCCAGGCCGTGCGCGGCCTGATGCTCCTGCGGGGTCCCGTAACGGCGCAGCTCCGCGCGGCTCACGCCGAGCCCGAGCACCCGGTGCGGGAGATCGGCCAGGGCGCTCGCGACCTCCGGCACCGATGTCCCGGCCAGGTAGGGCTCCACGAGCACGACGACCGGCGCGCCGAGCGTCGCGCGCAGGGTGTGCCGGTCGAACGGCCGGACCGTCGACGCGTACAGTACGGTGACGTCCATTCCGCTCGCTGCCTCGATGACCGCGTCGGCGAGCGGCCCGACGGCGACGATCGTCGCCTCCGTTCCGCGTCGCAGGACGGTGAATTCCTCGCCGCTGCCGACCAGCGGAGCGGCGTTGGCCAGCCCGGACAGCCGGAGATAGACCAGGCCGCCGCCGGCGGCGGCGGCGCGCAGCATGGTTCCTGCCTCATCGGGGTGACCGGGAACCTGCACCGTCCAGCCCGGGAGCGTGCTGAGCAGCGCGACGTCGCCGGGGGACTGGTGGGTGCGGCCGGAAGCCGAGTAGTCGAACGAGGCACCCGAGCTGACCAGCACGGCGCCGACGCCCTGGTGGGTCAGGTCCAGCTTGATCTGCTCGAACGGCCGCTCGACCAGGAAGCTCGCGAAGGTATGGGCGATCGGCCGCATCCCGGCCAGTGCCATCCCGCCGGCCACGCTGATCAGCAGCTGCTCCCGGATGCCGAGGTTGACGACCCGGTCGGGGTGGCGCCGGCGGGCCTGCGCGAACGCGTCCGCGCTGATATCGGCCAGCACCACCGCGACCCGCGGGTCGGTGTCCAGCAGGTCGGCGGCGACGCTCGCGAAGCGCTCTCGCATGGTGTCCATCTGCTTCCTCCCTAGATGACGGCGACGACGGCGTGCGGCCGGCCGGGATGCGGAGCGGTGAGCGCGGCCTCGAGCGCGTCGTGATCGCGGCCGCTGACCCGGACCGCGGACCAGCCCTCGGCGGCGAAGCGGGTTTCGATGCCGCCCGGCCAGCCGTAGCTGGCCGATGAGTTGTCCACCACGACGCAGTGCAGGGCCTCGAGCCCGGCGCGCCCGGCGAACGCGATCGCCTCATGACCGGAGCCCTCGTCCAGCTCGCCGTCCCCGGTCAGCACGAAGACGCGGTCCTGAGTCAGGCCCAGCGCGCGCAGGCCCAGGGCGGTCCCGACGGCCAGCGGCAGCCCGTGGCCGAGCGAGCCGCTGGAGATTTCTGCCCCCGGGACGAGATTGCGGTCCGGATGCTGGCCAAGCACGGAGTCGAACCGGCCATATCCGGGCAGGGCATCAGGCTCGATGAAACCTTTAGCGGTCAGGATTGCGTAAAAAGCCATCGGTCCATGACCCTTGGAGAGGTAGAACCTGTCCCTGGACTCGGCGTCCGCGGTCGCCGGGCTGAGCCGCAGCACGCGATCGTAGAGCACCCAGAGCACGTCGAGCGTGGACTCGGCGGCGAGGTCGTGCTTCTCGTCGCCGGTCATCATGGCCATCAGGTCAGGCAGGTCCGCATAGGAATAGGTCGGGGCTGTGCTCACATCGGTCATAGGCCGAGTCTGGGACTTCAAGTGCACTTCATGTCAAGGCGGCAGTGCCGGAGTGCCGAGCTGGCGCCCGTGCGGAGGTCGCCGGGCGGGGCCTGGCTAGAGGCCCAGATCGTCGAGCTGCTTGTAGAGCTCGGCCCGCGGGTTGGACGGATCGACCACGGGGCCCTTGCCGCTGTCCCGGCCCTTCTTGGTGGTCTGGGCGCCGGGAGCGGGCGCGGCGAGGCTGTCCCCGGCGGCTGGCAGGACGGCGGTCCCTGCCGTTCCGCTCACCGCGCGACCGCGGGCGGGCTGGCCGGCCCGTGCGGCGCGCCTGTCCCTGAAGAGCCAGCCGGACAGTATGCCGCCGGCCAGGCCGCCCACATGCGCCTGCCAGCCGATCCCCTGATGCGGCAGCAGCACGGCGAACTGGTAGGCGAAGCACAGCGCCATCACCGCCCCGACGAGAACGTCGATGGCATGCCGGTCGAAGATGCCGCGGACCATGATGTAGCCGAAGTAGCCGAAGACCACGCCGCTGGCGCCGGCTCCGACGCTGCCGGACGCCTCGAAGAACCACGCCGCCAGCCCGCTGGTCAGGATCACGACGGCGGTGACCGCGGCGAACTTCGCGATGCCCCGGTAGGCCGCGAGGAACCCGAAGATGAACAGCGGTCCCGAGTTGCCCTCGATGTGGGTCCAGCTGAAATGCAGGAACGGCGCCGTCAGGATGTAGGGCAGGCTGCCCAGGTCCCGCGGCCTGATCCCGTAAGCCTGGGTCAGGTAGTAGCTGTCCGCCACGTTCGCTAGCTGGATCGCCCAGATGACGACGAGGATCCCGGTCATCACGAAGAGGGCGTTACGCGCTCCGGCGAGCACCGACTCAGCCTGGCCGACGCCGAGCGTCCATGCGTGGCGCTGCGTCCTGGCCGGCCCGCCGCGGCCCGCCCGCTCAGCTGGTGCCTTGCTCATCATCCTGTCCGTTCGCCGGGTGTCGGCTCGCTTCACAAGCTAACCCGAACCTGGACTCCAGGGTAGTGCCGGCGTGTCGTGCTGGCTCCGATCGCGGGCCCGGTCCCAACTAGTGGTCACAAGCTGGTTACGGTTACGCCTTGTGATCGTTACGATACTGATTGCCAATCCGTGATCCGGCCGACACAATTTCCTCCCGCGACACCCCAACTTTTTCTGCCGAAACGCTTGGTCGAGTCCGTCACTTCTGGCAACGTGGTGCGGCAACGGAGTTGGCTCCTTATTTCGGCGGTTCTGCCCCGTAATCGGCATGCCACTTTGAGTAGCCACACCGCTACAAGACTCGCTGCCTTAGCCGCAGCGGTCCTGCGCGCTTGGCGACCTGCTCAGCGCGCTCGGCCCACGGAAGGACGGCATTGTCCCAGCACCGGAGGCGCATTGCCGACGGAAGCCGACCGCGCAGAAGCGGCGGACGCCGGCCGCGCAGAAGCGTTCGTGCCTTCTTGCTCACCACCGTCGTATCGGCGATTTTCGTCGCCGCTGGCGCGGAGTACGTGATCGGCCAGTTCGCCGTCCAGGCCAATCCGCTCGCCGAGGCGCTGACCGCGATTCCTGCCAGTCAGCAGGGTGTTCAGCTGGAGCACCAGCGCCAGCACATGATCCTCATGGTCGCCGCGACCAAGAGCTTCAAGGTGGTCGGCTCGCCGCGGGTCGCGAAGGTGCCCGCCCCGCCGACGACCGCTGGCAGTGGCGGCACCGTCACCGTCTACGCGCCGCCGCCCAACCCGGGAACCGCGCAGGCCATCGCGTACGGGTTGCTGCCGGCCTTCGGCTTCAACGCCAAACAGCAGTTCGGCTGCCTGAACAACATCTGGACCAGGGAAAGCAACTGGCGGTACAACGCGGCCAACGCCAGCGGCGCCTACGGCATCCCGCAGGCCCTGCCCGGATCGAAGATGGCCAGCGCCGGGCCCAACTGGCAGACGAACCCGACCACCCAGATCAAGTGGGGCCTGGGCTATATCAAGGACCGGTACGGCAGCCCGTGCAACGCCTGGGCCTTCTGGCAGGGGCATAGCTGGTATTAGCGGGCCGCCGATTACCTGGCGGTTCGGGTGAGATCAGGGAGCCGTCACAGGATTCCGGCGCACGTCAGCCTTCCGCACGCCACTGAACTGGGCATTATCACCTAGCGTAGCGGAGCACATGTCCTTCGTTACTTTTGGTGTGAGATTTGTCATAGCCCCGGAACGCTGGCCTGGTCGGGTGCACTAAAGCCCATCGGGCAAGGTGGATGGCTGACAGCACCCAGCGTGCGTGACGTTCTCGACGTAACTCCCGGTCGCGCTGCCCCGCGACACGTCCGCATGCCGCTGCCCGTGCCGGCGGCTGACGCCAGCGGCAGTGCCGTGGGTGGGCAAATCCGGCGCCGTAAGCGCACGAGCGAAGGTACCTCTTGTCCCTCCATCGTCGTACACCAATCCGGCGACCCAGATCCGCTGGGGACTCGGCTACATCCAGGCCAGCTACGGCTCACCGTGCGGCGCCTGGGCTCATGAGACGAGTTCCGGCTGGTACGAAGTCGGAGAGGATGGCCTTGCCATCCGGGCCGATCAGGACGTTGCTCGGCTTGACGTCGCGGTGCAGTACCCCGGCCGCGTGGGCGGTCGAGAGGGCGTCAAGCAGGCGCAGGCCGAGCTGGGCTGCCTGCGCCGGAGTCAGCGGCCCGTCCTCGGCGATGACCTGGTCAAGCGGCCTGGCCTGGATCAGCTCCATCACGATCCACGGCATTCCGGCCTCTTCGACCACGTCGAAGACCGTGACGACGCCGGGATGGCTGAGCCGGGCGGCGGTCCTGGCCTCGCGGATCGTGCGCTCGAAGCTCTCCCGCGCGTCGGCGGCCGATGCCATCGGAGCCAGGACGATCTGCTTCACGGCGACGTCCCGGTCAAGCAGCTCGTCGCGGCCGTGCCAGACGATACCCATCGCGCCGCGACCGAGCTGACTGAGCAGCCGGTAGCGCCCGGCCACCAGCTGGCCAGTCCGGGAAGCGAAATGCATGGCCTGCAATCTACGCGGGGTGGCTGGCAGATTTCTGTGAGGTTGATGGGAATTCAGCCGTGGATGTGCTCAGCCGCCCGGCCTGGTCATCGCGAGCACATCCAGAGCCTTATCCAGCTGCTCAGCGGTGATCTCGCCGCGCTCGACATGGCCGCGGGAAACCACCACATCCCTGATCGTCTGCCCGGTCGCCAGCGCCTCGTGCGCGACTGCCGCGGCGGCCTCGTAGCCGATATACCGGTTAAGCGCGGTCACGATCGCCGGCGAGGACTCGGCCAGGCGGCGCAGCCGGTCAGGGTCGGTCGTGATCCCGGCAACGCACCGGTCAGCGAGCAGCAGTGCACCCGATGTCAGCAGGTTCGCCGAGCCGAGCAGGTTCCGGGCGATGACAGGGACCATGACGTTCAGCTCGAAGTTGCCCGCGGCACCGGCGAATCCGACCGTGACATCGTTGCCCATCACCTGGGCGCAAACCTGGCAGACCATCTCGCAGATCACCGGGTTGACCTTGCCCGGCATGATCGAGGAGCCGGGCTGCAGCTCGGGGATCGAGATCTCGGCCAAGCCCGTTCGTGGTCCCGATCCCATCAGCCGCAGGTCGTTGCAGATCTTGTACAGGCTCACTGCGATCGTGCGGAGCACGCCGCTCGCGGCGACGAGCGCGTCCCTGCCGCCCGCCGCCTCGAAGTGGTTGGCCGCCTCAGTGAACGGCGACTGCTCGCTCGCCAGCCGCTCGATCACCGCGGCGGCGAATCCCGGCGGCGCGTTCAGGCCAGTGCCGACGGCGGTGCCGCCAAGCGGAAGCTCACGCACCTCGGGCAGCACGGCCCGGACCCGGTCGATGCCGTGCCTGACCGCAGCCGCGTACCCGCCGAACTCCTGCCCGAGCGTCACGGGCACGGCGTCCATCAGGTGCGTCCTGCCGCTCTTCACCACGTCGGCGAACTCGGCAGACTTGGCCTCGAGCACGTCGGCGAGGTGGCCGAGGCTGCGGATCAGCACGCCGAGCGTCCTGGCCGCTGCCATATGCACGGCCGACGGGAACACGTCGTTAGACGACTGGGACGCGTTGACGTGGTCGTTGGGATGCACGGGACGGCCGAGCCTGCGCGTGGCGAGCGTCGCGATGACCTCGTTGGCGTTCATGTTCGTCGACGTGCCCGAGCCGGTCTGGAACACGTCAAGCGGAAAGTGCTCGAAATGGCCGCCGTCGCCGATCTCGCCGACGGCTATCTCGCGCGCGGCCTCCTGTATCGCCCGCGCCATGTCGGCGTCGATGACGCCAAGATCGGCGTTGACCGCGGCCGCGGCCGACTTGATCCGCGCCAGGGCGATGATCACCTCGCGCGGCATCTTCTCGCCGGAGACGGAGTGGACCCTGGCCCGCTGGGTCTGCGCGCCCCACAGGGCGTCCCGGGGAACCTGGACCTCACCCATCGAGTCGTGCTCGATCCGGAACCTGTCGTCCGAAGGCGCTGAAGTCATGCCCCGATCATGCCCAACGGCACGGCCCTCCGGTGCAACCTGCCCCATGCCAGCGCCAGCCTCAGTTCCCGGCCACCCTGTGAACCCCTGGTGGTGCCATAACCCCACCAGGGTTCACAGGGTCAGCAAGTCGCGGGGAGGAAGGGCGGGGAGCGGGCGAGTCAGGGGGCGGTGCCGATGGTCAGCAGCGGGGCGTTGGGGGACGTGACGTCGGCGAAGAAGTCGTTGCCCTTGTCGTCGACGACGATGAAGGCGGGGAAGTCGCGGACCTCGATCCGCCAGACGGCTTCCATGCCGAGTTCGGGGTACTCCAGCACCTCGACCTTGGTGATGCACTCCTTCGCCAGCCTGGCGGCCGCGCCGCCGATGGAGCCCAGGTAGAAGCCGCCGTGCTGCTGGCAGGCCGCCGTCACGGCGGCCGACCGGTTCCCCTTGGCCAGCATCACCAGCGACCCGCCAGCCGCCTGGAACTGATCGACGTAGCTGTCCATCCGGCCGGCCGTCGTCGGGCCGAACGACCCGGAGGCGTACCCCTCGGGCGTCTTGGCCGGTCCCGCGTAGTAGACCGCGTGATCGCGCAGGTAAGCAGGCATCGGCTCGCCCTCGGCCAGCCGATCGGCGATCTTGGCGTGCGCGATGTCCCGCGCGACGACAAGCGGCCCGGTCAGCGACAGCCTGGTCCTGATCGGATACTTCGACAGCTCCGCCCGGATCTCGCTCATCGGCCGCGACAGGTCGATCCTGACTACGTCGTCGTCGAGCTCATCATCTTCGGTATCGGGCAGATACTGCGCGGGGTCGGTCTCCAGCTGCTCCAGGAAGATGCCGTCACGGGTGATCTTGCCGAGCGCCTGCCGGTCGGCCGAGCAGGACACCGCGATGGCAACCGGGCAGGACGCGCCGTGCCTGGGCAGCCTGATCACGCGGACGTCGTGGCAGAAGTACTTGCCGCCGAACTGCGCGCCGATGCCGCTGCGCCTGGTGATCTCCAGGACCGCCTGCTCGAGATCGACGTCGCGGAAGCCGTGCCCGCCCGCCGAGCCGGAGACCGGAAGCGTGTCGAGATACTTGGCCGAGGCGTACTTGGCGGTCTTCAGCGCGTACTCCGCGCTGGTCCCGCCGACCACGATCGCCAGGTGGTATGGCGGGCACGCGGCGGTTCCGAGCGCGCGGAGCTTCTCCTCGAGGAAGGCCGCCATCCGCTGCGGGTTCAGCACCGCCTTGGTCTCCTGGTACAGGTAGGACTTGTTCGCCGAGCCGCCGCCCTTGGCCATGAACAGGAACTTGTACTCGGCGCCGTCGGTCGCGCACAGCTCGATCTGGGCAGGCAGGTTGCTGCCCGTGTTGCGCTCATCCCACATCGTCAGCGGCGCCAGCTGGGAGTAGCGCAGGTTCAGCTTCGTGTACGCGTCATAGACGCCGCGTGCGAGGTGCTCCTCGTCGTGCCCGCTGGTCAGCACCCGCTGGCCGCGCTTGCCCATCACGATCGCGGTGCCGGTGTCCTGGCACATAGGCAGCACCCCGCCCGCCGCGATGCAAGCGTTCCTGAGCAGGTCGCTGGCGACGAAGCGGTCGTTCGGGGACGCCTCCTGATCGTCCAGGATCGACCGGAGCTGCCGCAGGTGAGCCGGGCGCAGCAGGTGAGCGATATCGTGCATGGCTTCCGCCGTGAGCAGAGTCAGCGCCTCCGGTTCAACCTCGAGGAATTCGCGGTGCAACGCACTGCGCGTGGCGACTCCCGCCTCGCTCACCAGGCGGTACTCCGTGGTATCCGGACCGAGAGGCAGCGGGTCGGTATAGCTGAAATCGGGCATCAGATGGCACATCCTCGTGCGGGACCAGGGACGACCTCATCGTAGTTCGCGAAGCGGGCGCCGAAGGCAGGCGGACCAGGGGCCGGCTGCCGGACCGGAAGGCCGGAGCGAGTGCACCGGTGCGAGCGGGGTAGGTGGCTTGCATCGGAGCTGGATCGCGGCCCCCGACCGTGAAGGAAATGGCCGATGACTGACATTGTTGAAGGTAACAGCAACGGCGTCGACCTGAACGAGGCCGCCCGCCAGTTGCAGCAGGCAGCGCATGACGTGCGCGTCGCGTTCGACTGCATCGCCCTGGACGAACTCGACCGGGCGCACACTCATGCGATCACGGCGCGCGCGGCCGTGGACGCGGCGGAGAATGCGCTCCGCGTGGCCCTGGGCGGCGAGCCGAGCGCCGCCGATCGGTAAGGGCCAAGCCGGCCAAGCCCGGTCGGCTGATGCCCGATACTGCCGGGCTGCTAGATTAGTGTATGACTCACACATCAATTGAAAGCGGGTCAGGGCAACTGACACGAACGGGTCAGGAACGACTGGCTCCGGAGGAGGCGGCATGACGGCACAGGCGACAGGCACGTTCACGGTCTCTGGCTGGGACGAGAACACCTGCGAGGAGCTGGACGGCGGCGGCAAGCTGACCAGGGCGCACGTGACGTTCGGCTTCGACGGCGACCTGAAGGGCAAGGGCGGCTGGGAGGCGGTGATGTGCTACGGCCAGGACGGCACCGCGTCGTTCACCGGCTACCAGCGGACGGTCGGGGAGCTCGCAGGCCGCTCGGGCAGCTTCGTGGTCCGCGCCGACGGCAGCTACGAGGACGGACAGGCGCGAACGCTCTGGCAAGTGGTCGACGGGTCGGCGACGGGTGACCTGCGTGGCCTGCGCGGCACCGGCTCGGCAGTCACGACCGGCGGATCGGGCGGTACCTTCACCTTCGATTACGAGATTGGCTGATCCCGCCGTCACCGGGGGAGCGGACACTCCGGCCGGCCTGGACCGGGCAGTCGCTCTGGACCGGGCTGGCAATGTCTTCGGGGCCTTGTCGCTGGTCGTCGCGGACCAGGCCGCCGATGCGATCGCCGAAGCGGCGGGCCGGTCGGAGTCCGCGGCCGCCGCGCTCTCCGCGCTGCTGCACTTTCTCGACCGGCCGTCGGTGGACCGGCTCCGCCAGGTCCTCGGCCTGACGTCGTCGGGCACGGTGCGGCTGCTCGACCGCCTGGAGGAATCCGGCTACGTGCGCCGTGCTCCCGGTGCCGACGGCCGCAGTACCTCGGTCGTGCTGACCGAACCAGGCAGGCAGGCGGCCGACCGGGTGTCCCGGGCCCGGGCGGAGGTGCTCGAGCGGTCGCTCGCCGTCCTGTCCGGGGCCGAGCGCGAGATGTTCGAGTTCCTCGCCGGGAAGGTGCTCGCCGGCATGATGCGCGGCCCCGGTGCGACCCGGTGGATCTGCCGCCTCTGCGACATCGGCGTCTGCCGCGGCACCGAGGGCGGCTGCCCGGTGGGCAACGCTGCCCGGGAGCGCTACTCGGAGTAACCCACTTCGAAACCGGCCAGCGGGATGGCGGTCCGGTATCGTCGGGATGTGAGCTCGCGGCCCGGACCCCATGAGCTGCGCGCGTCGGACGCGGACCGCGAGCTGGTGATCACGCTGCTCAGCGAGGCCGCAGGCGACGGCAGGCTCACCCTGCCCGAGCATGCCGAGCGCTCGGAACGAGCACTGGCGGCCAGGACGCTCGGAGAGCTGAGCAGGCTGACCGCTGATCTCACGCTGCCGTCAGGACAGCCGATCAAGCTCTACCCGCGGCGCTCGGTGCTGGCGGCCTTCGCCCGGGAACGCCGCGACGGCCGGTGGGTGGTGCCCGAGGTGCTCTCGGTCACGGCCTTCTTCGGCAACGTCGTGCTCGACCTGCGCGATGCGATGCTGCAGAGCCAGCGGGTGACGATCTACGCCACCGCCGTCGCTGGCCAGGTCAGGCTCATCGTGCCCGCCGGCGTCGCCGTCGAGATGGCCGGAAGGTCCTTCATGGGCACCAGGAGCGTGCGCGGCCGGACCATGGCCGCCTCGGCGGCGGCACCCGGCAGCGCGGTGATCGAGGTCCGGACGCTGACGCTCGGCGGCGCCGTGAAGGCGGTCACTGTCCGCAGGTCACGGTGGCGTTCCGGGCTGCGCAGGACGTTACGGCCCGGCGCGGGCGGCCAGTACGGGATCCCTCAGTAGGGCACGACCGAGTACCGGGACACCTTCCAGAGCGCGTGCTCGCTGTGGATGTTGCGGATCGTTCCCGACCTGGCCCGCATGACGAGCGAGTGGGTCGTGGCGCCGCCTGACTTATAGCGCACACCCTGGATCAGCTCGCCGTCGGTGATCCCGGTGGCGGCGAAGAACGCGTCGTCGGACGAGACCAGGTCCTCGGTCGTCAGCACCCGGTCAAGATCATGCCCCGCGTCGATGGCCCGGTCGCGCTCCTCCTCGTCGCGCGGCGCCAGCTTGCCGAGAATGACCCCGCCGAGGCATTTCATCGCGCAGGCCGCGATGATGCCTTCCGGCGTGCCGCCGATGCCGAGCAGCAGGTCGACGCCGGTACCCTCGCGGGCCGCCAGGATCGCCCCGGCCACGTCGCCGTCGGTGATCAGCTTGATCCGCGCTCCCGCATCGCGTACCTGCGAGATCAGCTCGGCGTGCCGGGGCCGGTCCAGGATGACCACGGTCACGTCGTGCGGAGCGCAGCGGTTGGCCCTGGCCACGGCCGCGATGTTGGCCGCGGGGGGCGCGTCGATGTCGACGACATCCGCGGCCTCCGGGCCGGCCACCAGCTTGGACATGTAGAAGACCGCGGTGGGGTCATACATCGACCCCCGGGCGCTGACGGCGATCACCGAGACGGCGTTCGGCATGCCGTTCGCCGTCAGCCTGGTACCGTCGATCGGGTCGACCGCGACGTCGCAGTCCGGGCCCGTGCCGTCGCCGACCTGCTCCCCGTTGAACAGCATCGGAGCGCGGTCCTTCTCGCCCTCGCCGATCACGACCACGCCGTTCATCGACACGGTGCTGATCAGCTGCCGCATCGCGCTCACGGCCGCGCCATCGGCGCCGTTCTTGTCGCCCCGGCCGACCCACCGGGCCGCGGCGAGCGCGGCCGCCTCGGTGACCCTGGCCAGCTCCAGCGCCAGGTTGCGGTCAGGAGCACTCGGCTCTGTGCCCGGTGTTATCGGCGGAATGTCGTTAGCCATCGCTTCGTCTCCCGGGGAAGTAGCTGTCATCGCTGTCAGCGTGGCTGCGCCCTGCTCGGACCGCAGCCGGTAACCATCGGCAGGCGGGCCGGCCACGTTCGAATCCTATGTAGCGGGAGCGGGCCGCGCAGGCCCGGTCCCGGCCCTGGCCCCTGGGCGGGCCGCCCGGTCAGAACGGCCTCGCTGAGTCGTCCTCGCTGTCCGCGTGCCCGCCGGCCGGCGGGCTTATCGCCGCGGCCAGCCTGGCCCTCGCGCCCTCCAGCCACTCCTCGCAGATCGCGGCCAGCCGCTCGCCGCGCTCCCACAGCTCGAGTGATTGCTCAAGGGTCAGGCCGCCTGCCTCAAGTCGCTTGACGAGGTCGGCGAGCTGGTCGCGAGCCTGCTCGTAGCCCAGGCGCTCGGCGGCGGTTTCCTTCGGCATTAGTACAGCGTCGCGTAACTGGCGTGCAGAAGGAAGCCGGTCAGCGGAACGTGTCGCGGCGCGGACCGCATCAGTGTGGGCCGCCGGTCCAGCGCGCGCCGCACGACCGACCGCACGACCTTCGCGTACAGCTTCCCGCCAATCGGCTGCGGATGGATATCGTCGCTCCACAGCAGGCCCTGGTGATGCTCGATCGCGGCGTGCCAGTTGACGAGCAGCACGTTCGGATAGCGGCTCGCGGCACTGGCCAGGGTCGAGTTGACCTCGTGCTCCCAGGATCGCGGCACGAACGTATTGACCAGCACCAGCCACCGGTCACCGACGGCCTTCCTGAGCTGGCTGATCTGATCGGAGGTAACCGGGCCGTTGGTGCCCAGGCCGACGATCACCACCCGCCGGAGCCGATCGGACCTGGCCAGCTGGTCGACGATCGAGATGCCGGCGATCATCGCCCGGCTGACCTTCGCGTTGATGTAGATGCCGGGCATCGCCTGGGCCAGCTCAGGCGCCGAGGCCAGCATGACGGAGTCACCGATCGCCATCACCTTGCTGCCCAGCACGCGAGGCGGCCTGGCCGGCTTGGACGGCTTGGCGTGCACGGTCACCCGGAAGGGCAGCCGCCCTGGTACGGTCCACCACGGATCGGGCTGGCCAGCGGGCTGCGCGGGCGGCAGCGTCGTGGCGCTGACCCGCGCGCCGCGGGCGATCTGGGCCTGCAAGGTCGGGCCGGTCTGCGGGATCAGGATTCCGTAGCCCGCCATGGCGGCCACGGCGACCAGCGCCACCGCGGTCATTAGCGGCACGGCAGCCGATGGAGATCGCAGGACTGCCCTGGGTGCGAGCAGCAAGAGCCTGATTCGCTGGGCGAGTTCGGCGCGCAGCCCGTTACGCAGAATTGGCTCTTCTAGCCAGCGCCAGGAGGCCGCTGCCAGGCCGATCGGCAGGACGGCGTCGATAAGGCGAGCGGGCGCCGAGGTGGCCGCGCGCGGGGCGATGCCCGTCGTGATCGCGATCACCGGCCAGTGCCACAGGTAGATGCCGTAGGACCGGATGCCCAGCCAGCGCAGCGGCTTCGCGGACAGCATCGTGCCGATCCTGCCGGGCGCCGCCGCCGCCAGGATCAGGGCGCCCGACGCGAGCGCGGCGAGCATCAGGCCGTACGGGTAGACCACGGAGTTGGCACCGGACAGATGCCAGACTGCCCAGGCCAGGATCGCCAGGCCGGCCGCGCCCGCGATGTCCAGGCTCAGCCGCACCCGGCCGCCGGTCGCGGCGACCTTCGCGAGCGGCCAGGTCAGCGCGAGCGCCGCGCCGACCATCAGCGCACTCGCGTGCGTGTCCGTGCCGTAGTAGACCAGCGAAGGGTCCGATCCCGGCGCGTAGATGGCGAGCATGGCCAGCGCCGAGGCCAGCGCCCCGGCCCAGGCGAACGCCGCGCGGGCGACCGGGCGGCGCACGATGACCAGGACCACGGTCAGCAGCAGCGGCCAGAGGAGGTAGAACTGCTCCTCGACGGCGAGTGACCACAGATGCTCGAACGCGGGCGGCGGCCCGTAGAGCGAGAAGTAGGACTGGTGCGCGAACGCCTGCCACCAGTTGCTCGTGTAGGTGACCGCGCCAAGCAGGGCAGGTCGCAGCCCGGCTCGCTGACCAGGTTCCAGCACGCTCACCGCGGCCGTGACGGTCAGCAGCATGAGGGCCAGGGCCGGCAGCAGCCGGCGCGCGCGGCGCTGGTAGAAGCCGGGGAGCCCGATGTTGCCGTCCCGTCCGAATCTGACCACGAGCAGGTCGGTGATCAGGTAACCGCTGAGCACGAAGAAGACGTCGACGCCGAGGAAGCCGCCCGGGATCCAGGGCAGGCTCTCGTGGAACGCCAGCACGGCGAGGACAGCCAGTGCCCGCACGCCGTCGAGGCCGGGTGCTCGCCACGGCGTCCTGGCGGCAGGCTCTCCGGCCGCTGTATCGGGTGCCCCGGCCGGTGCGCGCCGTGGCGTCGCAGTGGCTGCCGCTTCGGCGGGGGCCGCTGCCGCATCGGCGTGCGCCGGATGGTTTTCCTGCTGCTCCGTTTCCGAGCTGGAATCCGCCGACGTGGCGCTGCCTGCTAGCTCCGTCCTGGGCGGCTCAGTGCTGGCTAGCTGAGCATCGCCCATCGTCGTGGTCTGGCCTTCCACAGCCGGTTCACCGATCTCGGCAGAGGTTGGCTGTACCGGCACGACATGCCCTCCCTGATTTGGCGTCGTAATCAATTACAGGTGCACGATTGACTGAGCGCCTGGCATTTCGCCGACGCGTCCCCCCTCCGACCACGTATTTCTCTAGGCAGGAGTCTCGGCTCCCTGCCCCGCGCCACCTGTTGATCGTAGTTGCTCTGGGCGACAGTGTAGTTTTCGCCTCAAGCTCGCGCGAGGAAACGCCACGCAGAGTAAGTAACAATGAGCGTACCGATGGCGACTTCAAGAGGTAGCTGTTGAGTCACTCACTGTTACATTGATCTGGTCAGCGGCGAGCCGAATCAGCAGCGGTTCGGCTGGGGCGACGTCCCGGGCCGAGCGCACCACGGTCGCGTCGGCACGCTGGACAATCGCATAGCCACGGTGAAGAGTGGCCGCGGGGGACAGGGCGATCAGCCGCGCCCTGGTATGGGCCAGGTCAGCTCCGGCCCGATCCAGTCCAGCGGCAAGGCACCGCCGTGCGCGCTCGGTGAGAGCGAGCACCTGCTCATGGCGGCGGTCTATCTCGGCGGCCGGACTCGCCAGCGCGGGCCTGGACCTGATGCCCGCGAGCCAGGCAGCCTCCCGGTCAAGCCGTCCGGCCAGCTGCCGGCGTGCCCGCGCCCGGAGTTCGGTGACGATCGCGATCTGCTCGCTAATGTCGGGCACGACCCGGCGCGCGGCGTCGGTCGGCGTGGACGCCCGAACGTCAGCGACGAGGTCGAGCAGTGGGACGTCCTGCTCATGGCCGATCGCGCTGACCACGGGAGTCCGGCACGACGCAACGGCACGGATCAGGGTCTCGTCCGAGAACGGGAGCAGGTCCTCGATCGAACCGCCGCCACGGGCGATGATGATCACGTCGACCGCGGTGTCGGCGTCGAGAGCTCGCAGGGCATCGGTGACCTCTGTCACCGCGTACGGTCCCTGCACGGCCACCTGCTCGACCCTGAATCGCACCGACGGCCACCGGCGCGCCGCGTTCTCGAGCACATCACGCTCGGCGGCCGAGTCCCGGCCGCAGATCAGTCCCACCAGGCCGGGCAGGAAGGGCGGCCGCCGTTTGCGCTCCGCGGCGAACAGTCCCTCCGCGGCGAGCTCGCGCCTGAGCCGCTCGAGCCTGGCGAGAAGCTCGCCGATCCCGACCGCGCGCAGTTCGAGCGCGCTCAGCGAGAACGACCCTCTGGTCATGCTGAAATCCGGCTTGGCCCGGACGACGACGCGAGCGCCTTCGGCAGGCGCCGGCTCGGCGGCGTCGAACACCTGACGCGGGCAGATCACCCGCACCGACACGGTGGCGACCGGATCGCGCAGAGTCAGGTAGACCGTGCTGCCGCGCTTGCTGAGCTCGGCGATCTGGCCTTCGACCCAGACCCGGCCAAGCCTGCCGATCCATTCGCCGACCAGCCGCAGCGCGGTGCGGACCGGGATCGGCGCCTCGGCGCTGGTCTCAAGTGGCATCGGGCCCGGCTGCTTCGAGTTTGGCGATCCGCCGCTCGAACATCGTCATGACGTCCTCCCGCTGCGCGTTCGATTTCTCGTAGGCGACGAGCACCCGAAGCTGCGCAGCGTCCAGGACGCGCAGTCTCGACCTGAGCGACGGCAGCGAGAGGCCGTCGTAGCCAGGAACAGGCAGGCTAGCCGGGGCGGGCGGTGCCTGCGCTCTGGCTGGTGCCTGCGCTCTGGCTGGTTGCTGCCGTGCGGCGGGCGCCTCCGCGGCAGTCCGCGCGGCTGGAACGGCAGGCACCGGCACCGCTTCCGTCGACACCTCCGCTTGCGCCGACACGTCGGGTTCTGGCGGCAGGCCGGCTTCCGGCGACACCTCGGCGGCCTCCGCCGGGGTCAGGACCCTGACGTTGCCGGTCGAGTCCAGCGAGCGGAACCGGCGCTGCCCCGCAGGCTGACCATCCCGGGTTCCCTTCTCCCGGATTCGGGGCGCCGCCCGGCCCGGTGCATGGTCGTGGCCCGCCGGCTGGCGTTCGAGCGTCGTGAGCGGGTCGTGCTGCTCGTCGTCGTCGGCCCGATCGCGCTCGGCTTCCTCGGCGCGGAAGCGATCCGCGGCGAGCAGCAGCTGCCCGATTCCGGCGAAAAATCCCCGCAGCGCCTTGACCGGAGCATTCCTGACCTGCCCCGCAGCGTCCGGCAATCGCACCATCGTTGCCTCCTCACCCAGGGCCAGGCCGCGCAGTCGCGCCCGCGGCAACCTCCTCCGCGCCCGGTCCTTCACCCGACATCGTCCCGCATAAGTGCTCCTGACGGGAGTTCCGTCGACGGCGTGCCGCCGGCGGCCGGGCGCCCGCGCCGCGGGGAGGCTGTGAAGTTCGCCTACCATAGATGTCATGTCCGAACCGACCAGGCGCGTCCTGCTTGCGAAACCGCGCGGCTACTGCGCGGGTGTCGATCGTGCGGTCCAGACCGTGGAGCGCGCGCTCGAGCAGTTCGGCGCTCCCGTCTACGTGCGCAAGCAGATCGTCCACAACACCCACGTGGTGCGGACCCTCGAGAAGCGGGGCGCGATCTTCGTGGAGGAGACCGAGGAGGTCCCTGAAGGGTCCGTCGTCGTCTTCTCCGCGCACGGCGTCGCCCCTGGCGTGCACGAGGCAGCGAAGGATCGCAGCCTGCGGACCATCGACGCGACCTGCCCGCTGGTCACCAAGGTGCACAACGAGGCGCGCCGGTTCGCCGCCCAGGACTACGACATCCTGCTGATCGGTCATGAAGGCCACGAGGAGGTCATCGGCACGACCGGCGAGGCGCCGGAGAATATCCGGCTTGTCGACGGCCCGGCCGACGCCGCCAGCATCGGGGTGCGTGATCCGGCCAAGGTGGTCTGGCTGTCGCAGACGACGCTGTCCGTCGACGAGACCACGCAGACGGTCGCGGCGCTGCGGGATCGGCTCCCGCTGCTGATGGACCCGCCGAGCGATGACATCTGCTACGCGACGCAGAACCGGCAGGCGGCGGTGAAGCAGATCGCCAAGGAGTCCGACGTCGTAATCGTCGTCGGCTCGACGAACTCGTCCAACTCGGTCCGGCTGGTCGAGGTCGCGCTCGACTCGGGCGCCGCGGTCGCTCACCTGGTCGACGACTGCGCGGCGATCGAGCCGTCCTGGCTGGAATCCGCGACCACGGTCGGGGTGACGAGCGGTGCGTCGGTTCCCGAGGAACTGGTCTCCCAGGTGCTCGACCGGCTGGCGCTGGCCGGCTTCACCGCGGTCGAAGAGGTCGAGGCCGTGGAGGAGCACATCTCCTTCGCGCTGCCGCGCGAGCTGCGCCCTCCCCGGCGCTAGAGCACGCCCGCGGCACTCAGGCGCACCGCCCGGTCAGTCGCCGGGCAGGGCAGTGCCGGTCAGTCGCCGGGCAGGGCAGTGCCCGTGAGCTCGGCCCGCAGCTCGCGAACGCATTGCGGCAGCCCGCGGACGGTGGCGATCAGCAGGGCTCCCGCCAGCCCGCCGAACATCCACGGCGCGGCCGTGCTCAGGGTCAGGAAGATGCCGGCGAGCACCAGCCCGGCGGTGGCGGCCACGTGATTCAGGTGCAGCGTGATCAGCTCGGCGCTCGTTACCGCGGCCAGGAAGATCAGCGGCGGCGTGGTAGCGACGAGGAGCAGCTCGTGCCGCCTGGTCCGGCCCGCCGCCGCCGCGCTGCCTGCCGCGAAGCCGAATCCGGTCAGTGCGACGACATGCAGCCATCCCGCGGTCAGGTCGGTGAGCAGGAACACGAAGAACATGGCGACGGCAGCCGCCCGGGCTCCCATCGGCGGCCATAGGTCAGGCCAGGCGAACTGCGGCATGCTTCTCCGGCTGGTCAACTGGCTGCTCCGATCGTCCGGGTCTCGCCCTGGCGGGCCGGGACGGGCTCGCGGGTTCCGTTATCCTGCACGGGCTCGGCGACCCCGCTGCCGGGCATCCGCTTGACGACCGCGGTGAGCGCCGGCGCGGTGTCGGTCATGAGCTCAGGCGCGGAGAGCGCCCGCGGCGATACCTCAACCGGGCCGGGCCCGGTCAGGGCCGCGTCGGTGACGCCGAGCTGGTTCAGCTTGCGGGCCGTGACGAGGACTCTGCTCTCCAGCGCGCCGACCGCCCGGTTATATGCGGCGACCGCGCTGGCCAGGGACTTGCCGACGACCTCAACGTGGCCGCCGAGTCCGTTCAGCCGGTCGTATAGTTCCCGGCCGAGGTCGAAGACGGCCCGCGCGTTCTCCGACAGCGCTTCCTGCTGCCAGGCGTACTGCGCGGTCCTGAGCATGGTGACCAGGGTCGTGGGCGTGGCGATATGGACGCGGCGGGCGATCGCGTACTCGAGCAGCGCGGGCTCGCGCTCCAGGGCCGGCGCCAGGAACGCCTCGCCGGGAATGAAGAGCACGGCGAACTCTGGCGCGGGGCTCAGTGCCGACCAGTACGACTTCGCAGCCAGCCGGTCGACATGCTCCTTCAGGTGCCGGCCGTGCGCGCCGAGCCGGGCCTCGCGCACGTCCTCGTCGCTGGTCTCCGCGGCCTCCAGGTACGCGGCCAACGACACCTTCGAGTCCACCACGATGTTCTTGCCGCCTGCGAGCCTGATGACCATATCGGGGCGCGCCGTTCCGCCGTCGCCGTCGGCCACCGTGACCTGCTCGTCGAAGTCGCAGCGGGCGCTCATCCCGGCTAGCTCGACCACCCGCCGAAGCTGCATCTCGCCCCACCGGCCCCGCGCCTCAGGCCGCCGCAGTGCGGTGACCAGGGCCTGGGTCTGCATGCGCAGCTGCTCTGAGGTCTGCATCGCGAACTTCACCTGCTCGGTCAGCGCCGCGTGCGAGCTCTGCCTGGCCGCCTCGGTCTCGCGCAGCTGCGCCTCGACCCTGGCCAGCGTCTGCCGCAGGGGCTCGACCAGCTGCTCGACGGCGTGGCGGCGGGAGTCAAGCTCGCCGGCCGCGCTGAGGTTCGCCGCGCGCATCCTGATCTCGCTGACCTCGAGCAGCCGCTGCTGGCTGGCATCGAGGGCCTGCGCCGACAGGGCCTGGAACCGCTCGGCCAGGTAGCCGTCGATCAGCGCCGCCTGGTCATGGGCCGCGCGGGCACGCTCGTCGGCCGCGCGAGCCTGGGCGGTGAGATCCGCTGTGACGGTGGCCAGGCGGGCGCGAGCATAGAGGAAGCCGATCACGGCACCGAGCAGCGCGCCGATGGCGAGGCCGATCAGCAGCAAGATCGCGTTCATATCCGGCCATGTTTCCAGCCAGCTACGACAGTCTGGGCCTCCGACACGCTCCCGCTGGCTCCGGCACGCGGCCGCTGGCGCCGGGCATGGCTGGCGCGGGGCATGGGCTGGTAACCCGGCCGCGGCGCCTAGACTCGACCGGTGAGCCTTGAGATCGGAATCGTCGGCCTGCCCAACGTGGGCAAGTCCACCCTGTTCAACGCCCTGACCCGGGCAAGCGTGCTGGCGTCCAACTACCCGTTCGCGACGATCGAGCCCAATGTCGGCGTTGTCGGTATCCCTGATCCGCGCCTGGACGCCCTGGCCGGCCTGTACAACTCGGCCAGGGTCGTGCCTGCCACCGTGCGGTTCGTCGATATCGCCGGACTGGTCCGCGGCGCGTCGCAGGGCCAGGGCCTCGGCAACCAGTTCCTCGCCCACATCCGCGAGACCGACGCGATCTGCCAGGTCGTGCGGGTCTTTACCGACCCCGATGTGAGCCACGTCGACGGCGACGTGTCGCCCGAGCGCGACATCGAGACGATCGCGACCGAGCTGATCCTGGCTGACCTTCAGACCCTGGAGAAGGCGGTGCCGCGACTCGCCAAGGAAGCGAAATTCGCCAAGGATCCTGAAAGGACCGCCGTGGCCGATGCCGCGGCCAGGGCGGAGCAGGTTCTCGATAATGCGTCCACGCTGTTCGCCGGTGCCGCCGAGGCCGGCATCGATCTCGCGCATCTGCGCGAGCTGTCGCTGCTGACTGCCAAGCCGTTCCTCTACGCGTTCAACGTCGACGACACTGAGCTGGCCGACGACGCGCTGCGCGACCGGCTCGCCAAGCTGGTGGCTCCCGCCGAGTCGGTGTTCCTCGACGCCAAGGATGAGGCCGAGCTCGCGGACCTGCCGCCGGACGAGGCCGCCGAGCTTCTCGCCGAGCTCGGCCTGGGGGAGCCAGGCCTGGACCAGCTGGCCAGGGCAGGTTTTGCGGCACTCGGGTTGTCTACGTTCCTGACCGCGGGGCCGAAGGAGGCCCGTGCCTGGACGATCAAGGCAGGCGCGACCGCACCCGAGGCGGCCGGGGTGATCCACAGCGACTTCCAGCGCGGGTTCATCAAGGCGGAGATCATCTCCTTCGATGACCTGATGTCGGCCGGGTCGGTCGCCGCCGCCCGGGCGGCGGGCAAGGCCAGGATCGAGGGCAAGGACTACGTGATGCGCGACGGCGACGTCGTCGAGTTCCGCCACGGATGAGCATCAAGCACAGGTCACTGTCGGCGGCCGCTGCTCGAAGCGCGAGGCTCTAGAACCACGCGTCAGCGCGGCAGGCGATACGGCGGGTGCGGTGGGACGGGCTGGTGCTTAACCTCGAATCCCGCCGCTGCGGGTGCCGTCGGCCCGAAATCTGCCATGTCGAACAGGCCCTGGATCCCGCCCTCTTCGAGTTTGGTCTGACGGCGCTGGAGGAGGGCTCTCTGCCGGAGCACGGGCGTGCGGCTTGTCGCCTTAGAGTAGAGGTCATTCATGATCTTCTCCCCGGCCCAGTGGTCGGTGGCGAAGATCATGTCGAAGATCCCGCTGCCGGCCGTGTTGATGACCTGGAAGTCCAGCGTGGCCTGGTACCCGAACTCGTGCTCGAGGCGCCAGCGCATGAGGTTGGTGAGCTCGCTGCGGAACTGGGCCCCGCTCAGCAGGTCCCTACGGACGGCGGTGAGGGCTTCGAGCCAGATGTCGGTGCCGAACATCCTGGTCATCCGCTCGGCCACTGCCGTGTCGATCTCTTGATTCCGCAGCTTCAGGCCGCGCGGCAGCAGGCCGCTGGCGCAAAGCAGCCACAGCTCGGTCTTCGGTTTGTCGGGCCGCTTGTGCCGGGCCAGGCACTCAATCGTCGGCCATTGCACCTCGGTGGACTGCTGGTCGAGGAACGCGAACGTCGGCGCCCAGTTCAGGTCGACCAGTTCGGCCAGCGTGGCGGCGATGGTGGCGTTGCAGTCGCCGGGCACCACCTTGAAGTCGCCGACCCGGTCCGGGTATTCGGCGGTTAGTGCCCGCTGGCGTTGCCGGCTAGTTCGAAGAGCCGCAGGTGCGACAGCGGCGGCTGGGTATCCAGTGCCCGGCGAGCGGATCCGCGGATCACGCGCTGCTCGCGGTCCCGGCTGATGTTGTCCGGCCTGCCGGCGAACAGGTCGAGGTAGACGGTCTGGCCGGCCTTCTTAATGTCGGCCGGGGGGCCAAACCGCCACGTTAGCTGGCGAGGGCTGGCATCTGATCCCATGTGCGTCCGTCGAGATCGCGGCCGCCTGCCTTGGGCGTGGCTCCGCCGACCTGCTTGAAGAAGAAGGCGATGTCTCTGGCCGAGCATCGGTCGCGAAGGTCGCGGATCCAGTCCAGGTCGACGGGGCGGCGGCCGGGTCCGGACTCGCCGCCGGCGATGACCCAGTCGATCCCGGTCAGGTCCAGCGATGGCAGCGGGCCCAGGAGCGGCTCGAGGGACAGGAACCTCGTGGCTGCTGGTGCCGTCCTGAGCGCGTCTGCCCGGCGGACGTACTTGTCGGCCTCGATGGAGGTGCCGATCCACGCGTTCAGCACCGGCCATCTGAACGGGCCGTGCGGCAGGGTGTCGAAGTTCCAGTTGAGCTCGGGCCGGGCCATGGCCAACTCTTCGATCGCTCCATAGACCAGGTCGAACCGAAAATGCTCCTGACTGAGCATCGCGGCTAGTCGGCCGGGGCGCTTGGTGAGCAGCTGGTAGGTGTGCTGGGGCGTCATCGCCATGACTGCCCAGATCCTGGCTACGAACTCGGCCGGAACCTGGGCATGGGCGACGTCGCTCATCGAGTTGACGAACACCGTGCGGGGCTTCCGCCAGGTCAGCGGTTCGGTCAGCACATCCTCATGACACGTGACCGCGAAGCCGGGCCCGCTGGTGCGGGGATCGCCGTCGTTCTGATACTTGGCCAGGCCCATGGCCTTCAGCCGCCTGGCGAGGGTGAGCGCGTAGCAGTTGTCGCAGCCTGGCGAGATCCGGTCGCAGCCGGTCGTGGGATTCCAGGTGGTCTCGGTCCACTCGATGCCCGTGCGTGTCGCCATAACCCAGCATCCTCCCGCTGATCGCCTGCCCAAGACCAGACACTAGTGATAAATTTTAACCGCTATTAATTTATCAGATCGGAGCACCAGTTGCCGGTAACGCGAGGCCGGAGAAAGCGGGCAGACAGCCGGTATGCAGAACAGGCTGCCCTGCTGGCCAGCCAGCTACGCGAGCGCCGGGAGAGCGCCGGGATAACTCAGGAGCGGCTCGCCGCCCTCGCTGGCGTGGGCGTCGCCACCGTCCGGAAGATCGAGACAGGAGCGGTAGTCGAGCCCGGCTACTTCACCGTCCTCGCCCTGATGGCCGCCCTGGCCACCTCACCGGGCCAGCTCGAGACCCCGACAGCCGGGACCGGCTTGCGGGGTGGACCGTCACTCGTCTCGGATTGCTGTCGTCCCGGTGCGCCCAAGGCGGGTCAGCAGCCGTAACTCTTCGGCCCCCAGGGCAAGCTGACCGTTCTCGAGTTCCGACTGGGCGACTACGTAGGTTGCCCAGATCTTGCCGGGGCTCGATGAGTCTCCCTCAATCAGGACTGAATGGGCGTGACGGACCATGTTCAGGCTGCTCTCGCAGGCGGCCAGATGAGGGTGCTGGTAGCCAGTCCGGTCGGCAGCTAGCCAGCGAACGCCGCGATGGAGATCGGCGAGTAGCCCGTCAACCCCGGCTAGCTGACGTGTCATGGCCTGGACCTGCACCGTGACGTAAGCTCTGCTCGCGTCCCCCCTCGCTGGCTCAGAGGAGGGACGCGCCAATAGCGCGGCGTCGCCTGGAAGCCAGGCCGCCGAAGGCGGCCATTCATGCGAGCTGTTCCCTCGGATTTCGGGCTTGGACGGTGATCGCATGGGCTGCCTGACTCGGCTGCTGGTCCCGCGCGGCGTCCGCCGCGCCGTGCATCCTGGTCGGGCGGTGAAGCGGGCGATCACACCGAAGGCCATCAAGAAGGCCCGGCGGGCGATGCACCCGATTGACAATCTCCAGTACTCCGTCGAGCGATCGATCGCCACGTCGCTGAGATCAGGGCGGAAGAGGAAGGGCCGCGCGCCGGTGTACCGGCATGGCAACTGCCCGGTGAATCACCGGACACCGGAGGCTGCCGCCCGCTGCCGCAACGTCTAGCTGCAGGCGCGAGACTCGCCAATATCCCGATCGCAATGCGGTCCGAAATGACGTGCTTCGCTCGTAATGAACAGGTCGTCGGTTCGATTCCGGCAGGCCGGACACGACAGGCCGGACACGATAGGGCAGCTCTCGCAACGCAGCAGGTCAGACGCTGGTCGCTTCTCCTGGTCCAGTAACTGGGTGACCAGGCGCAGCAGGCCGCCGCGATCTGCGGAGCAATCATTGTGCGGCGGGCTAGCCTTGCCGAGTTCGCCCATCTCTACGATCATCAACCCGGTTGTGTCATGACGACCGATAAGGTTCGGCTGTGTATCCCGATCCTCGCGTGGTTGAGTTCGACGGCCGTACGCTGACCGTGGAAGATGCGGGGCCGCCTGACGGATTCCCGATGCTGGTGCACTGCGGCGGCGGCTCTCGCCACCTGGAACCAGCCGCGGTGCGCGAAGCCCGTCGCCACGGGCTCCGGCTGATCAGTTACGATCGGCCCAGCTACGGTGGGTCGACGCCGATGCCTGGCCGGGTGATCGCCGACTGCGCGCCTGACGTTGAGGCCATTCTGAGCGAGCTGGGCATCAGCCGGATCGCCGGGTGGGGGTTCTCTGGTGGCGGCCCGTTATGCCCTGGCGACGGCGGCGCTGTTGCCGGGCGCCGTCGCGGCGGTGTGCGTGCTCGCTCCGCTAGGGCCGTATGCGCTCCTGGCCTGGACTTCCTTGACGGGATGGACGACTCGTACCGCGAGGAGGTCCAACTGTTCTTTGAGGATCGGGCGACCGCGCGGGCGAAGTTCCGGTCGGAGGCGGCAGAGATGTATAGTCGCCTGTCCACCCCCGAGGGCTGGCTGCGCCTGTGGGGTGACCGTGCGGGCACCGATCCTGCGCACGGCCAGGAGGCGGCAGACTATCTCGCCTCGGGTTTCCAGGATGGGTGGACACGCGGCGACGAGGGCTGGTGGGACGACTGGAGCGCTTTCCTGAGTCCGTGGGGCTTCGGGCTGGCCGCCATCACTGCGCCGGTCAGCCTGTGGCATGGCCTGGCCGATAAACGATGCCCGCCAAGCCATGGCCGCTGGCTCGCAGAGCGGATCCCGCACGTCGCCGCCCATTTTCCGGCCGATGATGACCACACCAATATCGAGGAGAACAACCGCAGCGCCGCTTACACGTGGATCCGAGACCACGTCGAGTTCCGTCACAGCTGACCATCGGGAACATGGCATGAAGTCTGCGGTCGTTGTCGTCACCTGGATCTATGCGAGGATTGGCTCGGCACTCACCCCGTTTGAGGAACCATGCGCGCTGCCAGATGGGCCCAGCTCGCCCCGACGATTGTTCTCAAAGCGGCTGGCCAGGGAGCGCTCGTCTCGTGCGCCCAGGCCGGCGCCTCCGTCAGTCCGTCGCACAGCCGGGCAACGCAGCACGCGAGCATCGGCGATACGCGATCCTGGATCCCCTACAACTTTGTGAACGGGCTGGCGGCAGCCTCGCCATCGGCGGTATGGGCTGCGGGCTCCGCCGCTACCGGCCAGACCCTTGTCGAGCATTGGAACGGCCAGGCGTGGAAGCGCGCGGCCAGTCCGAGCCCAGGCGGCTCGCACGGCAGCGTCCTCAATGCGGTCGCCGCTTCTG
The DNA here is from genome assembly GCA_035532775.1 of Streptosporangiaceae bacterium. Lineage (GTDB taxonomy): Bacteria > Actinomycetota > Actinomycetes > Streptosporangiales > Streptosporangiaceae > Chersky-822. The sequence goes on from DATKQH010000198.1 coordinate 33,858, forward strand.
GTTCCGCCGGCTCCTGGGCGGTCGGCTACTACGGTACTGGCACGGCAGTCGAGACGCTGATCGAGCGCTGGAACGGCCGGGCGTGGAAGCAGGTGGCCAGCCCCAGCCCGGGCGGCTCGCACGGCAGCAGCACCCTGGCAGGTGTCGCAGCCACCGGGCCAGCCAACGCCTGGGCGGTTGGCTCCTATGAGCGCGGCAACACAATGGCGTGGCAACTGAAAGGTCGTCGTCCAGTGCGTGGGCAGTGGGGTATTACCGCGGCGGCACGACATACCAAACCTTGATCGAGCACTGGAACGGGCGGGCGTGGAAGCAGGTGGCCAGCCCCAGCCCTGGCGGCTCTGTTGGTTCTTCGGGCGATCAGAGTCTCCTCGACGCCGTGTCTGCAGCCCCGTCGTCAAACGCCTGGGCGGTGGGCCACTACAGTACCGGCAACCCCTCCGATACGACGCTGATCGAACGCTGGACCCGCAGCGGGTGGCGGCAGGTGACCACATGAAGCATTCCAGCGCGGTGTTCAGGTATTCGGGGTGATCTGGGTCTTGTGCAGGTGCTCGTAGACCACGGTGGTGCGGGCGTCGGCGACTTCGGGGCGCTCGGTGAGCCGGTCGATGACGAACGCGTACAGGTCCTGATTGTCCCGGACGGCGATGTGGACCAGGAAGTCCTCGGCTCCCGAGACCACGAAGACGCCGATCGTCTCGGGCAGCTGAGCGATCCAGTTGCGGAAACCCTCGATGTTGCGCCGCGACGGCGGCCGGATGCGGATGATCGCGTCTACGACGAGTACCTTGCCGAACTTGCCCAGACCAAGCCGGACGACCTCGCGGTCAGTGCGGTCAGCATCATCGGGCCCCGGAACAGGGTCTCCAGGCTCGTGCGCAACCTGGAACTGCTGCGCTGACGCGCTGCTGGTCAGCACAGGGCTGCCGGTCACCACAGGGCAGCGGGCCGCCAGTCGCAGATAAGCTCGCCCGCCAGGTCGAGCGGCGCCGAGACCGGCAGGACATAGATGGCGCCGTCGATCCCGGCGGTGCGGCGAATCCCGTCGGGAGTGAGAGCTGACGACGGCCCCTGCCAGCGCTGCCACCCGCGCGCAACATAAAGGCGGCTGCCTTTTTCACTGGCGCCAAGAGCGCCGAGCTGGTAGCCCGATCGCACGATCCGCTCCAGCACGGACATCATCGCGTTGCCGTGGCCCTGGCGGCGGCGGTCCGCGCGCACCGCGACGCCCTCGATGTATCCGGTGCGCAGTGCCCGGCCGCCGTGCAGCAGCCGCCGCTGAACAACGCTGGCGTGGCCGATGAGTTCCGCGTCGTCCATGACGAGGGCGTGGATGCCGCCGAGCACGTTCTCGAAGGTGTCATCGCTCACGCCGTCGAAGGCCGAGTCCATGAGGGCGCGGATGGCGGACCTGGTCGCAGCGTCGAGATCGGCGGTGTGAGCGGTACGGAGTTCGATCACGCTCGATCAGCGTAGCGGCTCAGACGTAGGGATTCAGCGTCGGCATCAGAGAACAGGCTGGCAGGGCAATGGATGCGCACAGTACTCGCATTTCGGATGCTCAGCCATCGCTGTCCGAGAAGATCAAGACCAGGCTTGACCACGAGCCGGACATCCATATCAGCGCAGCGACCGGGTGGGAAGTCAGCATTAAGCAGGCGATCGGCAAGCTGGCGGAGCCAGCCGATCTGCCTGAACGGATCCGCGGCAGCGGATTCCGGGAGCTGCCCATCAGCGTCGACCACGCCATCGCCGCCGGCCGTCTTCCCCCGCTCCACCGGGATCCCGTCGACCGGATGCTGGTCGCTCAGGCACGGTGTGAGGACCTGACACTGGTGACCAGGGATCCGCGCTGCCAGCAGTATGACGTTGCTATCCTGCCCGCCTGACGGCCTGCCGGCAAGGCGGCCGGCCCGGGCGAGCCGGGCCGCTCAGGTCCGCGCGATAACCAGGAACTCGCCGTCGCCGGCTCCGACGGGCTCGCGGTTCCAGCCGCCGTAGACCTGCTCGATGGTGAACCCTGCCGCCTGCAGCGAGGAGCGCAGTTCCTCCTCGGTCCGAAACCGCAGGCTGGCCGTGCTCAGCAATTCCTCGCCATCAGAGAACGCATAGCTGATCGAGAAGTCGACGACATTGCCGGTGACCGCATGTACCTGCGTGGTCGCCGTGACCACGCGGCCGTCGGGAAGCGTGACGTCGCGGCGCGAGTCGGCCGGGTTCCAGCGCTCCCAGGCGCGCGCCTGCGGGTCCCGGGTGTCGAAGGTCAGCCTGCCGCCCGGGACTAGGGCCCGGCTGAGGTCGGTGAGGGTCGCGTCCCATTCCTCATCGGATACGAAGAACTGCGCCACGTGGCTGGTCATCACCGCGACGTCGAACGACGCATCGGGCAGGATAGGCGACGTGCCCTCGATCCAGCTGACGCGGTCGGCGCCGGGCTTAGCCCGGGCGGCGTCGAGTGAGGCCCTGGCCGGGTCCACGCCGGTCACGCAGTGTCCGGCTGCTGCCATGGCCAGGGCCAGGCGCCCCGTCCCGCAGCCCAGGTCGAGTACCTGCGCGGCGGGCGTCTGGTCGGCCACGGACAGGAAGAAGTCGTCGTCGCGCGACCACCCGAACATGGCGTCGTAGACCGCCGTGAGCCTGGCGTCGTTGAACTCGGCGTGCCGCATGGGCGGAAGCTAGCAACCGTGCCGCTAGCGCGTCGAATCATTTGCGCCGCCGCCGCCGCCCCCGGCCTCGCTTCCGGCCTCGGCCTCGGCCATCGGCCAGGACGCGGGCAAGCCGGATGGCCTCGGCACAGAGGTCATGGCGGACAAGCCTGGTGCCGGCAGTCGCCGCGTAGCCCTCGTTGAAGAGCAAATACAGCACCGCGAGCACGCCGCTGGTCCGCTCAGGCAGCAGGTGAGCGGGCGGGACGCGGTAAGGCATCGCCGCGTTGCGGATCTTCTGCTTGGCCCGGACCAGCCGCTTGGCCATGGTCGGCTCGGCGGTCAGGAAGGCGCGGGCGATCTCGGCGGTGGTCAGCCCGGCCGGGGTCCGCAGCGTCAGGGCCACCCTGGCCTCCAGCGGCAGCGCCGGGTGGCAGCAGGTGAAGATCAGCCGAAGCTGGCGACCGGGTGCTTCGACGCCACCTCGATCGCCTGGTCGAGGTCGGCGCACTCGATGATGTCGAAGCCCGCGATCTGCTCCTTGGTCTCGGCGAACGGTCCGTCCGCCAGCAGGTGCTGTAGTCCCAGGCCCTGGCCCGGCCGGCCGCGTCGCACTGGCCGTCGGACTGGCCGGGGCTCTTAACCCGCAGGTAGGCATCGAGCAGCGGCACGCCGATGTCCGCCGTGGGCCTGCCCGAGTCCGGAGGACGGCGGGTTGCACCAGCTTCCTGACGGGAGGGCTCTGGCGGCCGGGGGCTCAGCAGAAACGGGCGCTCAATAGAATCAGCAATCATGAGCACTGAGCGCCTCGAGCCCCCGGCAGCCAAGCGGATCCCGACCGAGCGCACGCATCACGGCGACATCGTCGTCGACGAGTACGCCTGGCTCGCTGACAAGGAGAACCCGGACACCATCGCCTTTCTCGAGGCGGAGAACGCCTATACCGAGGTGATGACGGCTGGCCAGGCCGGGCTGCGCGAGACGATCTTCGGCGAGATCAAGGGTCGGACGAAAGAGACCGACCTGTCGGTGCCGACCCGCAAGCGCGGCTGGTGGTACTACGACCGCACCGTGGAGGGCCAGCAGTACGCGGTGAACTGCCGCCGCGCGGTGCGCAGCGACGGCGAGCGCCCGCCGATGACCGAGGACGGCTCGCCGCTCGATGGCGAGGAGATCCTGCTCGACGGCAACGAGCTCGCCGGCGACAAGCCTTACTTCTCGCTCGGCGCCTTCAGCATCAGCCCGGACGGCACCAAGCTCGCGTACTCCACCGACTACGCGGGCGACGAGCGGTACACCATGCGGGTGAAGGACCTGGTCACCGGCGAGATCGCCGCCGACGAGATTCCTAACACCTACTACGGCTCGGCCTGGTCGAGGGACGGCTCCGCGCTGTTCTACGTTACCGTCGACGACGCCTGGCGGCCGTACCGGATCTGGCGGCACGTGATCGGCACCCCCGTCGCCGAGGACACGATGGTCTTCGAGGAGACCGACGAGAGGTTCTTCGCCGGTATCTGGCTGACCCGCAGCGAGCGCTACCTCGTGATCTCGACTTCGTCCAAGCTGACCAGCGAGGACTGGCTGCTCGATGCCGGCGACCCCACGGGCGAGTTCCGCGTGGTGGTGCCACGCAGGCAGGGCGTCGAGTACAGCGTCGACCATCAGGTCAGCGCGGACGGCAGCGAGCGGCTGCTGATCCTGCACAACGACGGCGCCGAGAACTTCGAGCTGGCGACGGCGACGCTGGACGACCCGGCGGTCTGGACGCCGCTCGTGCCGCACCGCGCCGACACGCGGCTGATGGACGTCGGCGCCTTCCGCGATCACCTGGTCCTGCACTACCGCAAGGACGGACTGACTGGCCTGCGGATTCTCCGCGCCGACGGGACAGACTACGAGGTCGCGTTCGGCGAGCCGGTCTATACGGTGACTCCCGGCGCCAACCCGGAGTACGACTCGCGGCAGTTCCGGCTCGGCTTCGTCTCGCTGGTGACGCCGGACTCGGTCTACGACTGCGACACGGCCACCGGAGAGCTCACCCTGCTCAGGCAGCGCCCGGTGCTGGAACTGCCCGGCCGGGGGCCCTACCGCAGCGAGGATTACGAGCAGCACAGGGAATGGGCGACGGCCCCCGGCGGTACTCGCATTCCGATCTCGATTGTCTGCAGAAAGGGTACGCCGACCGACGGCTCCGCGCCTTTCCTGCTCTACGGTTACGGCAGTTACGAGATCTCCATGGACCCGTCATTCTCGATCCCGCGGCTTTCCCTGCTCGACCGCGGTTTCGGATACGCGATCGCGCATATCCGCGGCGGGGGAGAGCTAGGCCGGCGCTGGTACGACGACGGAAAAATACTGAACAAGGTCAACAGCTTCACGGACTTCGTCGCCTGCGCCAGGCATCTGTCGGCGGCCGGCTGGACCAGCTCCGGCCGGCTCGTGGCCCGAGGGGGCTCAGCCGGCGGCCTGCTCGTCGGCGCCGCGGTGAACGTGGCTCCCGACGCGTTCGGCGGAGTCGCGGCCCAGGTGCCGTTCGTGGACGCGCTGACCTCCATTCTCGACCCGTCGCTGCCGCTCACGGTGACCGAGTGGGAGGAGTGGGGCGACCCGCTGCACGACCCGGCTGTCTATGCCTACATGAAGTCATACAGCCCGTACGAGAACGTCGCGGAGGGTGCCACCTACCCGCCGATCCTGTCGATCACGAGCCTGAATGACACCCGGGTGCTGTACACCGAGCCGGCCAAGTGGATCGCGAAATTGCAGGCGACCGCATCGGGCGGGCCGTTCCTGCTGAAGACGGAGATGGTTGCCGGGCACGGCGGCCGCAGCGGACGCTACGACGCCTGGCACGAGGAAGCGATGATTCTGGCCTGGATCGTCGATACCACGACCTCGGCTAGCTGACCGGTGCCGCCGCTGTGGCTCCCGCAGCATGCGCGAGACCGGTCGATGTGACCGGCCAGCACGTATCACGACTTGGCGTCAGGATCTTGCCGGACTTGCCCGTTATGCGGACGCCAAAGTTGTGATAGGTCGCTGGGCCAGTGCCGAGCGCTCTGGCCCGGCGCCCCGTTCACGCCGGTCCGGGCGGTTCCGTCGGCGTGGAGTCCTCGCCGCTCTGGTGCGCCGGCGGCCCGGCAGGTTGGCCGGCGCCCCAATCCGCGCCGCGATGTCACACCAACGGTCACAGTGCACCGGTCAACGTGCTGACGTGCAGGTTCGGGTACGACGAGGTGCCGTTCCCGCTACTCCGTTACCAGGCAGGAAGGCAGGTGCCCGATGCGCCCGAGCGCCAACTGCCCTCTTGTCCGGCCGAAACAGCCGACACCGCCATATTTGTGCAGGTCAGTGCCGCTCGCCGAGGACATTGACAACACGGGGTTAGAGCTCAGGCGGCGATTCATTTCGCAGGTCATCGGCGCGTCGGACGCCGCAAAGGCCGCTCAGGCAGGGCGTATTGACGCAGAATGGTGCCCGACACGAGCAATGGTGCGCCGCAGCTCTTGGCCGGGTGGGCGCAGGAGAGCGGGCGGAGGTGTGATGGCTACGGGCAACCAGGTGGTGCCCGGAGCCCCGGTGACGGCGGAGCACATGATGGCAGCCGGGCCGCCGGTGACAGCGGAGCAGGCGATGCGGGCGGGTCAGCCACTCGCGGCTGGCCCGTGGTCGGCTGGCCCGTGGTCGGGTCAGCTGGCGGATGGCCAGAGGCAGCCAGGCGGGCAGGCGGCCGCGCCGGGGCAGTTGCCGCCCGATGGTCAGACGGCGCCCAGGCTCTGGCGTGGCTCAGGTGGCCGATGGCTTGTCTGGGTCTTCCGGCTCGTGCTCTGGGCGGTTCTGCTGCTGATCGGATCCCGGGGCGTTGCCGCCATAGTGACGGGCGCGCCGGGACCCGGCGCGACGGCGGCTACGACGACGGGCAGTCGCGGGACGGCGTTTCCCGCCTCGCTGGCACGGGCGTATGCCCTCGAATTCGGCCAGGTCTACCTCAGTTTCAGTCCGGCCAAGGCGGCGCAGCGCGCGAACAGCCTGGCCGCGTTCCTGCCGCCGGGCACGGACCCGGAATTCGGCTGGAATGGCACGGGAACGCAGACTCTCCAGTCCGAGCAGGTGGCTGGCGTACGCGTGCTGAGCGCACACCGGGCCGTTGTCACGCTGCTCGCCAGAGTGAGCGGGAACCTGATCGAGCTCGGCGTCCCGATCTACGCCGCCGATGGCGGCCTTGTCGTAGCCGGGCACCCGGCGCTGCTTCCGCCGCCCTCGCAGGTCGCGCCTCCGGCACCGGCCAGGGTGCCGGAGGACTCGGCAGCCAGGACGTCGCTCGCCAGGATGCTTCCCGCCTTCTTCCGGGCCTACGCGAGCGGCAGTGCTCTGCGGCTCCGCATATTCGAGGCACGGGGCGACCACCTCGCCGGGCTAGGCGGCATCGTCACTTTCGGCAGACTCAGCCATCTCAGCGTGCCGTCCGCGGCCGGAGCGACGAGGCAGGTCACGGTCACGGTGGTATGGCGGGCCGCGAGCCGGCTGGCCGCCGCCAGCAAGACCCACGTCGTCAGCGCACCCGCCGTGATCGACATGGGCTACGCGATAACGGTCGTCCGGCACGGCGGAGCGTGGCTCGTCCGCTCCATCAGCGCGGCGGCCACGCAGCCCTGGCCGTCGCCATGAACACCTCCCCCTCAGCGCCGAACCCCCGCACGCCGCGCTCACCACACCCGGAGTAACGATGCCATCGCACCTACTCGCCACGTCCACCCCGGTCGCGCTCAGCACCTCGGGGCTTGTGACGTACCTGCAGACCCTCTTCGGGCCGCTGTTCCTCGGGATCGTCGGAATAGTCGCAATATTCTTTCTATTTACTCGCGAGATCACTCGGTTCGTGCAATTCTTTGTGCTCGCGGTCGCTATCGCAGTGATCTTCTACGTGCCGGGAATCGTGCGATCGCTTGCTATGGGAATCGCGCATGCTCTTGGCGTTCATTAGTCGGCAGTAATTCCGATTATTTCAGCGCTTGCCGTAGCGGGCGAAAGGAGAGCATCTGGTGGATCTGCCCACCTACACCAGTATCTGGCGAATTGAGAAGCGGCTATACAAGCTGTACGATTTTCGGCTGCCCATGCCGCTTCCCATTGGCCAGGTCACGGTGTTCACGGCTGTTGCCGTGCCTTATGTGGTGCTCCTGACGATGCTCGGTCTTCCGTTCAATCACACGCTGATCTGGCTTTACGTACTGCCCCCGGGCCTGGCGACCTGGCTCGCCACCCGTCCCGTGCTCGAGAGCAAGCGGCTGCCCGAGCTGATCAAGTCGCAACTGCGTTACCTGGCGGAGCCGCGAGTGCTGTGCCGGATGGCGCCGCTGTCCGAGCGTGACGTCGTGGTCGTGAGCGGGCGCGTCTGGCGACCCAGGGCCAGCCGCCGGGCGGAGAAAACAGTTGCCGCGGAAGCGATGGCCTCGGCCTCGTCCGTCGAGGCCCTGTCTTCTGAGGCCGCGGCTGTCTCGGGAGCGCCTGCGAGGGCACGCAGACGGCCGCTCGGGCTCGGGCGATCGCGGGTTCTTGCCCGGGAGGCGCAGGCATCGCCCGGCAACCCGGGTGCACTGCCCGCGTGGGTAGCGAGCGGACCCGTCGGCCGGCCCGCCGCACCGCCGTCGGCATGGGCGCCAGGTCCGCTGCCAAGCCCGCCGCCCGGCAGGTCGGCCCGGCCAGCCGGACCAGCACAGGACCGGCCCGTTCCAGCTTCCCCGGCACCGGCGCCCCCAGCCGCAGCGGCTGTCCAGCAACCACGGCCCGCCGCGCCCGGTCAGGTCGCGCGGCCGGTCCCGGCCAGGCCGGCGGCTGAGCAGCGGCCGCACGACCCGGCATCTGGGTCTGCCGTACCTGAGCCTCGTATCGCCGGACCGGCCGATCGCCCGGAGCATGTCGCGCCCGAGTTCGCTGCACGGGCGGCGGTCGCGTCCGAGCCTGTTTCGGCCGAGCCTGTCGCTCCCGAGTTCGCTGCACCGGAACTGTTCGCGCCCGAGCCTGTCGCGCCCGAGCCGACCGTGTCCGAACCCGTCAGGCGCGAGCCGGCCGCACCCGAGCCGGCCGCACCCGAGCCGGCCGCACCGGAGCCGGCCGCACCGGGGCCAACGGCCGGTCCGCAGCGGCCTGCCATCACCGTGGTCAGCGCCGGCCCAGCCCGCGCGACTCCGCCCGCGGTCGAACGCGCGCTCGCCGGTCCCTCGGCCCGTCGGGGCGACGTCCGGGCCGGCCGGGTCTCGGTTGTTCCCGGCGGGCACCGCCCAGGCAAGCCTGACCTGCTCCAGCGCGACCGGGCGCGGGCGCAGCTTCCGATCGGCGCTCCGGCCCGGATCGTGGTGCTTGGCTGCACGGTCGGGGCGGGCCAGACCATGACCGCGCTGCTCACCGGCGAGGTGCTGGCCAGCCTGCGCGCCGACAAGATCGCCGTGCTCGACCTGAACCCCGGATCGAGCTCACTCGCGAGGCGGGCGGAGTCGCGTCCCGCGCTGAGCCAGGCCGCGTCGCTCGGACCTTCCAGGCTGATCGTCATCGTGCCGCCGCGGCCAGGCGGCGCAGGACACGGCAGCGCAGGACACGGCGGCGCGGCCGGCCAGGCCGCGAGCCGGCGCGATCCTGCCGCTGACGCCCTGGCTTTCAGCGCCGCTGGCGACCGGCACGAGCTTGTCCTGGCTGACCCGCCGACGGCGGCCGTACCGAGGCTGCTAGCCATCGCCGACCAGCTTGTCCTGGTCGCTCCGGCCAGCGCCGCCGCACCGGGCGCGATCGCGATGACCTTCGAGTGGCTGGAGGCGCACGGCCAGGCCGGCCTCGCCGCCGGAGCGGTCATGGTGCTGAACGGCGTCAGCCGGCGCAGCACAGCCTTCGTCGAGCAGGCCGAACGTGTCTGCGCCGGCCGGTGCCGGGCCATCGTCCGCGTCCCCTGGGACGACCAGATCCAGAGCCATTCGACGAAGTGGACGCACCCGGCCGCTCCCGGTTCGCAGGCCCGCCAGCACTGGGCCGGACTGCTGAGCCCGGCCACAGCGGCCGCGTACACTGCTCTGGCCGGCGTGCTCGTGGCCAGCCTTGCCGATCGCGGCGCCGGACGCGGCCGCGAACACCAGGCCGCGCAGGTCGGGCAGGTACCCCGATGAGCGGGCGCGGCGCCAAGCGCAACAGGCTCTCCGTCCGGTATTTCGACGACCGGATCCTGCTGACCGAGACGCACGCCTGGGCGTACTTCCGGGTGCCGACGATCTCGTATGAGTTCATGACCGGCCAGCAGCGCGAGGCACTGGCGACCAACCTGACCGTCGCGATGGCCGGGATCAGGATGGCCGACGCAGAGGTCCACCTGCGGATCGCGCACCGCAGTTACCCGGCAGCGGAGTGGGCGACCGGCCTGCACGCCACGTCGGACGGCGGTCCCGGCTGGGTGCCGTACCTGGACGAGATGTACCGGCAGGTCTGGGCGAAGGACTTCTGGACCAAGGAGGTCTACCTGGGCGTGCGGCTCGGACAGCGCGGCGTGCGCGCCCAGCTGACCGGAGGCGTCTTCGCCCAGTTCGGCCGCGCCTACAAGGCCGGCGAGCAGCTGCTCGGCCTTGAGGACGACGCCGTCGTGCACGGCGAGATCGCCAAGTGGACCGAGCACGCGGACCGGGTCGGCCGCACGCTCGCGGCCAGTTCGCTGGCTGCCAGGCACGCTACCGCGGACGAGGTCGCGTGGCTGTTCCGGCACGCGATCACCGGATGCCTGGGCGATCCGCCACCTTCGGCGGCCCGGCGGCGCCGGTGGGGTATCGGCGAGATCGAGTCACTTGTGGAAGGCGAGATCCACAACGGGCGGACCGTTCTGCGTATGATTCATCCGGCCGGAGAGTCGTACTCGACATTCCTGTCGTTCTCACGGTTCCCCGACGTCATGTACTTCCCCGACGGGGAGCCCTGGCTGCATTACGCCGACTCGCTGCCCTTCCCGGTCGAGGCCAGCCTGCGGATGAAGCTGATCCCGCCGGCCAAGGCCAGCAAGGATGTCAGCCGCAGGCTGGCGCACGCCAGGGACATGGACGCGCACATCCGCGAGGCGGGCGCGGACATGCCGCTGGCCCTGGCTGAGCAGATCGAGGCGGCCAGGCTGCTGGAGCACGGGATCACCAAGGAGCGGCTCCCGTTCGTGTACGGCTGGCACCGGCTCGCGGTGACCGCGCCGAGCCGTGACCTGTGCGTGCGCCGCGCCGAGGCGGTCACCGAGCACTACCGCGATATCGGCATCGACGTTGTGAACTCGACCGGCGACCAGTTCTCACTGCTGAACGAGTCGCTGCCAGGGGACAAGGTGCGGCTTGCCTCGTACCTGCAGCGCCAGCCGCTCTACACGATCGCGGGCGGGATGCCGACTGCGACGGTCGATCTTGGTGACCGGATGGCGGACGAGGCCGGCTGGATCGGCCCCTACGTCGGCGAGACCATCGGCCGGGCCAGGTCGGTCGTGCACTTCGATCCGCTGGTCGCCGCCGCGCGCAACCGGCCGACCGCGGTCGCGATCACCGGCGAGCCGGGCGGCGGCAAGACCACGCTGGCCCTGCTGCTGATCATGCAGCTCGCGCTGCGCGGTGTCACCGTCGCGGTGATCGATCCCAAGGGCGACGCCGAGTCGCTGGTCAGGCTGCTGGCCCATCGCGGTCGCCGGGCCAGGGTGCTGCCGCTCGGCAGCGCGGCCGCCGGGCTGCTCGACCCGTTCTCGTTCGGCGACGACCTCGCCGAGCGGCGGACGATGGCCGCCGAAACGCTGCGGCTGCTGCTCCCCGGGATGAGCGAGGAACGCGAGAGCGCGATGATCCAGGCCGTCGGCGCGGTCGCCTCGGCCGAGAGGCCGAGCCTCGGCCAGGTGGTCGAGCATCTCGAAGCCGCTGACGACCCGGCATCGAAGAACCTGGGCGCGGTGCTCAGGTCGATGTCGGAGATGCGGCTCGCCAGGCTGTGCTTCGCGCCGTCCGGCGGCGACCGGATCGACGCGGAGGGCTGGACCACGGTGTTCACGCTGGCCGGGCTGACGCTGCCGGAGTCCGGCCTCAAGCGCGACGACTACTCCTACGAGCAGCGGCTGTCCGTGGCGCTGCTGTACCTGGTCTCCCAGTTCGCCCGGCGGCTGCTCAACGGCATGGACCGGCGGATTCCCAAGGCGATCGTGCTGGACGAGGCATGGGCGGTGACGTCGACACCGCAGGGGGCCAAGCTGATTCCCGAGGTCTCCAGGATGGGCCGGTCCAAGAACACCGCGCTGATCCTGGTCTCGCAGAATGCCGGCGACCTGCTCAACGAGCAGGTGACGAACTGCATCTCGGCCGTGTTCGCGTTCCGCTCCACCGAGCGGGCGGAGGTCGCGAGTGTCATGTCGCTGCTCGGGGTCGAATCCTCCGAGGACCATCAGGCTGTGCTGCGGAGCCTGGGGAACGGCGAATGCGTCTTCCGTGACCTGGACGGCCGGGCCGGCCGGATCATGGTCGATCTGATCTCCGATGACCTGCGTCGCTGGCTGGACACCAATCCGACCAGGGCCAGGTCAGGACAGGTTCCGGGAACGGGAGAATCCCCGGATCGCGGGCCAGGGGGTGAAACCGGCGGGGCCGCGGGCGGTTCCGGCGGGCCTGCGGGCGCTGGTCGGCCCGCGGGACACGGGTGGCCGGGGGGTCAGCCGGCCGGTCATCCGGGCCCCGGGAACGGCCAGCACACTGCACGGGGCCGCCCGCCGAGTCCTGTTCAGGCGCCAACCCCCTAACTGGCGCGTTCGACACCCCCCCCGGGAGCCCCCTGATGTTCAGACTCCGTCGAGTGCCTCGCAAGACCGCCGTAGCGCTGGTCCTGCTCGTGGTGCTCTTCAGCATGCTGCGCGGTGCCGCGCAGGATGGCCACGAGGCCGGGCCGGGCGCGTCGGGCAAGCCGGTGGCCGCGCGGACGCTATCAGCGACCAGGCCAGCGGGCGGTCCCTGCTCGGTGCCGGGGATCGGTGACATCGGCGGCCTGCTCGGCTTCTGCTCGCTCGGGCAGTCCGGGCTGATCGGCAGTGTCAACAGCCTCTGCCAGCCTGGTGTCCCGCAGCCGGAGTCGGCCACGGCGGGCGTGGACGCGCTGATCAGGCCACCGGCAGCACCGGGCAAGCCGGTCGCTACCCCGTACAACCAGTACGGCATGTCCGGGCAGTTCTGGGCGCCCTTCGATCTGCAGTGCTCGGACATGACCTCGCTGATCGGCAACGACGTGGCCGGGATGCTCTTCGACTTCGCCAAGGCACTGGACCGGGTGACGATCACCGTGTACCAGTCGGCCGCGGGCGAGGGCATTCTCAGCTGGCTGCAGGGCGTAACCGACCATCTGATCAGCGGCCTGGGCAATGCCATCTACTTCCCCTACGTGGCGCTCGTGGTCATCCTGGCGGCGATCTGGCTCGCCTGGCAGGGGCTGATCCGCAAGCGCGGCACCAGGACGATCGAGGGCACGATCTGGATGGTGCTCGCCTGCGCGGCCGCGATCTGGCTGATCGGCAGGCCCGCTGACTTCACCGGCCTGGGCAAGGGAGTCTCGGACGGCATCAGCACCACGCTCAACACCGCCTTCGCCAACCTTCCCAGCCCTGGCCAGGCCAGCTGCCTGCCGGTGAAGGCTCATGATCCGCAGATCAGCCGGGCCAGCTTCAGCTACACCTCGAGCCGGACCGTGGTCGACCAGAACGCCAACGAACTGTGGACGGTGCTCGTCTGCAAGCCGTGGCTGGACGGCGAGTTCGGCACGACGGCCTTTGCCGCCGCCGGCAAGGCGACGCCGGTGTCGGCATATGCGCGGCAGCTTCTGTGGGCGCAGGCGATCGCGGCGAACGAGCATCCGACCACCGCGCTGGTCAACGCCAAGCAAGCCGCCTATCAGGGCATCGCGACAACGATCCAGCGACAGGATCCGTCTGTCTACCCGCTGTTCCAGGGCAAGGAGTGGACCACGAGGCTGGAGATCGGGTTCGCCGCGCTGCTCGCCGCCCTGGTGGCCGGCGTGCTCGTGCTGCTGATCTCGGCGACCCTGATCCTGCTCAAACTGAGCTTCCTGCTGCTGCTCATCGCCGGCCCGTTCTTCCTGCTGATCGGAACCCATCCTGGATTCGGCCGGGTCGTCGCCGTCCGCTGGTTCGAGCTGCTGGTCGGTGTCCTGCTCAAGCAGGCGGCCGTGGCGCTGGCGCTGAGCGTGCTGCTGTACTGCTATGCGCTGATCATGGGGACGACCGACGCGGTACTGCCGTGGGCGCTGAAGATCCTGATGATCACGCTGGTGACCGTCGCCGTCTTCATCTACCGCAAGCCGTTCCAGCACCTGTTCGCCGCGGTCGGGTACGGCGCCATCGGGTCCACCGAGCGGGCCGAGGCCGACCTGGGCCGGGCGGCCGCGACGGCAAGGGCCAACACCAGGGATGCCGCGACGCTCGCCGTGCCAGGCTTTGCCGCGTACCGGGCCGCCAGATGGGCGCGGCGCAATCCCGCCCAGGCGGCCGGCCTGGCGCTCAGCACCGTGACGGCGGCCAGCACGGCCGGGGTGGCCGCCGGTGCGGCCGGGATGGACGTCAGCGGCAGCGGCGAGTACGCCGGAGCTGGCCAGGTGCCCGCAGGCGTGGCGTCGGGTGCGGGAGGCTCGGGCGACCCGGCGAGCAACGGCGGCCAGCCGGGCGCTGCCGGGCGGGCCAGAGCCTGGGGCGCGTCAGCGGGCACGGCGTCGGCGAGCGAGGCGCCGCCGCTGCGCCTGCCGCCCAGCCAGGGCACGCCCGCTAGCTGGGCTAACGGCGGGCCGTCAGCGGGTCAGCCGCCAGCTCCGAGAACCAGGGGAGTAGCCGGGCCGGCCGGCGGGAGCGGAAACGGCTCGTCCGCTCCGCCACTTCCGCCAATGGTCAGGTCGTCAGGCGGCGCGGCGTCTCCTGCCAGCCAGGCTGCTCGCGGGAGTTCCGGTCCAAGCGTGCCATCCCGGTCGTCCGGGGCGGGTTCTCCGCCGCCGTCCGCGAAGCCGAGCGTGCCCGCGCGGTCAGCGGGCCCGGCCGTGCCGCCCTCGTGGAGCACGCGCGGCACGCCGCCGAGGAGGTCGGCGACCCCGCCACCGCCGCGGTCGGGCTGGGGCGGCCGGGGCTCGCCCGCCAGCGGGGGCGCGCCGCGACAGGACGCGGCTTCGCCCGCCCGCAGGCCAGCAGCGGACAGGACGCCGCCGTCGCAGAGCCGACCGGCGGGAGGCGTCCGGCCCGAGCGTCCGGCTCGTCCCTGGCGCCTGTCCGGGCAGGGCCGGCCGGCCAGGCAGCAGGGCACGGGTCGCAGCGGTCCGCCGGCGAGCCGGGCAGGTGGCGGTCCGGCCGGCGGTCCGGCCGACTCCGCCGGGCAGTCCGGCTCGAACGGGAACTTTTCCGCCGCACCTTACGGCCTCAAGCCCGGCGGCACCGATGACCCGCCGGCGGGCCCGTTCTGGAGCCGGCCGATCTGGCGGCGGAAGTAGCTGATCCTCGTGGAGCTATCGCCGTTCCAGAGGTTCGCCGCTTTCGCTGTTGTCGTGCTGGTCCTCGCCGGACTTGGTGCCTACCTGTTCCTGCCGCAGTCATCGGCGGCTGGCGGCAGCCCGCAGCCGGCCCAGTCCGGCTCGGCCAGCCCGAAGCAAACGCCGAGTCCGGTGAGTCCCAGCTCACCGGGGCCGTCCGGGCAGGCCGTTCCGGACATCTACCAGTGGCTGCCGTTCACGCCGTCGGATCTGGCGAGCGCGTCCGCCACCACGATCTCGTTCGCCGCGCACTACGGCACGTTCTCGTACACGCAGAGCGCGCAGGCCTACCTGGCGCCGATGCGCCCGGAGATCAGCAGCCAGCTCGCGGTCGTGCTCGGCCGGGCGTTCGCCGCTCCCGGGCTGGTCGCGATGAGGGCCAGCACCAGGCAGACCTCGACCGCCACGGCCATCATCCTCGCGCTGCGAGCCTTCGGCCCGTCCAGCCTGATCTTCGTCGTCGCCGTCGCGCAGCGAATTGCCAGCAGCAAGGGAACCAGCCAGCAGAGCACCGACTACGCGGTCACGCTGACCGGAACCGGGTCCGCATGGCAGGTAAGTGACATCGAGCTATCGTCGGCAGGCAACAATTGATCCGCGTCAGCGGCGGGATGGTCAAGCCTGTCATCTTCGGGCTGGCCGGCATCGTCACGCTGCTGCTGGTCGGGGTACTCGTGGCGCCGGTGCTGCTGTTCGCCGGCGGCGGACTGATGTTCACGACCGGCAGTACCTGCGCCTCGGGGACAACCACGACTTCGCAGCCGCCCGTCAGCACCCAGGCCAGTAACTCCATCCCGGCCAACTACCTGACGTTGTTCACGTCGATCGGCGCGCAGTACAAGGTGCCCTGGGTCGTGCTCGCCGGGATCGGCAAGGTGGAGAGCGACGACGGCCGGACCACGCTGCCGGGCGTGACCAGCGGATCGAACGCCTTCGGTGCGGCCGGCCCGATGCAGATAGGCATCGGCGGGGCGTCGACCAACACCTGGGGCGGCGCTCCGGTCCACCCGGCCAGCGAGCACGTCGCCGGAGTCGCCACCGACGCTAACGGAGACGGGATCGCCAGCGTCTACGAGCCGGCCGACGCGATCGCCGGCGCCGCGAAGTACCTGCTGGAGCACGGCGTTCTCACCAACGTCTCCGGCGCGATCTTCGCCTACAACCACCTGGACTCCTACGTCCAGTCCGTGCTCGGCTGGGCCAACCTCTACTCCAAGGGCGGATTCCAGGTCACGTCGGCCGTCGGCGGAAACGCACCGCCGTGCGTGCCGACCGTCGGCCTGACGTCCAGCAGTTACGCCTCGGCGGCCATCGCTTACGCCAGGCAGCAGATCGGCAAGCCATACCTGTGGGGCGGCACGGGCCCGGACTCCTTTGACTGCTCGGGGCTGACGATGATGGCGTACCGGGCGGCGGGGGTCGACATTCCCCGGACGGCTGATCAGCAGTGGCTCTGGGGCCCGCGAGTCAGCCCCAGCCAGGTGGAGCCCGGTGACCTCGTGTTCTTCGCTGGCGGGGACGGAACCGTGACTGCGCCCGGCCATGTCGGCATTGTGATCGGCCATGGCCTGATGATCGACGCGCCGTCCCCCGGGCTACAGGTGCGGATCGAGCCTTATACCAATAGCGGGGCGATCGGCTTCACCCGCCCGTGGGGGCACGCTGGAGTCAAGCAATCCCCGAGCCTTGCGACCGGCTGATCACGGTGCCCTGCATCAGGGCTTCAGGGTTCTAGACATCTTGATGTCAGCGCCGACGGTCACTATGATGTTTCCATGCGGACTACGCTAACGCTCGATCCAGATGTCGCCCAGTTGGTCGAGGATGCCGTCCACCGGGAGCGGCGGCCGATGAAGCAGGTCATCAACGACGCGCTCCGACGGGCTTTCGCAGCGCAGCGGCCCCCGGGGGCGCCCTATCGGCTGGTCGCGCATGAGTCCCGGCTGCGGCCGGGATTCGACCTCACCGGCTTCAACCGGCTCGCCGACGAACTCGAGGACGAAGCGATAGTAGAAGCGACCAGGCGTCGCCCGTGATCGTCGTCGACGTCAATCTGCTGCTCTATGCAGTAGTTTCCGGCTTCCCCCAGCATGAATCCGCTCGGCGCTGGTGGGAGAAGATGCTCAACTCCGCGGTCCCGGTTGGCCTCTGCGGTCCGGCCGTCTTTGGCTTTCTGCGCATAGTTACGAATCCCCGCATACTGGATTGGCCGCTGCCTGTTGAGGCAGCCACCCGCTACGTGCGCGAATGGCTCGACCGCCCGAATGTCCGGTTCCTCACGCCTGGGCCGAAGCATCTCGACATCGCTTTTGACCTTCTCAGGGAAGCGGGGACGGCCGGCAACCTGACGACTGACGCTCAGCTGGCGGCTATGGCGATCGAATATGACGCCGAGATGCTCTCTAACGACAACGACTTCGGGCGCTTCCCAGGGCTTCGGTGGGCCAATCCGCTGCACTAGGTCGTTGAGGTACCAGGAGATTGCATGGACTTTGAGCTGTCGGACGAGCAGCGACTGCTCCGCGACACCATCCGGTCGTTCGTCGACGCCGAGATCCGGCCGGTCGCCAGGGAGTGGGAGGAATCGGGCCGCTATCCCGAGGAAATCGTCGCCATCATGCGGGAGATGGGGCTGTTCGGGCTGCTGGTCCCCGAGGAATTCGGCGGGATGGCCGCCGACATGGTCTCTCTGGCCATCGTCTTCGAGGAGATCTCGCGCGGGTGGATGGGAGTCGCCGGGATCATCGGCAGCCACTCGCTGTCGTGCTGGATGATCGCTCATTACGGAACCGACGAGCAGAAGGCCGCATATCTCCGCGCCCTCGCCAGCGGCGAGCGGCGCACCGGGATCGGGCTGACAGAGCCGGGAGCCGGCAGTGACCTGCAGGGCATCTCGGCCACCGCGCGCCGGGACGGCGACCACTACGTGGTCAACGGCCGGAAGACATGGATCACCAACGCCAGGCACGCCGACCCGCTGCCCGTTCTGGTCAAGACCGACCCCTCAGCGCGGCCCGCGCACCGGGGCATGTCCGTGCTGCTCATCGATCCCGCCTCACCGGGTTTCGAGGTACTTCGGGACCTGCCGAAGCTCGGCTACCGGGGACCCGAGACCTGCGAGCTCGTGCTCGACGATGTGCGCGTTCCGGCGACGAGCCTGCTGGGCGGAACGGAGGGCCGCGGGCTCCAGCAGGTACTCGCCGCCCTGGAAAAGGGCAGGATCAACATCGCCGCGCGGGCGGTCGGCGTGGCCCAGGAGGCCTACGACCAGGCGCTGCGCTACGCGGGGGAGAGGGAGGCCTTCGGGCAGAAGATCTCGGGCTTCCAGGCCGTTCAGCTCAAGCTGGCCGACATGGCGATGAAACTCCAGGCTGCCAGGCTGCTGACGTACTGGGCGGCGTCCCAGGCCGACGCCGGACGGCGTGCCGACCTGGAGTCCGGCCTGGCGAAGGTCTACGCCTCGGAGGTCGCGTACGAGTGCGCCTTCACCGCCATGCAGGTGCACGGCGGCTATGGCTACTCCAAGGAGTTCACCGTCGAGCGACTGTACCGGGACGCGCCGCTGATGGTCATCGGCGAGGGAACCAACGACATTCTCCGCACGGTCATCGCCGAGTCCCTGATCGCCGGGCGGGGCGTCATAGGCTGACAAGTTCCGCCCCGTGTCCCTGCGGTCGTCACTATGCTCGTGAGGTAGGTCATTGCCGGATCCCGGCTGATCGGACGCCGTTGCGACCGGCCAGCGGGTCCCGGGAACCCCGTGGGTCACTGAGTCCGCGCGACCCCGGACAGGAGATGGCGATGCCGGATCGGGTCAGTCACGCGACAGGCGGCACGCGGGCCTGGAGCGCGGAAGGTTCGTTCCGGCGGGCCGCCGTCCGGCGGGCAGCCTGGTTGCTCGCCCTGAGCCTGAATGCGACGGCCTGCAGTGTCGTCAGCCCGTCATCGGCCGCGCCGAAGGCACGGACGCCGACCGTTGCCGCGCGCCACAGCCCGCGGTCGTCCGCGACCGGCAGTCCGTCGTCATCAAGTCACCGGACGTCCAGGCCGCTGGCTGGCAAGATCGTCGGTATCGACCCCGGTCACAACGGCCTGAACCACACCGCCCCCGCTTTTCTGGCCAAGCAGATCTGGAACGGCAGAGAGTGGGAGGACTGCAACACCACGGGCACTCAGACCGCCAGCGGGTACACCGAGGCGCTGTTCAATTTCAACGTCGCGACCTACCTCGCGGCCGATCTGCGGAAGGACGGCGCGCGGGTGGTGCTGACCAGGCACAACAATCACGGCCTCGGGCCGTGCGTGAACCGGCGCTCCGCGATGCTCAACCACACGGACGTGGCGATCGACATACACGCCGACGGCGGGCCGGCCTGGGGACGCGGGTTCACCGTGCTCGAACCCGTCGCAGACGGGCCGAACGACAACGTCATCGCGCCCTCCGTGCGGTTCGGCCACGACGTGCACAAGGCCTTCCTGGCCGGTACCCCGATGCGGGTTAGTGACTACTACGGCCACGACGGCTACATCTTCCGTGACGACCTCGCCGGGCTGAACCTGACCACGGTGCCGAAGGTGCTCATCGAGTGCGGCAACATGCCCAACGCGGCCGACGCCGCGCTGCTGACCACGCCCCGTGTCCAGCGGCGGATCGCGCGGGCGCTCGAGGCCGCGATAATCCGCTTCCTGACAGGCCGCTGGCAGCCTGGCCGCCGGTCCGGGTGAGCTGCCCGGATCCGTGCCTGCGCTCCGGCTCGCGCGGGTTCCGCGCGGTCCGCGCTGGTGGGTCGGCCGCATTCCGGTTATCGGGGTATTGCGGCCTGATATCACAAGTAGGATCGACGCAGAGTTCGTCGGAAGATTCCGGGTGACTGCAATGCGTTGCGGCATGAGTAAGCCACTCCACCTGGCTGCGGTTACGGTCCTGGCGTCGGTCATTGCCGGCTGCTCGATAATCGCGCCGCCCTCTTCGCCGGCCGGCGATCCTGGTACGACGGCGCCGCCGAAAAGCATGAGGCCGAGCGCGAGCCCCAGCAGCCGGCCCCGCGCCCTCTCGCCGTTCGCGAGCCTGCTCAGCTATCTCGCGCACCGGGACGGCCAGATCACTGCGGCCGTGTACGACAAGCGCACCGGGCGGACCTGGGTCTTCCACCGGGGAATCCGCCAGGACACGGCGAGCATCGTCAAGGTCGAGATCATGGGCACCGCCCTGTGGGAGGCACAGAACGGCACGCCGCTGTCGGCGGCCGAAAAGGCCCTGTTGCCCCTGATGATCGAGAACAGCGACAACAACGCCGCTACCGAAATGCTCGCCGACGTGGGCGGACCGAGCGCGGTGCAGCGGTTCGACCGGCGGGCTGGCCTGTTCGACACGATACCGTCCAGGCAGAAGTACATTCCCGGGTCCACCTTGCCCGGATGGGGGCTGACGACCACGACAGCATTCGACGAGGTCAGGCTTGTCTCCAGGTTCGCCTATCCGAACTCGGTGCTGACGACCGTGAACCGGCAGTACGGCCTGAACCTGATGGAGCACGTCGAGTCCGATCAGGCCTGGGGCGTTTCGGCAGGCAACTACGGCCTGCTATCCGGCGCAACGGTCGCCCTGAAGAACGGCTGGCTGCCGCACCAGCTCGCGACGAACTCGGACTGGCAGATCAACAGCATCGGATGGGTATCGGGTCATGGCCGCGACTACGTCCTCGCCGTGCTGACCGATCACAGCCCGACCGAGGCCTACGGGATCGACACCATCGATACGATCGCGCGCAGCATCTACACCGAGCTTGGCGCCGGATCCGGCGGCAGCTCCTGAGCGGCGGGCGCCGCTCGACCGAAGGGCGCAGCTAGTACCACCCGGCCGTCAGTGCCGGCCGACTGCGAGATTGCCGGCTGGCTGCGAGATGTCGTTGCTAGATATCTGCCTGGTTGACCGTCGGCAGGTTGTACTGCTGAGCGACCGGATTCCACTCGCTGGCGAAAGTGGTCTTGGCATTTACCGCCTGGGTGTCCCAGCCGCCCGCGTTGTTGAAGGCGCTGGAGCCGGTGGCAGGGAAGCAGCCGGATTGCTCCTCGCGGCCCCACTTCAGGTAGTCGTTGTCGGCATTGAGCGACGCCTGCAGGGCATCGAGCAGACCGTTCTTAAGCTGCGCGCCGTTCGCCAGCGCTCCGACCTGCAGCTGGAACGCCTGGCTGTACTCGCTCTGGCGCTGACTGGCCACGGTCCTGATCGTCGCCACGTCGGACGCGAGCTGACTGCCCGACAGCGCCGAGCAGTTGTTCTCGATGTCGCTGACGGCGGGCTCAAGCATCCCCCGGGTGACGCTGCTCGTCCCCAGCAAGTTGCTCATGGCCGTAGCCTGGCTCTGGGCCGTCGATGCCGGCGAGGTGGCCGGGGACGATGAAGACGTCGCCGGCGACGAACTTGACTGGTTCCCGCCGTTGCTGCCGTTGCTGCCGCGGTTGAGAACCGTGACGGCGACGACGGCGGCGGCAATTACTACGGCCAGCGTTCCGATCACGGCCCCGATCAGAACACCGCGCGATCGCTTTGGTGGCTGCTGCTGCAGCGGATACTGCGGCCAGCCTGGCGCGCTCGGGCCGCCGGGCTGCGGGTACGTCTGGTAGGGCAGGTAGGCGCCATAGGGATTTGGCTGGCCTGGTGGCCATGTGCCTGCTGGCCACGGCTGCCCGGGGCTCTGCTGCCCGGAACCCTGCTGCCCGGGGCCCTGCTGCCCGGCGCCCATCTGCTGCCCCGCCGCTATCTGCGGGCTCTGCTGCCCGGTAGCCATCTGCGGCCCCTGCGCATACTGAGGGCCGGGCGGGGTCTGCTGAGCGGCAAGCATCGTGTCCGGATCGGGCGCTCCTTGCTCAGCCGTCGGTGCCCCGCCCGGGGTGCCAGCTGCCGCGACGACCGGAGCCTTCGGCGGCTGGTCCGCGCCCTGGGCGATAAGGCCGGGCCCCGACTGGGCGAGTTCCGTAGCAGGCCATGGCTTGGCCGGATCGCCGCTGTCGCTGCCAGCCGGAGGAAGAGCGCCGACTTCAAGCGGGCCGGCCACCAGACCGAGGGCGCGGCCGAGATCCTTCGCGAACTGGGCGCACGTGGCGTAACGCTGGCCAGGGGGCTTGCTCATCGCCTTGCCGAGCACCAGGTCTACGGCCGGCGGAAGCCCGGGTCGGAGGGTCGTGATAGGCGGGGCTTTCTCCGACAAATGCGAATTAATTAGCGCGAAACCATTCGACCGCTTGAACGGGGGCGCTCCGCAGAGGAGTTCGAATGCCGTGCAGGCCAGCGAGTACTGGTCGGCCCGGCCGTCAATTCCCTGGCCTTCGATCTGCTCCGGGGCGATGTAATCCAGGGTGCCGACGAACTGTCCGGTGGAGGTCAGGTTGCTGGCGACGGTCTGCTTGCTGATTCCGAAATCAGAAAGATAGACATGCTCGTTCGCCTGGCTCACGTTCTCGTCGGCGGCTTTCGCCAGATCGACCTTCCCGGGGCGGTCCAGGAGCATGTTGGCGGGCTTCACATCGCGGTGAACGAGGAAATGCGCGTGGGCGGCGTCCAGAGCTGCGGCCACCTGGCTGACAATGTTCCAGACCCGGGCGGGTGGCAGTGCCCTGCCGTCGGCCAGAAGGGCCCGGACATCGCCGCCCTGGACGTATCGCATGGAGATGAAAAGGCAGCCGCCGGCATCGCCGGCGTCGTAGACCGGGATGATGTTGGGATGGTCGACCGCTGCGGCAGCGCGTGACTCCCTGATGAACCTGGTCCGGAACGCCGTGTCGGCCGCCAGCGTCGGCGCCAGCACCTTGAGAGCAACCCGGCGGTCAAGGCGCTCGTCGTAGGCGCGGTAGACGACAGCCATGCCGCCCTGGCCGATCTGCTCTTCCAGCAGGTAGCCGGCAACCTTGTCGCCGGGCTTAACGTCGGCTCGTGCTGGCGTGGTGTCGTCGCTCAACGCATCTTCCTCTGGAGCGCATGGCATTCCGCTTGCCTGCGACCGCCTTCGTTGATTCCAGGCACTGCGCGATAAGCCAGTCACGGGCTAGCCTGATTTACTTTAGCCTCTCCAGGCGCCGCCGGAAATAGGAAGATTACTCGACTTCTGATCGCCCTCTGCTCGAATGTCGAGTGTGCTGACGGTCACGTTCACACGGGTTCTTCAGGCGGAACGAGCTCGGATGCGCCGCGCTGAACCGTCGGGATGGGGGCCGTGTCGCCGTCGCACGCTTCCAGCTCGAGTTCAGCCGCCAGGTCATCGAGGAGCGGGGCGCCGCCGAGGCCCCCCATCAGATCCTCTTCCGGCCACGGGGTCGCTCCGAGCGCGTCGAGCGCGGCCTGTGCTAGGTCCAGCTTCTCGTACAGGAACAGGACCGGTGCCCCGGCGGCCAGCGCCACCGCGCCGCGGAGCGCCTCGTGGGGGCCGTCAGCGAACGTGACGTGCACACCGGGCCTGATGGTGCGCATCGCCGCCGCGATCAGCTCGCGCATCTCGCCGGATGCGCGCCCGCGCAGATCGGTGTCCTCGTAGACAACCACGGTGCCGAACCAGGTAGCGATCGCCTCGGCCGACTCCGTCACCAGGTCATCGCGCCGGTCGCCGGGCAGCGTGATCGCCGCGACCGGCTCACCGTCCCACACCGATGCCACCATCTGGCCGGTCGCGTGGAGCGCGGCCGCGTTGTGGCCGTAGTCGACGAGGACCGGTCCCGCGGCCGCCGTCGCGGCCGGCCCGGCGGTCACGGCGTAGACGTTGCCGCGGCCCGGATTGACGGCCGCGGGGGTGAAGGTGCCGAGCGCCTCCCTGATGTCCTTGACTGTCACGCCGACGGCCCGGCAGGCGGCAACGGCGGCGAGCGCGTTCGCGACGACATGCTGTGCCCGGCCGTCGAACGCCCCCGGCAGCTCCGCGAGGTTCATGATCGTCCGCTGCAGCCCGCCGGCTGTCTCGATCACCTGGCCGTCGCAGACCTCGTAGCAGATCCCGCCCGAGCGCTTGTGCCGGTCGATCACCGGGTTGGCGGGCGTGACGCTGAAATACCTGATCACCGGCGCGTGCCGCCGCACCGCAGGCCGGTCGGCTATCCCCGCGGCTGCCTGGTCAGCCGCGTTGAGCACGACGCTCCCGCCGCCGCGCAGCTGCTCGGCGACGAGCGCCTTGACGTTGATCAGCTCGTCGAGGATGTCGACGCCGTCGGCGCCGAGATGATCAGCCGAGATGTTGGTGATCACCGCGACGTCGGCCTGGTCGTAGCCGAGCCCGCGCCTGATGATCCCGCCCCTGGCGGTCTCCAGCACGGCGGCCTCGACGGCCGTGTCGTCGAGCACCAGCTCAGCCGAGCGCGGACCGGACGCGTCCGCCTCGAGCACGCAGCGGCCGCCGATGAAGACGCCGTCGGTGCAGGACATCCCGGTCCGCAGGCCGGCCTGGCGGAGCACATGGTTGACCATCCGGACCGTCGTTGTCTTGCCGTTGGTGCCGGTTACCGTGACGATCGGGATCCTGGACATCGCACCGGCGGGGTAGAGCCGGTCCACGATCGCCCCGGCGACCGCTCGCGCCGCTCCTTCGGCCGGCGCCAGGTGCATGCGCAGGCCCGGGCAGGCGTTGATCTCGATGACGGCGCAGGGCTGCCGCACGCCGGGGCCGAACAGCGGCGCGCCGATGTCCTCGAGCCGCAAGTCGATACCGCAGATGTCCAGGCCGGCCACCGCGGTGGCGCGCCGGCACAGCTCAGCGACGTCGCGGTGGACCCGGTCGGTGACGTCCTGGCTGGTACCGCCGGTCGACAGGTTGCCGTTCCTGCGCAGGCTCACCTGCTGGCCGCGGGTCGGCACCGATCCTGGCCGCAGGCCGCCGACGGCAAGGTGCGCGAGCATCGCGTCGTCCACCGTGACCTTGGTGAGCGCTCGTGAGTGCCCGGGACCCCGGCGCGGGTCAGCGTTGAGGTCATCGATGAGCTCGACGATCGTGCGGCTTCCGTCCCCGGTCACCGATGGCGGCCTGAGCTCGGCGGCCGCGCTGACCCGGCCGTCCACGACGAGCACGCGGTAGTCCGTGCCGGGCGCGAAGTTCTCGACGATTACCTCGCAGGAGCCGGAGCCGGCGGCCGCGCGCCGGTATGCCTGGCCGGCCTCGGCCGCGGTCCGCACGCCGACGGTGACGCACCGGCCGTGGTTGCCGTTCCGCGGCTTGATCACCACGGGCGCGCCGAGCGCGGCGAGGGCCCGGACCGACTCC
Organism: Streptosporangiaceae bacterium; assembly: GCA_035532775.1. Lineage (GTDB taxonomy): Bacteria > Actinomycetota > Actinomycetes > Streptosporangiales > Streptosporangiaceae > Chersky-822. The sequence goes on from DATKQH010000198.1 coordinate 59,305, forward strand.
GCTTCCGTGCGCGCGACAATGCCGCTCGGAACCGGGATGCCGGCCCGCGCCAGGAACTGCTTGGCCAGCATCTTGTCGCCGGCTATGTCCACTCCGATGGCCGACGTCTGCTCGGTCATCGCCGCGCTGACCAGCCGCCGGTGGCAGCCGTAGCCGAGCCGCAGCAACGACAGGCCGCCGACCCGGCGGACCGGAATGCCCCGGCGTCGGGCGGCCTCGGCGATGGCGGCAGTGCTCGGGCCGAGGTGCTCACGTTCGACCGTCCGGGCGATCGCGTCGAGGTGGCCGGTGAAGTCTGGCCGTCGTTTCGCGAGCAGGTCGTGCACCACCGTGATCGCGAGCTGGTACAGCTCGGAGGGGACCGCGGAGTCCTCCGGCTCGTCCTGCGGGCACTCCGTCATCACGTCGTAGCGGCCGTCGGCGCCTGCCCACATCGTGCGGCCGAGGTGGACCTCCCGTCCGGCCAGACCGGACAGCTCGAGCGCGACGTGCTCGGCGACATGGCCGAAGTACGTGCCCCTGGTCATCGCATCGGTGAACCCTCCAGGCCGGCCCGCCGCGCAGCGGTGATCGCGCAGGCCAGGCAGGGCCAGGGTCAGACGCTCGGCGAAGCCGGGGTAGTCCGTGGTCTCCCGGCACGTCAGGTCGTCGAGTTCGACCCGCGCGATGCTGACCGGCGCTGTGGTGAAGACATTCGGGCCGCTGAGGTGGCGCACGTATTCCAGCCGCACAACAAGCTCCTTCAGATGAGTGTCACCGTGGTAGCCGCCTGGTGTCCGCAGGCTCAGTAACGCGCATGGGCGGGGCCGATGGCCGGCGCACGGCCGGCGAGGTCGAACACGCATCCGGCCGGCAGCAGATGCAGCCGCACGTCGAACAGCGTGATCGGGTCACTGTCCGGGGCGGCGTGCACGACCGTGGCACGTTCTGCGTCGACGACGCTGACGACGCCGGTGCCGAGCACCTCGAATCGGTCCTTGCGGACGCAGATCGCGGTGTTCTCGTCGATGCCGACGCCGAGCCGGTCTGGTTCGAGCGCGACGGCGCTGAGCAGCCGGGGGAGCCTGCCGCGCTCACCGAAGTGCATGTCGATCAGCATCCTGGGCATCAGGCCGAGGCCGGGCGCTGTCCGGACGGCGGCCGTCGCGACCTCGGCGCCGTTACCGCCGAGAATCATGGTCCGGCCGAGGGCGGTGGCTCCCGCGCTGGTGCCCGCCACGACCAGGCCGTCGGCCAGCCGCTGACTGAGCTGGTCGTTGATCCGCGAGCCGACCAGGGTCTGGAGCCTGGACTGGTCGCCGCCGCTGAGGAAGACCCCGGTGGCGCCGTCCAGGGCGGCAGCGGCCGCCGGGCCGTCCGCGTCGGCCCGTCCGCTGATCGGCAGTTCCTGCACGTGCCGGACGCCGAGCTTGCGGAACACCTGCTCGTACTCGGCGAGCACCTGACCAGGCCTGCCGGTGGCCGTGGTGATCACGACGATCCGCGCCCTGCCGCCGCCGCACATCTCGGCGAAGCGCTCGAGAACCCCGGCACCGCAGCATTTGTCCTCGGCTCCGCCGATGATCAGCAGGCGGCCGGGGTCATCCCCGTCGTCCACATTCAGGCCCTCGTCCCGGACCGCGGCGCGGCCCCCGACGCGATGTCTACCCGCCGTTACGATCCGTCAATCAGCCGTAACTGACCGCGAGAAGCCTGGTTGGCGGAGCGGCTAGCCGCCGAACGTGGTGCCGCCTCCGGCGATCATCGATCCGCTGAAGTTCGGGACCTGACTGGTCAGCTTCGGCCTGGGCGCGTCGTAGTACCACAGCGTGTTGCCGGTGCCCTGGAAGATCAGGTCGTCCCGGCCGGGCGGGTTGGCCGTGCGGAAGACCAGGGCCGGGGCCGAGCTGACCGTGCCGGTGGCCTTGGTGATGACATCGTTCACCCAGCTGGTGAGCGGCTGGTCCCAGAAGTAGAGGCTGATCGAGTTCGAGACCCCGCCGCGGGTCACGATGAGCGAGGCCGCCCAGAAGGTCGGGTTCAGCCCGCCGGCCGGATTGGCCTTCCAGGTGCCGCTCTAAGTAGGCGGTGCCAGTTCCGCTGACCTTGCTGCACGCCACTTGCCGCCGCCGAGGCAGTAGTACGACAGCGCGTGGCGGCTGGCTACTCGCTGCTGAGCATGCCGCGCGGCTGTCGGGCCCGGCGCCCGGACGAGCGCGGTCGCGACAGCTCGTCGGGCAGTTGCAGCAGCGGATTGGTCGCGCTGGCGACGACATCGCTGGCGATGTCGATCACCCGCCGGCCGCGACTGCGTGCGGCGCTCCTGAGCTGCTCGAATGCCTGGCGGGGCTGGATCCGGTGCCGTTCGGCCAGGACGCCGATCGCCTGCTCGACCCTGATCCGCGCGGTCAGCGCATGCTCAAGCTGGCTGATCGTCGCCCGGAGCCTGCTCGTCTCGGTCGTGGCCGGTTCCCTGGCCTGATCAGGCTTGCCGGCGGCCGCGGCGGCCGCCTGCCCGTCCGATGACGCGACCGCCTGCCCGTCCGATGACGGTGCATCCTCCGCCGCGAGTTCGGCGGAGATCAGGTCGGCGAGGACCATCGCGCTGGTCAGATCGGGCAGGTCCGACCCGCCGACCCGCCAGCCGTCCTTGGTCCGGCGCACCACAGGGTCGTCATGGGGTGCGACCGGCAGGACGGCTGCTTCGGCCGTGCTCGGAGCAGCCTGCCGCGGGTCACTGGCCACGGTGCTTTTCGTTCTGCCGCTGAATTCGGTCATCGCGGCACAGCCAGTTCTTCCAGGCGCTGCCTGATCGCGCGCACGGACGGGTTCGTCAGGGTACTGCCGTCGGGGAACAGCAGCGTGGGGACGGTCTGGAAGCCGCCGTTGACCGTCATTACGTACTCGGCGGCATCTGGTTCACGCTCGATGTCAACCTCGGTGATCTCGATGCCCTCGCGGGCAAGCTGACTCTTGAGCCTCCGGCAGTAACCGCACCATGGCGTGGTGTACATCGTCAGTGGCTGGGTCATGCCCCTAGTCCTCCTTGGCCGCCATTCTCGCACCTGAACACTACTAACGTCCGCATCTGCGAGGTGCTTCCTGGGAACGCGGATGAGATGGTGGGACTTTTCAAGCTTTCGGCCCATGCACCCCCGCGCCGACCGGGCCGGACGGGCATCTGCCAGGGCATCTGGCCGCATCGCTACGAACGTCGGCACCATGCGGCAGGATGGCGCGCGAGGAGGAGATTGGGTTGAACGCAGGGCAGCCAGGCAGTGCCGTGCAGTCGGCCGGCGCCGTGGCGGCGGGGCCGGAGGGCAGCCAGGGACCTGACGCCCTGCTCGCCGCGCTCGACCCCGAGCAGCAGGAGGTCGTTCTGGCGACCCGCGGGCCGGTCTGCGTCCTGGCCGGCGCCGGCACCGGCAAGACCAGGGCGGTCGCGCACCGGATCGGGTACGCGGTCGCCACCGGCGTGGTCCGGCCGGACCGGGTGCTCGCCGTGACCTTCACGACGAAGGCCGCCGGCGAGCTGCGCGGCAGGCTCAGGCAGCTCGGGAGCATGGCGGTTCCCGGCGCGGGCCTCGAGCAGGTTCAGGCCAGGACGTTCCACTCGGCGGCGCTGCGTCAGCTGACTCACTTCTGGCCGGCGACGGTGGGCGGCCCGGCACCGGCCGTGCTGGATTCGAAGGTCGGCCTGCTGGCCGAGGCTGCGCGCCGGCTGCGGATGCGGCTCCAGCTGGCCGAGCTGCGTGACGCCGCGGCCGAGATCGAGTGGGCCAAGGTGACCCAGGTGCGGCCGGAGGACTACCCGCTGGCCTGCGAGAAGGCTGACCGGGCCGGGCCGCTTGCGCCCGCCAGCCTCGCCGCGCTGTACGCCGGCTACGAGGAGCTGCGCAGCCAGCGGAACGTGGTGGACTTCGAGTCCGTGCTGGAGCTCACCGCGGCTATCCTCGCCGCGCACCCGGCTGCGGCGGCCGCTGTCAGGGACCGCTACCGGTACTTCGTGGTCGATGAGTACCAGGACGTCAACCCGCTGCAGAAGCTGCTGCTCGACCAGTGGGCCGGCGACCGCGACGACGTCTGCGTGGTCGGTGACCCGCGGCAGACGATCTACTCGTTCACCGGCGCGACGCCCGCGTACCTGACCCGGTTCGCGCTGCAGTATCCCGGCGCGACGGTGATCCGCCTGGTCCGCAACTACCGCTCGACACCGCAGGTGGTGGCGCTGGCCAACCGGGTGTTCGCCTCGCCGGGGCAGGCGCTGGTCGCGCAGCGGCCAGCTGGTCGGGCGCCGAAGCTGACCGAGTACGCCGACGAGCAGGCCGAGGCGGCTGCTGTCGCGGGGCAGGCCGCGGAGCTGGTCAGCGCGGGAATGCCGGCCAGGCAGCTGGCCGTGCTAGTCAGGACCAACGCGATGACCAGCCGTTACGAGGAATCGCTGGCCGCGGCCGGGGTCCCGTTCCAGCTGCGCGGCGCAGAGCGGTTCTTCGACCGGACCGAGGTCAGGCAGGCGGTGAACCTGCTGCGGGTGGCGGCCAGGTCGGCCTCGGCCGGCGAGGATCCGGCGTCCGCGGTGCGGCCGGTGCTGACCGGCCTCGGGCTGAGCCGGGAACCTCCTGGCGGCCGGGGCAAGGCGCGGGAGCGCTGGGAGTCCCTCGACACGCTGGCCCAGCTGGCGGCTGACTTCTTCGCCGCCGCGCCGCAGGCGTCGCTGGCTGACCTCGCGGCCGAACTCGAGCTGCGCAGCGCGCTCGGGCACGCGCCCGATCCGGGCGGGGTGACGCTCGCCTCCCTGCATGCCGCCAAGGGCCTTGAGTGGGACGTGGTCTTCCTGCCGTGCCTGACCGACGGCGCGGTGCCGATCGTCTACGCGCAGTCGGCCGAGGCGATCGAGGAGGAGCGGCGGCTGCTGTACGTGGGGATCACCAGGGCCAGGCAGCGGCTGTTCCTGTCCTGGTCGCTGGCCAGGGCTCCGGGTGGCCGGCGGACCAGGAAGCCGTCGAGGTTCCTCGACGAGCTGCGCGGGCCTGCCCTGCCGCGTTCCCTGACGTCGAAGCTGTCACGCCGGACCGGTACGGTGCCGCAGTAATGGGCCCAGTGCGCGCGGGGCGCGGAGTACGCGCGGGACGCAGAGTGAGGGAGGCGCGGCGGCGATGAGCAAGGCCCTGGATGCCGTGGTGGAACTGCTGGACCTCGAGCAGATCGAGCTCGATATCTTCCGCGGCCGCAGCCCGGAGAACGAGCGGCGGCAGCGGGTCTTCGGCGGGCAGGTGGCCGGCCAGGCGCTGGTCGCGGCAGGCCGGACAGTTCCGGAAGAGCGCCCGGTGCACTCCCTGCACGCCTATTTCATCCGGCCGGGAGATCCGACGGTCCCGCTGATCTACCTGGTGGACCGGGTCAGGGACGGCCGGTCGTTCACAACCCGGCGGGTCTCAGCCGTCCAGCACGGCAAGACGATCTTCACGCTGTCCGCGTCCTTCCACCATCCGGAGGCCGGCGTCCTGCACCAGCGCCCGATGCCCGACGTCCCGCCGCCGGAGTCGGTGCCGTCCGCTGCCGAGCGGATGGAAGAATTGTTCGGCGAGGCCGCCGGCGAGTACTCGGCGAGCAATCCGATCGACATCCGGCACCTGGGGCCGCTGTCGATCGAGGCGGTGAGCGATCCGTCGCTGCGGGTCACGCACAGCATGGCCTGGGTGCGCGCCGACGGCGAACTGCCCGACGACCCGCTGCTGCACGTGTGCATCCTGACCTACGCCTCGGACATGACACTGCTCGACTCAGTGCTGCTCGCCAACGGGCTGTCCTGGGCCGATGGCAAGACCGTCGGCTCGAGCCTGGACCACGCGATGTGGTTCCACCGCCCGTTCCGGGCCGACCAGTGGCTGCTGTACACGCAGGAGTCGCCGGTCGCCGCGGGCGCCCGCGGGCTGGCTCGCGGCGAGCTGTTCACCTCCGGCGGCGAGCTCGTAGTCTCCGTGGTCCAGGAGGGCCTGATCCGCACCGTGTCCTGAGCAGGACTGTTGCCTTTCGATAACGTCTGGATCTGTGCTCGGAAAAAGAGTTGCCTGGCTGATGGTGGGCTGTTTAGGGTCTGAGTAAGTTCTCTCACGCCAGGCGGTCAAGCGATGCTGCAAAGAAGAAGGAGGTGCCCGGAATGCTGAGCCTTATCTCACCGGCCGAAGCCGCAATGCCAGAGCGTGCGCGGTCCCGCAGGGGTGCCTTGCTCTTCGGTGGCTGCGCGGCCGTTCCTCGTGTGCGTCTCCTCGAGACGGCGGCCGCTCGCACAGCGGCTGCTGACGTGGACCTCGCGCGCCCGCGCCCGCAGGCGAGCCCGGAATCCGTCTTCTTCGGGAGCGCCACCCACGCGGCTGGCCAGGCGAACTCTGCCCGGCAGCAGCGCACCAGCCAGAAGTACGCCCACACGACCCGTGTCGCCGCCGCTGGTGGTGGTGCAATGGGTCCGCATCCGGCGAGGGATCCGGTCTAGCCAGACCGGCCAAGATCCCCAAAGGCCGCGGACCCAGAGCATCGGGTCCGCGGCCTTAGTCATGCGAGGCCAACGTTTGTCAGTCCAGACGAAGCAGTCCAGACGGAGACGCTGCGACCAGCAGATGAGAGGGGATGACACCGATGTACCTGCCAGGAACCGCCGCGGTCATTGAGGACCGAGCGGCGGCCGAGGCGGAATTGGTGCGGGTGACCGCGGTCAGCGGGCCCGTGTCGGTCGCCGTAATGGCGAACCCGGCCGACCTGACCGGAACGGTGATGGGACGGGCGCTGCCGTGCGCCGGCGACCCTGATCTGTTCTTCGCCGAGTCACCCGACGACGTTGAGCTTGCCAAGTCGCTGTGCAGCGACTGCCCGGTCCGGCCCGCGTGCCTGGCCGGCGCCGTCGAGCGCAGAGAGCCGTGGGGAGTGTGGGGAGGAGAACTGTTCATCCGCGGCGAGATCGTGCCCCGCAAGCGCGGGCGCGGCAGGCCACGTAAGAACGACGTGGCCGCCTGAAGGCTGCGTCATGATCGTGGTGGGTTGACCGCGCCAGGGCACGTCAACTCACCACGATCCTGGTCGCGCCGAGTCCGGCCGGTGAGTCGGTGCTAGCCGGCTGGTTCTCTGGCCAGGCCGATGGCGTCGGGTCCCTGATCGCCGGCCGCCCCGACGTCATCCAGGTCATCGGGGCCGTAGCCCGGCATCCAGCGCAGTACCTCGGAGCGGAACTCGCCCTGAGCCTCGAGCTGGCATAGCACGCCGATGCCGGCCGTCGACACCCGGTGAATGAGGATGTACGAGGGGGGCAGGTTGAGCTGCCTGGCCACGCTGGCGCCGCGCAGGTCGGTGACCCTGGCTGCCTCGCCGCGCATCCATTCCCTGCTGAACTTGAACGACTCGTGCCGGGACGGGTCTGCCAGCGGGGCCAGGAAGGTCCGCAGCGCCTCCATGTCGATGCTGACATCCGGCCGCAGGAAGCCATGCTCGCGCAGGTCAGCCTCCGCGACGGCGATGTCGCCGTCGGTGTGCACGAGCCACAGCAGCCGTCCGAACAGCGGCGGCAGCCCGTCGGGCAGCCGGTCCACCGCACCGAAATCGAGTACTCCGAGCCTGCCATCGTCCAGCAGGCGGAAGTTCCCAGGGTGCGGGTCGGCGTGCAGCAGCCCGGCTCTGGCCGGGCTGGAGAACTGCAGTCTGACCAGGAGCAGGCCGGCCCGGTCCCGCTGGTCCTGCGTTCCCTCGGCGATGATCCTGGCCAGCGGGGTACCGTCCATCCACTCGCTGACCAGGACATGGTCGGTGGCCGCCACGGTCCGCGGCACGAAGATATCGGGATCGCCCGCGAACGCGTCAGCGAACGCATCCTGTGAAACGGCCTCCAGCCGGTAGTCCAGCTCCTCGACGACCCTGGCCCGCAGCTCGTCGAGCAGCGGCTTGACATCGAGGCCAGGCATCAGCACACCGAACAGCCTGCCTACCCGGCTGATCTGGGCGAAGTCACTGGCCAGCGCCTTTCCGGCGCCCGGGTACTGGATCTTGACCGCCACCTGGCGCCCGTCGTGCCAGACGGCCTTGTGCACCTGGCCGATCGACGCCGCCGCGGCCGGGTGGTCATCGAATTCGGCGAACTTCTCCCGCCAGTCGTCGCCAAGATCCGCGGCCAGCACCTTGTGCACGGTGCTCGCGGGGAGTGGCGGCGCCGAGTCCTGCAGCTTGGTCAGCGTCGCCCGGTAAGGTCCGGCGAGCTCAGGCGGCAGCGCGGCCTCGAAGATAGACAAGGCCTGTCCTAGCTTGAGCGCGCCGCCCTTGAGCTCCCCGAGTACCCGGAAGATCTGCTCAGCGGTTCGCTGCTGGATCTCCTGGGCGACGATCTCCGCGGGCCTGCCGCCGACCCGCTTGCCGATGCCGAGCACGGTACGACCCGCGAGGCCGACCGGCAGCGCGGCAAGCTTCACCGTCCTGGTGACGGCGCGGCGTGGCAGATCGTTCATGATCTCTATTGTCGGTTACCTGACGGTGTGCGTGGCACACGGGCAAGCCGGATGCGGCGGCCAGGTCCGGCGCCGCCAGCGCCAGTCGGGAAGGACCAGCTCAAGGGTTCCGTTGGCGGCCGGGCTCGCGATCGGCGCCTGCTCGATCGCGGTCATTGCCTGTGCTGCCGCCTGTGCCGCTACCGTGGCGGCCAGCACGGCGTCGCATGCGGGCGGCTCAGGTCTACGGCGGCCGATCTGAGCCAGGATGAGCGGCCAGGCCGGATCGTTGCCAGCCCGGACGTAGTCCAGGCAGCGCAGGCACGCGGTCCTGCCCGGGACGACCAGCGGGCCGACGATTCCGATCGCCTCACCTGCCATGACCGCCAGATGCGGAACCCCGTCCCTGGCCAGCTGCGCCGCCAGCTCGCCCTGCTGGCGTCCGACAAGAATGACCAGGTCAAGGTGGCTGGCCTGGGTGGGTCGGCTGGCCTGGGCGGGTCGGCTGGCCTGGGTTGTGCCGCCGGGTCCGGATGCTCCGGGACCCGGCTGACCCGCAGAGCCTCCGGCCGCTGGCGGGCCGGCGGCGGCAGAGCCAGTCAGCGCCTGGCCGAACTGCACCTGACCGATGCCCGAGGAGCTGAGGATCCTGGCCACGGCCCGTCCGATCCGCCGGTCGCCCTCGATCCTGACGATCGCCGCCCTGCGCCTGGCAAGCGATCGGGCTCCGCCGTCGCCGTCGCGGTGGGCGAGCGACGTGGTGGCCAGCTCAGCAGCGAGCTTGGCTCGGAGCGGTGCCGGGAGAGCCCGTAACGTGCTCGCCGGGAAGTCGTCAAGCGCGCCGCCGGCCGCCAGCAGGGTCAGTACCCGCTCGGTTGCCTCGACCGGGATTCCCCGCCCGGCTGCGGCGGCAATGACCTGGTCACGGTCACGGCTGCCGTCGAGTAAGCCGATGAGGAACGCTGCCTGACCCATCCCGGACAGGGCAATCGCCCGGCGCGGGTCGATTCCGATCTGCAGAGTGTCTCGGTCACGCCAGACGGGCAGTAAGCCCGACTTGAGAGCTGGTCGCATGGCCGCAGCATGCCACGAGGGTCCGACATCTGGCTGGCCCGCGGCCGACGTCTGCGGCCTGCGCGCACGCGATGACCAGCGGCACCAGGGAGTGACAGCGGTCAAGCCGAAGAGATATCGGTTAGCCGTAGACTTTTCGGCTGTCGGCGACGCTAAGTCTTCAGCTAACCCGCCTCCGGGGCCGCCGGCGCGGCCGGAGACCCGGGTTCGCGGAACATAGGCCGGAGTCGCGATCGTCGTCAACGGCAGCCTGTGGACACAGCTGTGCGATTCGTGGGGAGAGCCGGGAGTGTCCCTGTGGATATCTGGGGGACAACTGGTGAGTTCGCCAGCGGCGGAACGCGCATGCCGCAGCTGACCTGCGACATCACTGTCCACTAGCTGTGGATATCCAGCAGTTCGGCTTCGCGTGTTCGTTCCGGCGCGATGACCAGGGCCGACGTCAGGGCTCTCCACGCGGCCCTGGCTCTCCGCCGGTGTCCGATTCTCCGCCGGGCCCGGGCTGCCCGCCCGGCTCCGGCTCTCCGCCTGATCCCGCGCTGTCGCCCGAGTCCGCGGCGGCTTCGTCGGTCAGGCCCGACAGGTCAAGCTCCGGACGGCCGCGAACGAATCCCTCGGGGTCATCGAGATCCTCAGCCGTCGGCAGCAAGTCCGGATGTGCCCACACCTCGTCCCGGCCCCCGACACCGCGCGCGTCGGTCAGCGCGCGCCACATGGTCGCGGCCTCGCGCAGCCGGCGCGGTCTCAGCTCAAGGCCGACGAGGGTCGCGAAGGTCCGCTCGGCAGGGCCGCCCGTTGCCCGCCGCCGCCTGATCGCCTCGGCGAGCGCGTCGGCCTCGGGCAGCCGGTTGCGCGTCGCGTCCGCCACGACGGTGGCGACCCACCCCTCAACCAGGGCCAGCAGCGTCTCCAGCCGCGCGAGCGCGGCCTTCTGCTCCTCGGTGTCCTCGGGGTGGAACGTGGCCGCGCCGGAGAGCGCATCCTTGAGCGCTTCGGGGTTGGCCGGATCGATGCTGGCCGGATCGATCTGCTCCATGACGTTCCGCAGCGAATCGGCATCCACCTTGATGCCGCGGGCATAGTCCTCGACGGCGCCCAGCAGCCGCGCTCGCAGCCAGGGAACATGGCTGAACAGGCGATGATGGGCCGCCTCGCGCATCGCCACGAAGAGCCTGACTTCCTCCTCGCCGACCGAAAGGCCCGAGCCGAACGCCTCGACCCCGGCGGGCAGCAGCGCTGCTACCCCCTCGGGGCCGATCGGCAGCCCGATATCGCTCGAGCTGATGATCTCCTCGGCCAGCGTTCCCACGGCGGCGCCCGCCTGGCCGCCGACCATCATCCCGCCGATCCGGCGCATCATCTCGCCGAGGCCGCCGAGCGCCCCGAGGCCGCCGAGCGCGCCGGCGCCGCCGCCGGTCAGCTCGCCCATGGCCGACCGCATCTCGGGCGGAAGGTCGTTCAGGTCCTCGTCGCTGACTGTGAGCAGGCCGCCCATCGTGTCGACGGCACGCTCGGCGATGGGCTGGCAGAGCGTCTGCCAGACCGGCATCGTGGCTTCCACCCACTCCGAGCGGCTCCACGCCTGGATCGAGCGGATGCCGCTCGGCAGCGAGGTCGCATCCTCGAGCCACAGGTCGGCCAGCCTGACGGCGTCGACGACAGCCGTGCGCTGGTTGTCGAAGACGCTCGGGTCCCCCTTGGCCACGATGGTCTGGCGCGCGGTGTTCTTCGCCAGGTCCCAGTTGACCGGGCCGCCCTGGTACGACATCAGGTCGGCGAACTGCCGCAGCGCCTCGGCGAACTGCTGCGGGTCCCCGAGCGGGCCGGTCGGCCCGCGCTCCGGATCATCTCCAGGTTGTCCTGGCAGGCCGAAGCCGAAGGGAGGCTCACTCATCGCCATCGTCTCTCAGGCAGGATAGAAGTGTCACATTCGCCAAGTTATCCCAGGAGCGCTTCGCGGTGAGCGACCGAGTTGCCAAGGTTCGCCAAGGGCGGAGCGATGCCGGCGGGCGCAGGACCCCCCGCCGGCGGGCCGCTGGCCAGTCGCACCCGGCCGAGCAAGGGCAGGCTGCGGTGCCGCGCGAGGACCTGCCGGCCGTCGCCGTCACCGGCGCAGCGCACGACCTCGGGCTCGCGCTGACCGCCAGGCTGGCGCAGTCCGACCGGTTCAGCCGGGTCATCGCCATCGATGATCACCGCGGCGACCTGAGCGGCGTCATCTGGCGGGTGGTCGACATCCGCGACCCGGCACTGGCCGGCCGGCTGGCCGGCATCGACGTGATCGTGCACACCGACCTGGACCTCGCCGCGGATTCGGATCCGAAGGCCAGGCGCGCCTTCAACGTGCGCGGCGCCCAGACGGTGCTGACCGCGGCGGCGGCTGGTGGCGTCGGCCGGGTGGTGCTCATCACCAGCGCGATGGTGTACGGGGCGAGCCCCGACAATCCCGTGCCCATCGACGAGGGGGCGCCGCTCAACGCCGAGCCTGACGGCAGCGTGGTCGGCGACTTCATGGAAATCGAGCAGCTGGCCGAGCGCTCGCCGCGGACCAACCCCGGCATGGCGATCACCGTCGTGCGTCCGGCGGCCCTGGTCGGCGAGGGTATCGACACGCTGATCACGAGGCACTTCGAGGCGCCGCGCCTGCTGGCGGTGAAGGGCTGCGCCCCGCGCTGGCAGTTCTGCCACGTGGCTGACCTGCTATCGGCGATCGAGCTGGCCGCGGCAGGGGAGGTGAGCGGCGCTTTCGCCGTGGGCTCGACCGGATGGCTGGAACAGGACCAGGTCGAGGAACTGTCTGGCCTGCGCCGGATCGAGCTTCCGGCCGGCGTGACATTCGCCACAGCGCAGCGGCTGCACCGGGCGGGCATCACCCCGGCACCGGTCTCTGACCTGCACTATGTCGTCTATCCGTGGGTCGTCGACGGCAAGGCGCTGCGCGATGCTGGCTGGCGCCCGACCGTCACCAATACCGAGGCCCTCCAGGTGCTGCTCGCCCAGCGAGCGGGTCACCACGCGGTCGCCGGCCGGCGCCTGGCCAAGAAGGACGCGACGATCACGGCTGCCGGAGCCACGGTCGCGGTCATCGGTACCGCGGCGATCGTCCGCCAGGTGCGCAAGCGCCGTCGTGAGACCTGACCGGGCCGATGTAGCGTGGCCAGGTGAACGTCATCCGGCTCGCCGAACTGCGCGAGGAGCCCCTTTCCGTCGACGAGGTCTACGCCGCTATCACCGATCCGGCGGCGGGCGGCATCGCGGTCTTCGCGGGGGCGGTCCGTGATCATGATCACGGCAAGTCCGTGACCGAGCTGTCCTATTCGGCCCATCCGTCCGCTGCCGACCAGTTGCGCGAGGTCGTTGAGAAGGTCGCCGCACGGTTCGATGTGCATGCCATCGCGGCGGTCCACCGGATCGGTGACCTGGCCATCGGCGACCTGGCCGTGGTGGTCGGGGTCTCCAGCGCTCACCGGGACACCGCGTTCGAAGCCTGCCGCGTGCTGATCGACGACCTGAAGGCGACCGTGCCGATCTGGAAGCACCAGAGGTTCACTAGCGGCGACAGCGAATGGGTCAACAGCGCGTAACCTTGCCGGCATGTCACGTCGTGCGATTACGCTCCTGATCGCTGGAATCGGAGTTCTCGCCTGCCTCGTCGTCGTGTTCGTGGTGCCGGTGCCCTACGTCGCGCTGATCCCCGGCCCGACGTACAACACGCTGGGCCCGCTGAACGGCAAGCCCGTGGTCCAGATCTCCGGCCATCGGACGTACACCGCAGCCGGCCACCTCAACATGGTCACGGTGTCCTACATCGGCGGGCCGGGAGCCAGCCCGCCGTTCAACATCTTCGCCGCGCTGCAGGCCTGGCTCAGTCCGCACGAGGCGGTCGTCCCGCAGCAGGAGCTCTTCCCGCCCGGCCAGACGCAGCAGCAGGTGGTCAAGCAGGACTCCGAGCAGATGGCGAACTCCCAGCAGACCGCCGAGGCGGCCGCGCTCTGCCAGCTTGGCATCAAGTTCACGACCGTCGACACGATCAGCAGCACGATCAGCGGGCTGCCCGCCGCCGGGCGCCTTCGGCGCGGAGACGTGATCACGGCAGTCGACGGCAAGCCCGTGACCTGCCGCGCGAGCGCGTCCACCATGATCAGGGCGCGACCGGTCGGCAAGCGGGTCGAGCTGACCATCAGGCGAGGTAGCACGACCCGCAACATCTCGCTCACGACTGCGAGCTACCAGGGCCAGCCTGTCATCGGCGTCAACGTCGTCGAGTCGTTCAAGTTCCCCTTCACGGTGAAGATCAACATCGGCAACATCGGCGGCCCGAGCGCCGGCATGATGTTCGCGCTCGCGATCATCGACAAGCTGACGCCAGCCAACCTGACCGCCGGAAAGTTCATCGCGGGCACCGGCGAGATCGAGGTCGGCGGTACGGTCGACCCCATCGGCGGGATCCAGCAGAAGATGGCCGCGGCCCGTGCCGCCGGTGCCACTGTCTTCCTTGCCCCAGCGGACAACTGCCAGGACACCGCCGGTGCAGTGCCGCCGGGCCTGCGCGTAGTCAAGGTCAGCACGCTGCCCGGGGCGATCGCCGCGCTCGACGCGCTGAAGGCGGGCCAGCCAGTGCCCTCCTGCTAGCGGATTCGCGCCCCGGGTCGCGGGTGCCGACCGGCTGGCCGCCTGCCCGGCTAGCCAGCCAGAAAGGGACTGGCAGTGCTATTAGGCGGGGATAGCTGCAGGAGCTAGCTTCCTTGCCGGTAAGTTGCCGTCAAGGAATCAGGAACTACCTGTCGGCGTGTACCGCCGCTAGCGTGTCGGCAGCGACCGGGTCGCCATCAACCGGGTCGCCAGCTACGAGGTCGGCAGCCATGCGTCACGTGCCTCAGGCCGTCGAAGGGAAGAGCGGTGACCTTCAGAGTCCCCGGCCCGCATCAGTCGGGCGGCGGCCGGCCGGTTGTGCTGCCCCGATGGCCGAAATTCGTCGTTCCGACCGTCATCATCGTCGTGGCCTTGGCGATCCTGATCGCGATCATCGCCGGGATCTGGACGGACTTCCTGTGGTACCGGTCGGTGCACCAGACCAGGGTGTTTGCCACGACCTACAGCACCAAGTGGCTGCTGTTCGCGATCACCGGGCTGTTCATGACCGTGGTCGTCGGCGCGAACATCTGGCTGGCTTACCGGCTGCGCCCGGATGTGGTGCCCGGCGGAGCCGACCATCAGGGCGTGGAAGCCTACCGGCAGGCGATCGATCCGCACCGGCGCGGCGTGATGGTGGTGCTGCTCGGGCTGATCGCGCTGATTACCGGCCTGGCCGCGGCGAGTAACTGGCAGACCTGGCTGCTGTTCATCAACCGGGTGCCGTTCGGCCAGAAGGACCCGCAGTTCCGCCTGGATATCTCGTTCTTCGTCTTCGTCTATCCGTTCCTGCGGATGGCCTTGTCCTTCCTGTTCGCCGCCGTTCTGCTGTCGCTGATCCTGGCCGCCGCCGTGCACGTGCTGTACGGGGGACTGAAGCTGGCCAGGCGCGCGCATCCGTCCAGGGGCGCCAGGTCGCAGCTCTTCGTGCTGGCCGGAATCTTCGTCGCGCTCAAGGCGGCCGCCTACTGGGTGGACCGGTACGGGATCAATTTCAGCCAGCGCGGGGTCGTGCAGACCGGCGCGTCCTATACCGACGTGCATGCCGTGCTGCCGGCCAAGACCGTGCTCACCGTGATCGCCGTGATCTGCGCCGTCCTCTTGCTGGCCGGCGCGGTCCGGCGGAGCTCGCTGCTCCCGGCCATCGGCTTCGGCCTGCTCGTACTGTCCGCCGTGCTGATCGGCGGGGTGTACCCGTTCATCATCCAGCAGTTCGTCGTCCAACCGAACCAGCAGGTCAAGGAGCGGCCCTACATCGCGCGCGAGATCGGCAGCACCAGGACCGCGTATGGCGTGGCCGGCGCGCGGGTGATCCCTTACCCCGCCTCGGCCACCCAGACGCGCGGCGTGCTCGCCAAGGAAGCGGCCGCGGTGCCCGACTTCAGGCTCCAGGACCCGGACGTCTCCTCCACCGCCTTCCAGCAACTGCAGCAGGTGAAGGGCTACTACCAGTTCGCCGGCGTGCTCGCGATGGACAGGTACATATTCGGCTCGAATCCGGTTCCGCAGGACACCGTGGTGGGCGTCAGGGACATGGCCGGGCCCCCGGCGGGCCAGGTCAACTGGGTCAACACGCACCTGATCTACACGCACGGATACGGGTTCGTCGCCGCTACCGCGGCGCAGACCCAGCCCAACGGCAACCCGAACTTCATCGAGGGCAACATCCCGCCGACCGGCCAGCTCGACCTCACCCAGCCGCGGGTGTACTTCGGCCACGAGGGAGCCGGCTACGTCATCGTCGGCGGCCGCCAGCCGGAGCTTGACTACCCGAACGAGAGCAGCGGAGGCCAGCAGAACAACGTCTACCACGGCGGCGGCGGCGTGCCGGTCGGCTCGTTCGGCGACCGGCTGCTGTTCGCCGTGAAGTTCCGCGAGCTGAACATCTTGCTGTCCAGCGCGATCGACTCCAACTCGAAGATCCTGTACGTCAGGGATCCGCTGGCCAGGGTCCAGAAAGTCGCGCCATTCCTCACGCTCGACGGTGACCCGTACCCGGTCGTCGTCGGCGGCCAGATCCTGTGGGTCGTCGACGGCTATACGACCACGAACGACTACCCCTACTCCAAGCGAACCAGCCTCGACCAGGCCACCTCCAACACTTACAGCCCAGGTGGCCTGGCGACCGGGCCGAGCGGTCAGGTCAACTACATTCGCAACTCGGTCAAGGCAACCGTGAACGCCTACACCGGCGCGGTCCACCTGTACCAGTGGGGCAAGGCGAGCCCCATCCTGCAGGCGTGGAAGAAGTCGTTCCCGGGCCTGATCTCGCCCACCAGCCAGATCCCGTCAGAGCTGATGCCGCACCTGCGCTACCCGGAAGTGCTGTTCGATGCCCAGCGCCAGATCCTCTCCCAGTTCCACGTGCAGGATCCGGCGTCGTTCTACGGCGGCCAGAACTTCTGGGCCATCCCCGACGACCCGGCTGCCGCAGGGATGATCAAGATCAGCCAGCCGCCGTACTACATGACGCTCGCCATGCCGGGGGCGCCCGCGCCGGAGTTCTCGCTGACCACGCTGTTCACGCCGAAGAACAGGCAGAACCTGGCCGCCTACATGGCAGTGGACAGCAACCCGTCGAGCCCGACGTACGGGCACATCACGATCCTGCAACTGCCGCAGGACACCGCGATCCCCGGACCGCAGCAGGTACAGAGCAACTTCGAGAGTTTCCCGGCCGCTTCCGAGCAGCTTTCGCTGCTCAGGCGCGGCGGATCAAAAGTCACCCTGGGCAACCTGGTCACCGTGCCGCTCGGCGGCAGCCTGCTCTCGGTCGAGCCGGTCTACGTTTCGGCCTCCTCCGCCACCAACAGCGGGTCGTATCCACAGCTGAAGAAGTTCTTCACGTTCTACTACTACGGCGGCGCCACGGGCGGCCAGGTCGGTTTCGGCGACACCCTGACGCAGGCGCTTGCCCAGGTATTCGGCAGCGCCGGGCAGGTGCCGGGCGGTACTGGCACCGGCGGCACGGGCGGGCACGTCAGCGCCCAGGTGCTGCGGCTGCTCGCGCAGGCGGAGAACGACTACAACAAGGCCCAGGCCGCCCTGCGGGAAGGCCGGCTCGACCTGTACTACCAGGACATTCTCCAGATGAAGACCGCGCTTGACCAGGCCAGGAGTGCCGCCGCAGCTGTGAAGAGCGAGTCAGGGGCGAAGAAGGCGGGCTCGCCGTCGCCAGCTCCGTCGACCTCGCCGCCATCGTCACCGGCGCCGTCGCCCTCGGCGTCGCACTCGCCGTAGCCGGCGATAACCTGCCGTAACCGCGGCAGGCCAGGCGGTGCAGAAGGCGGCAAAGGCCGCGCTTGCCGTGCCACGCCGCGGCCTTCAAGGGCGTAGGCTCGGTGCTGCGGGGACATACAAGAGCGCAGACTTCACTGTGGCAGTTCCCGGATGTCCAAAAAAGCGCCTTCAGAGAGGAGCCTGACGCGCAGTGGGTCCCCGAGTGCTCGTCGACGCGACCTGCGTTCCCGCTGACCGCGGCGCGCTCGGCCGCTACGTCGACGGACTGGTCCAGGCGCTAGCCGAGGCTGGGGCGGATCTTGCGCTGGCCTGCCAGCGCGCCGACGAGGAACGTTACGGCAGGCTGCTTCCGGGCGCGCGGATAGTTCCCGGCCCGCCGGCGATCGCGCATCGCCCCGCCAGGCTGGCGTGGGAGCAGAGCGGCCTGCCGCTGGTAGCGACTCAGGTCGAGGCTGACGTCATTCACTCGCCGCACTACTCGATGCCGCTGCGGCCCGGGCTTCCGACAGTCGTGACCATTCACGACCTCGCGTTCTTTACGGCCCCCGACACGCACAGCCCGGTCACGGCGACCTTCTACAAGGCTGCGATCAAGACCTCGGCGCGCCGCGCGACCCGGCTGATCGTGCCGTCCAAGGCCACCCGCGACGAGGTGGTGCGGGTACTCGAGGCCGATTCGACCAAGATCGACGTGGCCTATCACGGCGTCGACCACACCCTGTTCAACCGCCCGAGCCAGGCGCAGCTTGAGCGAGTCGCCGCCCGGCTCGGCCTGCACGGCCGGCCGTATGTGGCCTACCTCGGTACGCTCGAGCCCCGCAAGAACGTGCCCGCGCTGATCGAAGGATGGGCGGCGGCCGTCGCTGACCTGGCCGAGCCGCCTGCGCTGGTGCTGGCCGGGGGCACCGGCTGGAGCGACGAGGTGGACGAGGCAGTGGCTGCCGTTCCGGCGCACCTGCGCCTGGTACGGCCCGGCTACCTGCACTTCACCGACCTGCCGGGGTTCTTCGGCGGAGCGCTTGTCGTCGCCTTCCCGAGCACCGGCGAAGGCTTCGGCCTGCCAGTGCTCGAGGCGATGGCCTGCGGAGCACCGGTGCTGACGACGCACCGCACCTCACTTCCCGAGGTCGGCGGTGACGCCGTCGCCTACACCGAGCCCGACGCCGAGAGCATCAAGACGGCGCTGCGCGGCCTGATCGACGACGGCGCTCAGCGCGAAGCGCTCGGCAATGCCGGCTACGCCAGGTCACTCGAATTCACCTGGGCGGTATCGGCGCAGGCGCACATGGCGTGCTATGAGCGCGCCGCATCGGCCGGACAAGGGTAATCTCGCAGTCCATGCCAAGCGATGTCGATAGCCAGGAACCGGCCGGGCAGGGGCACCATTCACCGGGCAGGCATCTAGAAGCCATTCTGCTCGTCGGCGGCCAGGGCACCAGGCTGCGCCCGCTGACGATCGGGACGCCCAAGCCGCTGCTGCCGACGGCAGGCGTCCCGTTCCTCGCCCATCAGCTGGCCAGGGCATCATTGGCCGGCGTGACCAGGATCGTGATGGCTACCGCCTACCGGTCCGAGATGTTCGCCGAGGTATTCGGGGACGGCGCGGAGTACGGGCTGGGGATCGTCTATGTCCACGAGGACGAGCCGCTCGGCACCGGGGGCGGCATTCGCAACGCGGCCGACAGCCTGCTCAGCGGTCCCGAAGACCCGGTCGTGGTGCTCAACGGCGACGTGCTCTCCGGTCACGACCTTGGCGCGCAGCTCGACCTGCACCGCAAGGCAGATGCCGCGGTCACGCTGCACCTCGTGGAGGTACCTGACCCGGCGCGGTTCGGCTGCGTGCCGACCGACTTCGACGGCCGGGTGACCGCATTCCTCGAGAAGACCCCGCATCCGGTCACCAGCCAGATCAACGCTGGCTGCTACGTCTTCACCAGGCGGTTCATCGACGCGATGCCGGGCGGGCGGGTGCTGTCGGTGGAGCGGGAGACCTTCCCCGGCCTGATCGAAGGGGGCGAGACCGTCATGGGCTACCTGGAGTCGGCCTACTGGCTCGACGTCGGCACGCCCGAGGCCTTCGTGCGCGGCTCCTGCGACCTGGTGCTCGGCGAGCTCGCCTCGCCCGCGCTGCCGGGTGACACCGGCGAGGCGCTGCTGCTGCCCGGCGCCAGCGCCGACCCGTCGGCGGAACTGTCCGGCGGGACGGCGGTCGGGGCCGGCTGCGTCGTCGGGGCCAGGGCCGCCGTCGACAGCTCGGTGCTCTTCGACGGTGTGACCATCGGTGCCGACGCCAGCGTGATGGCGAGCGTCATCGGAGCGGGTGCCAGGATCGGCGCGGGCGCGGTGCTGAACGGCGTCGTCATCGGCGCCGGCGCCGAGATCGGCGGCGGCAACGAACTCCAGCGCGGCCTGCGCGTCTGGCCCGGCGTCCGGCTCGACGGGACCGCGATCAGGTTCTCCAGCGATGCCTGACCGGCTGGCTCCGCGCGCGGCGGCGGCCTGCTCGCGCCGCGCCATCTAGTCACCGGCGGCGGCGATGGAACGGGCCATGGAGCGTCAGTGGCTGGCACCGTTCGCCGTGGATGTCAGGGGCGTGCTGTTCGTGCACCGCCGTGGCGACGGCGACCCCGCGTTCGTCACCGACGAGGCCGGCGCGATCTGGCGGGCCTGCCGCACCCCGGACGGGCCGGGCACGATCCGGATCACCGCGCAGACCGCCGGGGTGACCGCAGTGCACGCGACCGCGTGGGGTCCGGGTGCTTCCTGGCTGCTCGACGCGCTGCCCGGCCTGCTCGGCGCCGACGACCGGCCGGAGGACTTCGTTCCCGCGCACCCGGTCCTGCGCGAGGTGGTCAGGCGGCACGCGGCGGTCAGGATCGGCCGGTCGGGGCTGATCTTCGAGGCCCTGGTGCCGGCGGTGCTCGAGCAGAAGGTGGTCGGCATGGAAGTAACCAGGGCCTGGCGGCTGCTGCTCCGGCGCTTCGGCGATCCGGCGCCCGGTCCTGCGCCAGCCGGGATGCGGGTGCCGCCCGCGCCAGTCACCTGGGCGTCCATCCCGTCCTGGGAGTGGCACCGGGCGGGCGTCGAGGCGGTCAGGGCGCGGACGATCGCCGCTGCGGCCCGGGTCGCCGGCCGGATCGAGGAGGCCGTGCGGCTGACCTCCGCGGACGCCGACCGCAGGCTGCAGGCCCTGCCGGGCATCGGGCCGTGGACGTCGGCCGAGGTCAGGCAGCGGGCTTGCGGCGACGCCGACGCCGTCTCGGTGGGCGACTACCACCTGCCGTCGATCGTCGGCTGGGCACTGGCCGGGCGTGCCGTCGACGACGCGGAGATGCTCGCGCTGCTCGCGCCCTACCAGGGACACCGGCACCGGGCGTCCATCCTGGCCGGGCTGACCGGCACGCACCCGCCGCGCCGGGGACCGCGCATGTCGGTGCGCGACTACCGGGCCTTCTAGAGCCGGGGAGGCGCTATGGCGCAGCGGCGCATGCGGGCGAGGGACCTCGGCCTCGACCTGGGCGGCAGCGAACCCGGGCCGCTCAATGCGATCACCGACGTGGCCGGGGTCAGGGTCGGCCAGACGACGGTGCGCGACGGCGCCGGCATCCGGACCGGCGTCACCGCGATCGTGCCTGACGACGTCGACCGGGCCGGCGGCCAGCTTCCGGCTGGCCTGTTCGTCGGGAACGGGTACGGCAAGCTGATCGGCGCGACCCAGCTGGCCGAGCTCGGGGTGATCGAGACGCCCGTGCTGCTGACCGGGACGCTGTCCGCCTTCCGGGTGGCCGACGCGCTCGTGACGTACATGCTGGGGCGGCCCGGCAACGCCAGCATGCTCTCGGTCAACCCCGTCGTCGGCGAGACGAACGACGGGTACCTGTCCGACATCAGGGCCAGGCCCGTCACCGAGCAGCACGTGCTGGCCGCGATCTCGGGCGCGCGCGGCGGGCCAGTTGCGGAGGGTTCCGTCGGAGCCGGAACCGGGACCACCGCGCTCGGCTTCAAGGCCGGGATCGGAACCGCCTCCCGCCTGGTGCGGCTGGCCGGTGAGCAGCGCCGCACGCTCGGCGCGCTCGTGCAGCCCAACTTCTCCGGTACGCTCACGGTGCGCGGCGTCCGGATCGCCGGGCCGGATCAGGCAGAGCCCGAGCCCGCCGGGAACTCCTGCATGATCGTCGTCGCCATCGACCGCGGACTCGATTCCCGGCAGCTGAACAGGGTCGCCAGGAGGGCCGTGTTCGCGATGGGCAGGACTGGCGCCGACTTCGCCGGGACCAGCGGCGACTACGCGATCGCCTTCGCCACGCGGGCGAGTGCGTCCGTACCCGACTCGGCGCTCGGCCCGGTCTTCGCCGCTGTGCAGGACGCCGTCGAGGAGGCGATCCTGAACTCGCTGTTCATGGCCACGACGACGACCGGTTATCTGGGTCACGTGCGCCGTGCCGTGCCGCTCGACGTCGTTGTCCGGGCGTGCGTGACCGGCTCCTGAACCGGTCGGGCCGGTGCGGCGCTGCCGGGCCGGGCCTGCCCGGCAGTGGCGCGCCGGGCGGCTAGCCGGAGAGAATTACGTTGATCCATAAGAATGATTTCGGGAGGTACCGTGCTCTACGCATTCGGATTCGAGCGGATCGGCGTGCTGGTCAGCGATCTGTACTTCGTCGACCCGAGGCCGGCCCCAGGCCAGGAGGGCGCGGAGCGCGGCGTGCGGCTCGAGGTCCGGATGCTCGGGCAGGGCGACCTGAAGGGCTCGATCTACTCGGCCAGGCCGATCGAGGTCGGCGAGCCGGTCTGGCGGGCGGACCTGCTCGAGGCCGCCGACGGGCCGCCTGGCAGCCTCAACCGGGCGCACCATCACCCCGCCTTCAATGGCTGGGAGCCGGGCCAGCGCGTCTTCGACCGGGGCCTGTCCGCCGGGCCGGTCGAGTGGGTGGGGGAGCAGCTTTCCGACCTCGGTGCCCTGCTGGACCGGGCCGGCGTGAACACCGACGGCGCGTTCGCTGCCGACGCCGAGAGCCTGCGCGCCTGCGTTCCGCAGATCAAGGCGACCGTGCAGGGGCTGCTCGACCGGATCAAGGCCGGCGAACTGGCAACCGCGCCCGCTGGCGACGAGCCGGAGAGCGCCAGGGTCAGCTGGCTGTAGGCGGGCCGCTGATCCCGGGGCTGCGCGGGGGATATCGCCGGTTCCGCCTAGGGTAGAGGCATGCCAACTGCCGATTACGGGCACACACTGTCACCGAATGCGCTGCGCCGCGCGCTGGCGCGCGCCAGGGACGGCAAGCCGCTCGACCGCGCCGAGGCCGTCGTCCTGCTGCACGCCAGGGGCGAGCAGCTGACCGAACTGCTCAGCTACGCGGCCAGGACGAGGGACGCCGGGCTGACCGCCGCGGGCAGGCCGGGCGTGATCACGTACTCCCGCAAGGTGTTCATCCCGCTGACCAGGCTCTGCCGGGACCGCTGCGGTTACTGCACGTTCGTGACCGTGCCCGGCCGGCTGCCGCCCGGCGGCGCGTTCCTCTCCCCGGACGAGGTGCTCGAGATTGCCAGGCAGGGCGCGGCGCTCGGCTGCAAGGAGGCGCTGTTCACGCTCGGCGACCGGCCGGAGGCGCGCTGGCGGCAGGCGCGCGAGTGGCTGGACGCGCACGGCTACGATGACACGCTGTCCTACGTGCGGGCGATGGCGATCCGGGTGCTCGAGGAGACCGGGCTGCTGCCGCACCTGAACCCCGGCGTGCTGAGCTGGCAGGACTTTCAGCGGCTGAAGCCGGTCGCGCCGTCGATGGGCATGATGCTGGAGACCACCGCCGAGCGGCTGTTCACCGAGCCAGGCGGGCCGCATTTCGGCAGCCCTGACAAGGACCCGAAGGTCAGGCTGCGGGTGCTCGAGGACGCCGGACGCTCGGCCGTGCCGTTCACGACGGGCATCCTGATCGGCATCGGCGAGACGCTGGAAGAGCGGGCTGACTCGATCTTCGCGATCCGCGGCGTGGCCCGCGAGTACGGCGGCGTCCAGGAAGTCATCGTGCAGAACTTCCGCGCCAAGCCGGACACCAAGATGCGGGGCATGCCCGACGCCGAGGTGGACGATCTGGCTGCGACGATCGCGGTGACCAGGCTGCTGCTCGGGCCGTCGATGCGGATCCAGGCTCCGCCGAACCTGATCGCCGGGGAGTACCAGCTGATCCTGGACGCCGGGATCGACGACTGGGGCGGTGTCTCGCCGCTGACGCCCGATCACGTCAACCCGGAACGCCCCTGGCCGCAGATCGACGCGCTGGCCGAGTCGACCGCCGTCGGCGGCTTCGAACTGCGGGAGCGGCTGACGATCTACCCCGGCTACATCCGCGAGCCGTGGCTCGACCCGCGCCTGGCCGCGCACGTCGCGGCGCTGGCCGATCCCGCGACGGGGCTGGCCGCCGAGGGGGCGATACCCGCCGGGCGGCCGTGGCAGGAGCCGGACGGCGGCTGGGGCGAGTCCGCGGGCCGGACCGACCTGCACGTGACGATCGACACCGACGGCCGGACGGCAGATCGCCGGACCGACTTCGAGGACGTCTACGGCGACTGGGCGGAGATCGCCGGCCGGATCGATCCGGCCGCCCGGCGGGCCGACGCGGCCGGAGCCGTGCCTGTGGCCGGGGCCGGGGCCGTGCCTGTGGTCGGGGCCGTGCCTGCCGCCGGGGGCGCGTCTGCTGCCGGGGCACTGCCGGAAGGGCCTGCCGCCGGGGGCGCGCCGGCCGGGCCCGCCGCTGGTGCGGCGCCAGAGCGGCTGCGGCCCGAGGTCGCCGCGGCGCTGCGCAGCGCGGAGCGTGACCCGGCGGGCCTGACCGACGCCGAGGCGCTCGCGCTGCTCGACGCCGACGGGCCTGAACTTGACGGCCTGGCCGCGCTAGCCGACGCCATCAGGCACGACGTCAACGGCGACGACGTCACCTACGTCGTCAACAGGAACATCAACTTCACCAACGTTTGCTACACGGGCTGCCGGTTCTGCGCGTTCGCCCAGCGGCGTACCGATGCGGACGCCTACACGCTCTCGCTCGAGCAGATCGGCGACCGGGCCGAGGAGGCGTGGGCGGCCGGCGCGACCGAGGTCTGCATGCAGGGCGGCATCCACCCTGACCTGCCGGGGACGGCGTACTTCGACATCGCCGCTGAGGTGCATCGGCGGTGCCCGGAGATGCACGTCCACGCGTTCTCGCCGATGGAGGTCATGAACGGGTCAGCGCGCACCGGCCTGCCGGTCCGTGACTGGCTGGAGCGGGCCCGCGAGGCCGGCGTCGGCTCGCTGCCGGGGACGGCCGCGGAGATCCTCGACGACGACGTGCGCTGGGTGCTCACCAAGGGCAAGCTGCCGACCTCGGCCTGGATCGAGGTGATGACGACCGCGCACGAGCTGGGGATCCCGACGACGGCGACGATGATGTACGGCCACGTGGACACGCCGGCCCACTGGGTCGGCCACCTCCGGGTGATTCGTTCCATCGCCGAGCAGACCGGCGGCTTCACCGAGTTCGTGCTGCTGCCGTTCGTCCACGCCAGCTCGCCGATCTACCTGGCTGGCCTGGCCCGGCCCGGCCCGACCCGCCGCGAGAACCGGGCCGTGCACGCGCTGTCGCGGCTCATGCTGCACGGCGCGATCGGCTCGATCCAGTGCTCCTGGGTCAAGCTCGGCGACGACCTGTGCCGCGATGTCCTGGACGGCGGGGTCAACGACCTCGGCGGGACGCTGATGGAGGAGACGATCAGCCGGATGGCCGGCTCGGAGAACGGCTCGTTCAAGACGATCAGCGAGCTGGCCGATATGGTGGCGCCAATAGGCCGGCAGCTTCGCCAGCGAACGACAACCTACGGACAGCCTTCGGCCGAACGGCTCGCAGCGGCCCGTGCGAGCGACGGAGTCTGCGCCTCGGTCCGAGGTTACCCGCAGCGTCCGCTGCCGTTGATCTCGCTCCCGAGTGCAGGATCGTGAATCGCGGCTGGTCGGACGAATAACCGCGACGCAGGCGGTCGGGCGTCATACTCGCGGTGTCGGCTGCTGCGCAACGCCTGTCACCGCGAGCATGTCGTCCGCCCACTTGACTCGAGCAGGGAGTTGCTGAGATGCCGATGACTCGCGGGGTGACGCTGACCGGGTGGGGGCGTACTGAGCCGACGGTCGCTGACGTGGCTGAGCCTCGGTCGGCCGAAGACGTCACTGAGCTGGTAAAGGGCGCTGCGGCTACCGGAGTGATCGCCAGAGGGCTGGGCCGGAGCTATAACAACGCGGCTCAGAACGACGGCGGGCTGATCGTGTCGACAGCCGGTATGCGGGACGTGCTGTCCTTCGACCCCGAGAGCGGGGTCGTGACCTGCGAGGCGGGGGTGAGCCTGGAGCAGCTGATGGTCAGGCTACTGCCGGCGGGCTGGTTCGTCCCGGTGTCACCGGGGACCCGCCAGATCACGGTCGGCGGGGCGATCGCCGCCGACGTGCACGGCAAGAACCATCACTCGGCCGGCAGCTTCGCCCGGCACGTGCTGTCGTTCGACCTGCTGACCGCCGACGGCGACGTCCGCTCGGTGACGCCAGCCTCGGACCCCGACCTGTTCTGGGGGACCGCCGGGGGGATGGGCCTGACCGGGATCATCCTGCGCGCGACGATCCAGCTCAAGCCGGTGGAGACATCGCGGCTGGTCGTCGACACGGTGCGGACCGCCGACATCGACGAGACCATGGCGTACCTGTCATCGACCGACAAGGACTACGACTACACCGTCGCCTGGACCGACTGCCTGGCAACCCGCGGCAGCCTCGGCCGGTCGGTGATCACGAGCGGCGACTTCGCCACGATGAGCGAGGTGAAGTACAGGGACCGGGCCAAGCCGCTGGACTTCATGCCATCCTCGCTGATCGGCGCGCCGCCGGTGTTCCCCTCCGGGCTGATCAACGCCCGCACGGTGGCACTGCTCAACGAGGCGTGGTTCCGCAAGGCACCGCGGCGCAGAACCGGCGAGATCCAGACCATCGGCAAGTTCTTCCACCCGCTCGACGGGATCAGGAACTGGAACCGGGTCTACGGTCCGGCCGGTTTCAGGCAGTACCAGTACGTGGTGCCCTTCGGCGCGCCGGACGTGGTGCGTCGCTCGCTGGAGCGGATCAGCACGCTGCGGGCGCCGTCGTTCGTCACCGTGCTCAAGCGGTTCGGCGAGGGCGATCCGGGGATGCTGTCGTTCCCCATGCCCGGCTGGACGCTGGCACTCGACTTCCCCGCCCGCACGCCGTGGCTGAGCCAGCTGCTCGGCGAGCTTGACGAGCTGGTGCTCGAAGCGGGCGGCCGGCTCTACCTGGCCAAGGACTCCAGGATCCCCGCTGAGCTGATGCCGCGGATGTACCCGAGGTACGGGGACTTCCGCCGCCTGCGCGCGGAGGTCGACCCCGGCGGCGTCTTCAGCTCGGACTTGTCGCGGCGCCTCGGCCTGTGACGGCTGGGTTTGTGACGGCTGGGTCTGCGAGGGCTGGTCCGGTGGCGGCTGGTCCGGCGGGACAGCTGGTCCGGTGGCGACAGCTGGTCCGGTGGCGACAGCTGGGCGGATCAGCGCGGCGGCTGTCTGAGGCTGCTCCGGCCGCCGGGCCCGCCGCAGCAACCGGATCGCGACGAGGACGGGTGGCACGGCCGCTGCGGGTAGCACGAGTAGCACGAGCAGGTGGTGCAGCGGCGGATGGCCGAGCGTCGAGTCGACCAGGTAGTGAAACGAGCTGCCGGAGCGGACCAGGAAGGTGCTAAAGCTGCCTCCGCTGAAGCCGCCGCCTCCGCTGAAGCCGCTGCCTCCGCTGAAGCCGCCGCCTCCGCTGAAGCCGCCGCCGGCGACCAGCTCGGGAGCGGTGTATCGCACCACCAGAAGGCTGGCTACGAGCCGATCACCAACTTGCGCGAGGACCCAGTCGCGTCGGCTTGAGCCCGTGATCTTGAAGGATCTTCATCGCCGGAGCAGGAAAATCCTTCAAGATCATGGGAGAGCCTGGACCGGGCAGCCTGGAGAGCACGGGCACGGCGTGGCAAGCCAGCCTCTGAGCTTGAGCACCTGGCCAATCTGCGCTGCTACCAGGCATGGTGTGAGCCTCACGTCCCGGTAGCCGTAGCGCAAAGTGATCAAGCCGCCGGCCGCCGCCGCGTTGTCTCGGCGGATGTCCAGCCATCTCTTGTCGGCCTGATGGGCGAGCTTGCCATCGAGCTCAACGGTTAGGGCGAATTCGTCGTACAGCACGTCCCGGTACTCGCGCTGCCGCTCACGGGCGACCCGTGCCTGCCGTTTGCCGTTCGGCAGATGGTGCCCCCTCTCGACGTCTCGGACATACCGATACTCCAGCACCGAGTGAACTCCCGTCATGTCGGGCCGGAGCATAAAGTCGAGGTCTGCCCGCCAGCGAAGTCGGGAACGATTGCCCATCGCCTCGAACAACCGTTCCTGATTGGTGAGCCTGCGACCGAGCGCCGAGGTCATCCAGCTGATCGCGCCGTCGAGGTCTTTGCAGCTGTCACAGAGGTCGAGAACGGTCTCCTCGAGCCGGGTCCGAGGCGGCAGCCGAACTGGGTGCACAGCCTCCGCTGCGCCAAGCCTGGCGTGCACGACGATGCCGGGTGCCGGGGTGACGCGTCTGTTCGTCGGAACGGTCACGTGGATGAGCGCAGCAGGCTTATCAAGAAGCCCGTCTAGCTCGGCGGCGGTCTGACAGCTCAGCGCTGCCCCGGGCCCAGCCCGCAAGACCGCGGCCCACAAGGTTGCCTCGCGATGCGGGGGACCGGTAAAGACGGCATAGACGCCGGTGTGTAGCCGCTGCCACCGGCCCCGGGTGAGCCGAGACTCGATAAGGCCCGTTCTTAGCCCAGCTGATAAAGCCTGGTTGCGTGAGATCACGCCGCTCTGACGACTGGCGAGATCCTGGAGCGGTGAGGGCAGTTCTGATGGCATGCCGTTCAAGCTTGTGCACGACGGAATGCCGGGCAACTCTGGCCGGCGCCGCTGTGGATAACTAGCGCTTCAGCGAATGACGGTGAAGGCTTCTGGGTCGCGGTCGGGGCGGCGGGCGGGCGGGGTCGCCGCGTGGCCGACGCCGACGGCGCCCATCGGCTCCCAGCCGTCGGGCAGATCGAGGGCCGCCGCCGCCACGGGGCCGCAGAACAGCGTGCTAGAAACCCAGCAGGAGCCCAGCCCTTCGACGGCGAGGGCGACCAGCAGGTTCTCCACCCCGGCGCCCATCGCGACCAGGAACATCGCCCGCTCCGACGCGTTGCGGCGCTGGTCGGGGTAGGTGTGAGCGGCGTCGGCCAGCAGGCAGGGCACGATGATCAGCGGCGCCCGGCGCAGCGGCTCGCCGCGCCGGGTCCGGCGGGCGATCTGTTCCTCGGTGAAGCCGTCACCGCGCAGATCGGCAACCCAGGCGGCCAGCATGTCGTCGAGGAGCCTGGTCCGCGCCTGCTCGGACTCGACGACCGCGAACCGCCAGGGCTGGCTGTGGTGCGGCGCGGGCGCCGTGACGGCCGCGGCGATCGCGCGCCGCCCGGCGGCCGCGTCGACTGGTTCGGCCGTGAAGTCCCGGACGGTCCGGCGCTCGGCCAGGACGTCGGCCGCCCCGAGCCGGAACATGTCCTCCGCAGCCGACCTGATCAGCGCGGCGGCGCCGGGCCCGTCGGCGCCTCCACCCGGGCCGCCCTCTGCGACCGGGCCGCCGTCGCCACCAGCGCCTTCGCCGTTCGGCCCGTCAGCTCGGCCGGCGCCGATGACGAGCTCACCCAGGCCGCGGACGATGGCGACCGGCACCTGGTCGGACTTTCCCTTGACCAGTTCGGCCGCCGCGGCGATCTCGTCGGCGACAGCCGCGACCGTCACCTCGAGCACGTTGCCGAAGCTGTCGGCCTCGCCGCGGTGATCACGCAGCGGTATGACCCCGGCCGCACCGATGGCCGTATCGGTCTGGCCGTTGCGCCATGGCCGGCCCATCGTGTCGGTGATGAGCACGCCGATGCTCTTGCCGGTCAGGTCCGTGATGGTCTTGCGCAGGCGCCGCGCCGACCCATCCGGGTCCTCGGGCAGCAGGACGACCGTCCCTGGCGCGGTGTTGGACCGATCGACCCCGGCGGCGGCGAGCACCAGGCCGTGCCGAGTCTGGGCGATCGTGGTCGGGCCGCGCCGGGCCACCACCCTGACGGTCTCGGCCGCGATCGCTTCCTCCCGGTCGGCGCTGATCACCCGGCCCTCAGCCTTGCTGATGATCTTGGAGGTGACCACCAGGATGTCGCCGTCGGTGAGGTCGGGCGCGGCCGCGACGATCAGCTCGGCAAGGCTGGCGCCCGGAGTGATCTCCGGCAGTCCCGGCACGCCGGTGACGGTGAGCTCGCTCATCGCGCGAGCTCCGTAGCCAGGTCGATCGCCGCCTGGGCGATCATCGCGGTGGTCGCGACGTCGGTCATGAACAGCGGCAGTGCCCGAACCTCGATCCCGGCGAGTTCGGTGGCCTCGACCGCCTGCACCGCACTGGCGTCGGACGAGTCCACCAGCCAGCCGTCGAGCAAGTCGGGACCGTAGTGCGCCGCGACCGCGGCGGCGGACGTCCTGACCCCGATCGCGGCCAGGCAGGCATCAGCCATGCCGCGGACCGGTGCCTCGCCGATCACGGGCGAGACGCCGACGACCGTCTTGGCCCGCACCGCCTCGGTGACTCCCGGGATCGCCAGGATGACGCCGATGCTGACCACCGGGTTGGACGGCGGCAGCAAGACGAAGTGGGCCTCCTCGATCGCCTGCAGGACGCCGGGCGCGGGCGCAGCTTCTTCCGCGCCTGAGGCGATAAAGCTCAGCGCCGGGACCTTGGCATGCAGCCGCACCCACCACTCCTGGAAGTGAACGGTCCGCCTGCCAGCCTCGTCGTCGATCACCACGTGAGTCTGGACGTCGTCGTCGGTCATCGGCAGCAGCCTCACCCCCGGCCGCCAGCGCTCGCAGAGCTGCCTGGTCACCACGGACAACGGCAGCCCGGCGCTGAGCATGGACGTTCGCGCGATGTGGGTGGCGAAGTCGCGGTCCCCGAGCCTGAACCAGTCGGGCCCGGCGCCGTAGGCGGTCAGCTCGGACTGCACGGTGTAGGTCTCGTCGGCACGGCCCCAGCCCTGCTCCTCGCTGATGCCGCCGCCCAGTGTGTACATAACCGTGTCCAGGTCGGGACAGACGTGCAGGCCGAACAGCGTGATGTCGTCGCCGGTGTTCCCGATGACGGTGATCTCGGCGTCAGGAGCGGCCATCCGCAGTCCGCGCAGGAAGCGGGCGCCACCCACACCGCCTGCGAGCAGCGTGATGCGCATGCGCCGAGTCTGCCAGCCCGGACCGGGCTGCTGGCGGCCGGGACGGTCCGCAACGGTCCACGAGCGCAGGCTGGGACCCCAGGATTTCCCGGCAGACTTTCCCGTCATCACGGGCAAGCGGTCGAGCTTTATCACGTATCCGCCTTGACGTTTAGCAAGACACGCGCGTGTAATTTCAACAGTGTAATTCTCTGGCGAGCTTCGCTTGGGGCGTCAGAGAGCCGACGGGGTAGCGAGGGGTGGAGGTGCCGTGTGACTGACACCATCGTCACGCTTGTGCACGACGCGTTTGGCATCGGCGCGGACGAGGCCGCTGAGCCGGCGTGGCAGGATCGGGCGCTGTGCGCCCAGACCGATCCGGAGGCGTTCTTTCCCGAGAAGGGCGGCTCGACCAGGGAGGCCAAGCGGGTCTGCCGTAGCTGCGAGGTCCGGACAGAGTGCCTGGAGTACGCGCTCGAGCACGACGAGCGGTTCGGTATCTGGGGCGGCCTGTCAGAGCGAGAGCGCAGGCGGCTCAAGCGTCAGGCCGTCTAGCATCAGCTGGCGGGGGAGTCAGCGCGCACGCGGGGCCCGGCGAGTATTGCAACGCCGGTTTTTCGGGCGTTTCACGCCTATCTGATCAGATATAGGTCGATTCTGACAACGGCACAGCGCACCCTGACCACGCCGAGCGGCGCCCTGGCAAGCTCACCGTCTGGCAGTGCCAGCCCCCGCGCTTCGCGTATCGTCACAGGAAACCCGGCCCGCCGGAGCCCCGTACAGATGCCGGCCCCGCGGGGTGAACCCCCTGACAGCAACCGGATTGCCTTGCCGCCGAACGAGTCTTATCCGCAGCACGTCGTCACCGCAGTCATCGTCGCTCATGATGGCGCCGCGTGGCTTCCGCATGTCGCCGACGCCCTGCTTGAGCAGACCCGGCCGGTGCAGCGCGTCGTCGCCGTAGACACGGGCAGCAGGGATCGCAGCGGCGCCGTTCTCGGGTCGAAGTTCGGTCAGGCGGCGGTCTTCGGGATGGACAGGTCGACGGGTTACGGCGAGGCGATCGCGCGGGCGCTCCAGCACCGGGCCGCGAACGTGCCGGTGCCCGCCCCGGCAGGCAGCCAGGCCGGGGAGCGGATCGAGTGGCTGTGGCTGCTGCACGACGACTGCGAGCCAGCTCCTGACGCCCTCGAACAGCTGCTGCGGGCCACGGTCGAGACCACGTCGGCGGCGGTACTCGGCCCCAAGCTCAGGGACTGGTCCAACCGCGAGATGATACTCGAGGCAGGCGTCACCCTGGACACGGCGACCAGGCGGGTCACCAGCGTCGAGCCCCGCGAGGTTGACCAGGGCCAGCACGACGGTGATCGCGACACGCTCGCCGTCAGCAGCGCGGGCATGCTGGTCCGCCGAGACGTCTGGGAGCAGGTCGGCGGGTTCGACACCGGCATGGCCCTGTTCATGGAGGACATCGACTTCTGCTGGCGGGTCCACGCGGCCGGCTACCGGGTCAGGGTGATCACCGACGCGATCGCCTATCACGCGCAGGGCGCGACCAAGCACAAGCGTGCGGTCTCGGTCGGCCGCAGGGCCCGGATGCTCGACCGCCGGAACGGGCTGCTGACCCTCCTCGGCAACCTGCCACTGCGGCCGATGCTGACCGCGGCGGCCGGCAACGTCCTCATCTCGCTGCTGCGGATCACCTTCTTCCTGCTCGCCAAGCGGCTGGCCGCGGCCATGGACGAGCTCACTGCCCTGGTCTCCGTGCTCTGTCATCCGATCCGGCTGATCAGGATGCGCAGCAGGCGGTCGCGCGGGCGACGCGCCGCCTACAGCCGGGTCCGGGCGGACCTGCCGCCCGGTCACTCCGCCAGGCGGCTGGCCGAGTTTGCGATATCCACGCTGTCGAAATCGCAGCCGGACGCGGCTGGAGCGCATCACGCGTCGGCCGACCCGACCGAAGACGACTCGATGCTCGTCGACAACGGCCTGGGCAAGCGGCTGCTGACCAGCCCTTCGCTGCTTACCTTCATCGTGCTGCTCGCGATCGCGCTGGCCGCCGGGCGCTCGCTGATCGGACCGGGCCCGCTGGGCGGGGGCTCCCTGGTTCCGGCCTGGGGCGGCGCGTCGGACCTGTGGAGCAGCTACCTGCAGTCGTTCCATCCGGCCGGGATCGGCTCGACGGCGGCGGCGCCGCCGTGGCTCGCCGTGCTCGCTGTCCTCGCCAGCCTGCTCGCCGGGAAGTCGTGGCTGGCCATCGACGTCATCATGATCGGCTGCGTGCCGCTGGCCGGGATGACGGCGATGCTTGCCGTCCGCAAGGTCACCAGCTCGGCGCTCGTGCGGGTGTGGGCGTCGGTGACCTACGCGCTGCTGCCGGTGGCGATGGGCGTCATCGCCTCCGGGCGGTTCGGCACCGCCATCGCGTTCATCCTGCTGCCGCTGATCGTGGCGCAGGCAGGCCGGATGGTCACCCAGTCAGGGCCGCGGGCCAGCCGCGCGGCCTGGGCGACGGGACTCCTGGTCGCCATCGCGGCCGCGTTCGTTCCGCTGATCTGGCTGCTCACGTTCGTCGCCTGCCTGCTGGCCGCGATCGTGTTCCGCACCACCCGGCGCGGCATGTTGCGCAACCTCGCCGTCGCGGCCCTGACCGCGCCGGTCTTGCTGCTGCCCTGGTCGCTGACGCTGTTCTCCCGTCCGGCCGATCTGCTGCTCGAAGTCGGCCTGCCCCAGCCGGGAACGCCGGTCAGCGGCCTGCCTGCCAGGTCCTTGATGCTGCTCAGTCCGGGCGGACCCGGGCTTCCCCCGTACTGGGTCACAGCCGGCCTGCTCGGTGTCGCGCTCGCCGCGCTGTTCGTCGGCCGGCGGCGCAGGCTGATCACCGCGGGCTGGGGCATCGCGCTGTCCGGGATGCTGACGGCGATCCTGGTCAGCCATCTGACGGTGCGGCCGGACGATGGCGGCCCGGTGGTCGTCTGGGCCGGGCTCCCGCTCGCGCTCGCCGCGCTCGGGCTGCTGCTGGCCGCTGCGGTCGGGGCTGACGCGCTCGGACGGCTCCTGGCCGGGGTGAGGGGCTTCCGCGCGATCACGGGCGGCCGCGGGCCGTGGGCCGCCCTGCTCGCGCTGGCCGGATGCTCAGCCCCGGTGCTCGCCGCGGTGGCGTGGCTCAGCACCGGCGTGAGCGGGCCAGTTCATCAGGTCAGCAACCCGGTCGTGCCCGAGCTCGTCGCGGTCGCCGACGGCCAGGCCCGCCAGGTACGGACGCTGGTGCTCCGGTCGGCCGGCGGCCAGATCTCCTACCTGCTGCTCCGCGGTCCCAGCCCGTCGCTCGCCGACACCGCGCTGACCCCGCCGCCCGACGCCCAGCGCGCGCTGAGCAGGGCCGTCTCAGCACTGACCACGCCAGACGGCGGCCTGGGCATCAACCAGGCTCAGCTGCTCGCGGACTTCGACGTCGGCTACGTGCTGGTCCAGGCACCGGTCGACAAGCAGCTCGTCAACGTGCTCGACAACGTGAGTGGTCTCCGCCCGTACAGCACGACGGCGGGCTATTCGCTGTGGCAGCTCGAGACCCCGCCTGCCAGGGTGAGCGTGACCGAGCCGGACGGCACCGTGGTCGCGATTCCGTCGGGCGCGGTGGGCGTCTCGGCAGCGTCGGCGCCGGCCGCGGGCGGAACGCTGATGCTGGCCGAGCCCGCCGCCGGCTGGAGCGCCTCGATCAACGGTCAGCCGCTCGCCGAGGTCCCCTCGCCGGCGGGAAGCTGGGCGCAGGCCTTCCGGCTGCCCAAGGGCGGCGGCAGCCTGAGCCTCAGCCACTCGGGCCTCAGCCGTGACCTGATGCTCCTCTTCGAGTTGCTGGCGTTCCTCGTGGTCGCGGCTCTTGCCCTCCCGGGCATCCACCTCGCCGAGCAGGAGGCTCAGGCCGCCGGACTGCTGCCGGGTGCGGACCTCCCGTCCGGCCAGGCCGCGGGCCGTGGCGCGCGCGGCGCGCGCGGCGCGCGTGGTGCCTTCGCCGGCAGTTCCGGGTCGCGCGCGGCCGGGTCGCATGGGGCCGGGTCGCATGGGGCCGGGTCGCGCGGGGCCGTTCCGCAGGGCGCCGGGGCGCGTCTGGCGGGGTCGGGCATGGCCGAGGACGGCGACGAAGTGGCCGCTGGCGGAGCTGCCGCGCGCCGGGCCGAGGTGGTTGCGGCCGGGCAGGGGCGATCACAGCGACTGGCGCGCGGCGCGCGGGGCAAGGCGGGCCGCGGCCGGGCGGCGCGGGAGCGGGTCGGCCGGAACAAGACCGGCCGGGGAACGGCCGGCACGGCCAAGCCCGGCACGGCCAAGCCCGGCACGGCTTCGGCCGGGCTCGATGACGCCGTCGAGGGGGCAGGCCTGGCGGCGGCATCCGGGTTGGCGGCGGGTTCTGGCCTGGCGGCGGGGCCGGCTCGCCGTCGCCGCGGCGAAACCGCCGGCCAGGACGAGGCGGGCCGGCGTGATGCGGGCCGGCGTGATGCGGGCCGGCATGATGCGGGCCGGCGGGAAACCGGGATCACCGACGCCTGGCCGTACGCGGCGGCTGACGACCGGCACCCGGCTGACGACCGGCACCCGGCTGACGACCGGCAGACGGCCGACGACCGGCCAGGCGAGTGGCGGCTACCCGATGCGTGGCCCTATGCGGCGGCCGGCGATCAGCCTGGCGGCAGGCGGCGACCTGACGCGTGGCCCTACGCGGCGGCCGACGACCAGGCTGGCCAAAGCCGGCTGCCCGACGCGTGGCCGTCTGCGGCGGCCGGCGAGGAGCGCGGGAGCGCCCGCCCCGATACGCGGCGATCCGAGCAGCGGCCGCACCCGGCGAGCGCTGACCTGACGGCCAGCGAGCCGCGCCGCGGCCGGGCGGGCGGACCGCCGGGACGGGCCTGGTCGTACTCCGACGAGCCGGAACTTGAGCCTGGGAGTCAGGACGAATTTTCCGCAACGGGACCTTCGGGGCGACCGTTCGACGCTAGCGAACGCGATCCGGGAGCCGGTCACCGGTCCCCGGCGGCGGGAAGGTCTCCGTCTGGCCGGTCGCCCGCCGGGGACTGGCCTTACCCGGACCTGGATGCCGATGCCCGCCGTGACCCTCTTCCCGCTGCGGGGCGCTCCCCGTCGGGCCGGTCGCCCGCCGGGGCGTGGACCTATTCCGGCGCGGACGAACCCGCGAGGGACCGGCTTCCGGCACCCAGCGGTCGCTCGCCGGCCGGTGGCGGACCGGCGAGCAAGCGGTCGGAGTCACCCTGGGGTTACGAGGACCTGACCCGTGACGACCAGCCCGATCACGACCGTGCTGGCCTCGACCGTGCGGACCAGGACCGTGCGGACCAGGACCGTGCGGACCAGGACCGGCTCGGCAGGGAAGGCGCGTGGCCGTACGGCGGGTCAGGCCGGACCCAGGGTGCGGCAAGTTCGCGCACGCCGGACCGGGAGGCAGCGGCAGATCCGCGCGATGCCGAGCCTGACGAGCAGCGACGCGGCCGGTGGGGATCCGGGCGCGCGGCTCGTCATGGCGCTGGCCGGCCGCGCGCTGGCCGGGCGGGCGATGACCGGCGGGCAGCTGAGCCGTCGGCGAGATGGTCCGGGGCCGACGATGACGCGCTCGAGCCGCTGCCGCCCCTCGACGGCCCGGGCCGGTCGCAGGGCCGCCGCAGCGCCTGGCGGCCGGCCGATGACGGAGCCGATGACAGTGCCCGCGAGAGTGCCCGTGACCGGGCCGATGACTGGGGAAACCTGGATGGGCCCGGCGACGACGAGAGCCCTGACCAGCGATGGTCCGCGCCGCCGCCCGGCTACGAGCCCTACGACGAACCCGAGTACGAGGGAGACAGCTGGTGAGCGCCCGCCAGGCGCGACCCGCCAGGGGCCGCCAGCTCGCGAACCGCTTCATCCTGGCCTTCGTCGTCGTGCTCGCGCTCGCGGGCCTGTACGGCGTTGCCGGGCTCAGCCACGCGATCGTGCTCA
Organism: Streptosporangiaceae bacterium; assembly: GCA_035532775.1. GTDB lineage: Bacteria > Actinomycetota > Actinomycetes > Streptosporangiales > Streptosporangiaceae > Chersky-822. The sequence goes on from DATKQH010000198.1 coordinate 95,990, forward strand.
CGGCGACGCCGCCGCCCGCACCGGCCGGCCGACTTGCGGTCAGTTCCGCGCTTGTCGCCTGCCCGGCGCCAGGATCGGCTGGCGTCACCGGCGGGAACCTCGCCGAGGCCAGTGCTCCGGCCAGCACTGGCAGCGGCCAGGTCGCGCTGACGGCACTCAATCCCGCCGCCAAAACCGAGCCGCCGGAACCTGTGAACACCGCCCCGCAGCCCGGTCAGCTGACGGTGAAGACCATCCGTAAGGTTCCCGTTGTCCCAAGCAAAGTGGCGACCATGCCCAGCATGGCCGGCGGTGCCGTGCCGACCAGCGTGGCCAGAGGTGGTCTCATCCTGTCGGCCACGGGATCGGATGCTCAGGGACTCGACGTCGAGCAGCTAGGCCCTGACGGGCAGCCGACCGCGCGCTGCCAGGCGCCCGGCTCGGACTTCTGGTTCGTTGGCCCCGAGGCGATCAAGCAGCACACCGAGCTGTACCTGATGAACGCGGACAGCACGCCGACGGACGCGCAGGTGAGCGTCCAGACCGACAGCGGCCCGCTGCTCGGCACCCCCGACTCGGGCATCGTCGTGCCGCCGCACGCCATGATCATTCAGAGCCTCGACAAGCTAGTGCACTCGGCCAGGGCCGCGGCATTTCACGTGACGACGAGCACGGGCCGGGTCGTCGCCGCCATCCGCGAGTCCAGCAGCGCGACCAAGCCGGGTATCTGGCTGCCGGTCGCCCAGCAGCCCGCGACCACGCAGGTGCTGACTGGCCTGCCCGCCACGACCGGAACTCGCGAGCTCTACATCACCGTGCCGGGAGGCGCGGCGGCCAGGGTCAGGGTGACGGCGGTGACTCCGCGCGGCTCCTACCAGCCCACCGGCGGAAGCGGGATCAGCCTGCTTGGCCACCTGACCACAGGAGTCTCGATCCCGTCACTGAGCGGGTTCCCTGGCTCGATCAAGATCTCCGCCAACGTCCCCGTGACGGCCGTGCTCGAGTTGTCGGGCGGCCCGCCTGGTGCGCCTGGCGCCTTCATCGCCGGTTCGGACGCCATCACCGAGAAGGGAGTCGTCGCGGCGAGCCCGACCGGCTCGGGCGGAACGACCCAGCTCGTGCTGTCGGCGCCCGGGCAGGCGGCAAGCGTCAGGATCGTGGCGGCCGCTCCCGGCTCGGCGCTGACCGGGCAGCCTGGCCAGGTGGTGCACATCGCCGCTAGGTCGGCCACCAAGGTGCGGGTCAGCCTGCCCAAGCACGATGCCAAGGCCACGCTGATGGCGATCGTGGTCACGCCGCTGCCCGGATCGGGGCCGGTCTACGCCGCCCGGCTTGCCGTAGCCGGCGGCTCCGTGCTGACCGTCCTGCCCGTCGTCTCCTCGCCGACCACGATTGAGCTGGCGAACGTGCGCCAGTCCCTGGTGAGCGTGCTCGGGTCCTGACAGCCGCCATGCAGCGTGCGGGGCGGCGCGGGCCGGATCAGTCCTCTTCCGGGTAGCCGGGATCGATCATCTGCGGATCGAGGCCGAGCAGCCTCGCGAACTCCTCGATCACCACGTCGAGCACGAGCTCGCCGAGTTCGTCCTCACCGTCGGCCCTGGCCAGCAACGGTCTGCGGTAGAGCACGATCCTGGCGGGCCTGGCCGGATGCGCGGGGTCGCCAGGACCCGGCCAGGCCGGGTCAAGGCGGGCGAGCGGGACCGGATCGGCGTCGTCGGGCATCAGGTAGTCGGCTGGCAGGTCGTCACGGGGGACTTCCTCCACCGCGAATTCCACGCCCGCCAGCTCGGACTCCCACCTCGGCTCGAGCTGGGCCACGGCCTGGAGCACGAGATCATCGAACCGCTCGGCGCGGCTCCGGTACAGGGGTGACCCGGCCGGGGCGAGCGGTCCGCGCAGGCCGCGCCCGTGCCGGTCGCGCCGCCGGATCCTCGGGGTCGCCTGAGGTCGGCTGTCAGCCGGTCGCACAACAACACAGCGTAACTCACCGGCGCCTCGCTGCGCCGCGATGCGGGACGGGCAGCCACGAACGGCAGCCCGGGCGCGGCGCTGGATCCTGGCGCTGTGAGGCCGGCCGAGCCGAGACACGATCGCGCAGAGTGCCCCGGGTGATGGCGTTACCGCCATGGGTACCGATACCGTCAGCGGGTGTGAGCGAAATACGCGGCCCCGTCCTTAGCGGGACGCGGAGACGCTCGCGTGGTTCAGCCATGTACCGCAACCGGCACCATGCCGCGCCCGCAGCGGCAGCCCCGGTAGCACTGCCGAACGGAGCCATGAGCGAGGTGGGTCGTTGAGTTCTCGCCGCTGCTCTCGCCCGGCGTGCAAGCGGGACGCTGTCTGCACGCTGACCTACGTCTACCGGGATTCGACCGCCGTGCTCGGGCCGCTCGCCGCGTACGTGGAGCCGCACTGCTACGACCTGTGCAGCCCGCACGCGGACCGGCTGACCGCGCCGCGA
>DATKQH010000199.1:0-12918 GCA_035532775.1 Streptosporangiaceae bacterium
TGGTCTTCGCGTACGGCATGTCCGTTTCACCTTCCCGGGCGGGAGCACGGGCACCCGGCGCTGTCGGGTCACGCGATCAAAGGTAGCCGCCCTGAGCCTGACCCGCAGATGCCCGCGAGGTGAGCGGGAACGAAAAGCCCAATGTACTGGTGTTACCGCAGCTAACAGCGATTTCCGCCTGGGAATCACACGTCTCCCGTACAAGGGCGGAAGGTCAGTGTCTCTCTGGGATGCTCCTCACGAGCCAGCCAAGCCTAGATGGCAACGGATCTGCCGGCTGATCGGGTACGGTATCGCCAAGCGTGTGGAGCCGCGTACTGCCGGTCACGGACTACCGCTCCGCTGCTATCGCTGACACGTTCCTGAAGGCGGTGCGGTGATAATGACCGGCGTTCCCCTGCTACTTGTCGACGGGCACAATCTGCTATTCCGCGCCTGCTTCGGCACCCCGGCACAGATCCTGAGCCGGGACGAGACCGATAAGCAGGACATCACCACCCAGTTCATGTTCTTCGCGCTGCTCCGCAAGGGCATCAATGACGAGTTCAGCCGCTGGCCCGAGGTCATCGTCGTCTTCGACGGCCAGGACGGTGCCACACACCGCAAGGACACCGACCCTGGGTATAAGGCCACACGGCCAGAGGGCGCCGAAGCCCTGCAGCCGATCCTCGCCCTGCCTGACGTCAAGGCTGGCCTGGATACGTACGGCATCACCTGGATCGAGATCGACGACGCCGAAGCCGATGACGTGATTGCCACGCTGGCCGCCGCCCATCCCGGCCGGGACGTCCTGATCGCATCCATGGACCAGGACTACTACCAGCTAGTGCGCGAACCGGATCCGGATCACGCCGCCGTGCGCGTCCTCAACACGGCGATGCGCCCGGGCAGCCGGCTGATCGGCCCGGCCGAGGTGACCGCGCGCTACGGCATCGCCCCCAGGCAGTACCCCGACTTCCGGGCGCTGTGCGGTGATGCTTCCGACAACATCCCTGGCGTCAGGGGCGTCGGGGCCAAAACAGCCGCCGCCTTGCTGGCCGGCGGCCTGGTCCTGGAGGACCTGCCCGCTTCCGGGCGGCTTTCCGGCAGCAAGGGAACGGCGATCGCGGCCACCTGGCCGCAAGTGATGAACTGGCGGTCGATGATCCGCCTGCGAAAGGATCTGCCGCTGCCCGCCGGGCCGGCCCACGCACCCACCCTGCCGCTGCCTGTCCCGGGAGAGGTCATCGCGCGGCTCGGGCTGTGGCGGCATACCACCGCCCCGGCAGCTTCTGCGACGGCTGTCGTGCATGGGGTCGTGTGAGATCGGAGCCGGCCTGATCATCGCTGCACCGCCGACAAGCACAGCCCTCAGCGTGGTCTCAAGGGAAGGTAGCGGGAAAGGAATCTGTGCAGCTCCGAAGGACGTACTGCCAGGAGCCACAAGGTTCCCTCACGGGGAGCGGACCCGCAGCTGGGCAAATGTCCTGCGAGCGCGGTCGGCGACTTCGCGGTCGCCGTTGGCAGTGCCCCACTGCAGTCCGCTGAGGGCGTCCAGCGCCGCGAGGCGCGGCAGCGCTTGTTCCTCGGCGTGAGTCAGCGCCCGGCCGTAGCCGTCGAGGAAAGGGGCTCGGAGGTCGGGGCGCTGGTCCCAGGGGCCGTATTCGAGCCGGACTAGGTCGCGGACAGCTGGCCCAGTTTCAGCGCGCTCGAAGTCGATCATCGCGAGCTGGCGCGTGGCCCGGTTCCACAGCCAGTTCCGCAACTGCGCATCGCCATGCGTGGGGACAGCTGGCAGTTCGGGCGCGAGCGAAGGCAGCTCTGCAGCGCACCGGCGAACCAGGGCGATCTCGGACGATGTGAGCAGCGCCCTGGCGCGGGACAGGTGCTCGTCGACGCGCTGGACGGCGCGGCCGAGGCCGGGGCCTCCCGGCACGGGCGGAGCGGCGTTGTGCAGGCGGCGCAGCAGCTCGCCGGCCTGGCGGTGCAGCTCTCGCTCGTCATCGGTGGCCAGGCGCAGGTTCAGTGCGGTCTGGCCGGGCAAGCCGCTGATCACGATGGCCAGCATCTGGCTGTCGGCGGCGGCGAGATCGGGTGCCCGGCCCGGTCCAAGCGCGGCGGTCCAGTGCCGGTAGGCCGACACCTCGCGCTGATGGAAGCGCTCGGAGGAGTGCCGTTTGACGAACCAGCAGCCCCCGGCAGCGTCAGCGATCTCCCATACCGCGGAGCCCTCACGCGGCCAGGACCGGTCCGCTACCTCGGCTATCTCGCCCGTCACGTGCCGGGCCAGCGCGGCGAGCTGCCCGGGTAGCCCGGTCATGTACCTGTCTCCTTACGTGGAACGGAGGCGCGTACGAGTGCCTGGCTGATGATTGTCGTCGTCCTTAGACCCGTTTTCGGGTTGGCCGCCAGGGAACCGCAGTCCGGCGTGTGAAGACGGTGATCGGCAGATCGTGCGGGGTCGGGTACTCGCGCAGGTCAAAGCGGGAGAGCAGGTCGCTGACCTCAGCGTGAGTGCGCCGCTGGTGGAAGCCATGGCCGCCGTGTGCGCGGACGGTGCGCAGGTTCTCGCAGATGACTCGGTCGACGCGGCGCAGTACCGGCCCGAGGGCAGCCGGGATGTCGGGCAGATGGTCGAGAGTGTCGATGATCCACAGCGTGTCAGCTGGCGGCGGCGGGACCAGCTGGCGTGGGTCGGCTACGCGGTGGTCGTGGCCCGCCTGGCGTAGCCGGTACCTCATGAACCGGGCTGACGGGCAGGGCAGGTCGCAGGGCAGGACGGCGTGGCCGAGGTTGCGCAGGTCGATAGTGTCCTGGCCGATCCCGCTGCCGAAGTCGAGGACGATTCGTGCTCCGGTCAGGTACGGGATGGCGGCGGTGACGTAGCAGGGCCGGTTCCCGCTGGCGTGCCAGATCACCAGGTTGTACAGGTATGCCTCGCTGTTCTCGAAGAAATGCCGGATCTCGGCGGTGGTGCGGGGCTGCGCGGCGATCCATTCGTCGTGCAGCGCCCGCGAGGAGTCCAGGTAGGGGCGGTAGGAACTGCCCAGGAAGTCACGCAGCGCGGCTAGGAGCGGGTGGCCGGCGGCGGCGTCCCACCGGTACCGGTTCCAGATCGCCCAGCACGGCTGGCAGGTGTCGAGATGGTCGCGGAGTATGGCGTGCTGCGGGTGGGGCAGCCGCCGGTGCAGGTAGGCGTCGAGCAGGGCGGGTACCGCCGGGCAGCCGACGGGCGTGGCGTTCATGGCTGCGGCGCCTCAACGATGGCGCCGTCCCGCAGGGTCAGCACGCGGCCGATCCCGGCGGCGTAGGCTGCCGCGATGCCGTCAGGCGCGTCGTCGACGGCTGCGCACAAGCCCGGTGCGACGTCCAGGCGGGTGGCTGCCGCGGCGAACAGGTCCGGGGCTGGCTTGCCGGCCGCGACATCGCCGCGGGTGATCACCGCGCCGAATTGCCCACGCAGCCCAAGCGCCGTGATGCCGACGTGGACGATGTCTGCGGCGGCACCTGATGCGATCGCGCAGGGAAGCCCGCGTCTGCGTGCCTGGTCAAGAAGTGCGACGGTCGCGGGTATCGCCGTCACCGGGCCGGGGGCCGCCAGTCGGCGCGCACGGCACTGCGTCACCAACTGGGCGGTGTCCGGCAGGGCGGGACGGGCGGCCCGCAGCATGTCGAGAAGATCCGCCAGCGCCAGGCCGGCATGCTGGTCATACCAGGCGCGGTCGACGCCGGCGCCGTGAGCGGCAAGAACCGCGGTGAGGTTCGCGTAGTTGCTGGATGTCGTGTCGGCCAGGGTGCCGTCCCAGTCGAGGAGCAAGGCGTCAGTACCCGCGAGCGGGTCATACCTCATCAGCGTTCACCGCCGGCGTGGAATGTCGCCGGGGGCACGGTGTGCCGTGAATAGTTGTGCCAGGGTCTTGACAGGGTCGTCCGCAGAACTGGCTGGCGGACACACGAGGCGGCAGGACGGCGATGAGCAAGATCAAGCATGCCACTGCGGGGGCGTTCGTCTTTGCGCAGGTCGACGGCGAGTGGAAGCTGGGGCTCATTGAGCATCCCCGGCTGCGGCGGCTGATGATCCCCGGCGGCCATGTCGAAGGTGACGAGCACTGCGCGCAGGCGGCCGTGCGGGAGGTCGCTGAGGAGACGGGCCGGCGGGTGAGGCTGCTGCCGACGCCGGCCGCGCTGCCGCTGCCGCCGGGCTACCCGCACGAGCCGGTGGCCGCACCTTGGTGGGTCACCGAGCTGGATGTGCCCGCCGATAACCACACGCCGGTGGCGCACGTGCACATCGACCATCAGTACGTCGCGCTCGCCGCCAGCACGGCCGCAGTGAGCGACCCGGTGCATCCGTTCGGGTGGTTCACCGTGGCGCAGATCGGGGAGATCGAGATGTTCGAGGACACCCGGCTGCTGGCCCGGGCGCTGTTCGGCTGCGTCGGCGGGCTGGCCGGCGAGGTGCGCGTCGATGAGGTGGTGGCGGCGCTGTCGCACGCGTGAGCCGGTCATGCCGCGGGATTCGCAGCACCGGCAGGCCGGCAGCCGGCGATGCAGGCACCGGCGTTGCTCCACGGCTCTGGCAGGCATCTGACAGGTGCCGTGGCGATGAGGCGCGCCATCTCGGCGACGAGCTGCCCGGTGCTGAGGGTGCGCCGGTCCAGGACCGGCATGCGTGCTGTATCGTCGAGCGCCAGCCGCGCGTACAGAAGGGCGGCTCGCTCGTGTATGCGACGTTGCTCCGCGGTGTAGGTGCGGCCGTCGCGTCGCTGGGCGCGGCCGATCGCGGCGTCGGTGTCGTCGGCGACCAGGATGGTCAGGTCGGGCATGGGCCGCCACGCCGCGGCGAGGTTCAGCAGGGCGCGTGCCTGCTGGTAGGCGGCGTTCTCGTCCTCTGGGTGACAGATCAGTGACTGGTATACGGCGGTGGAGTGCACGCTGCGGCCCTCAAGGACGAGCCGGCCGGCGGCGAGGTGGGCACGGCACCGCTCGAAGTCGAACATCTTCACCGCGAGCAACGCCAGTGTCTCGGCGCCAGGATGGCCGCTGCGCAGGAACGGGTCGCCCGCGGAAGCGCTGAACAGGGTCCCGATGATGACCCGGCCCAGATCGTCCCCGCCGTCGCTGCGGGTGGAAAACTCCTCAACCACGAGCGGCGGCCGGCCGGCGAGAAGCTGGGTGAGCGCGGCGGTCAGGTAGGTCTTGCCGACGCCGTTGAGGCCTTCGACCGAGATCAGCCGGCCACGCCGGCAGGGCGCCGCGCTCGTGGTCACGAGAGCGTCCCGGCGTCGAACAGCCCGTCCTGCTGGGGCCGGTTCGCCTTGGCGACGACCAGGCCTGCCCGCCGCATGTCACGCAGGCTGGCCCAGGTGAGCGAGGTGTCGGCGTAGGCGAGCATCTGGCAGAACAGTTCCGCGGTGACCTGCACGTCGGGCAGGGCACGATGCCGGCCGGGCGGCTGCGGGATGCCCAGGTGCGCCAGCAGCGTGTCCAGCTTGTGCGAGGGCAGCTGCGGGTACAGGACGCGGCCGAGCTTCACCGTGTCGAGCAGGTCGGTGCGCGCGAGACGCGGGCAGTGCGCCCGGTAGTCGTGCAGCATCCCTGCCTCGGTGCTGGCGTGATGCGCCACGAGCAAGCAGGGCCGGTCGCTGGCGAACTCGGCATCCAGCGCCGCGAGCACCACGGCAGCCGGCTCGGCAGCTGCGGCCATCTGCGAAGTGATGCCGGTCTGCGCGGTGTCGAAGGGCGTGACGGGGGCATGCTGCGGCGGGCGCATCAGCTGGCTGAACCGGCCCGCATGCACCCACTTGCCGCCGGTCAGGCGCAGCTGGATCGCGGCAACGTCGATGGGCTCCGGGCGTGCCCCTGCCGGGGTCGTGGCCTCGAAGTCGACGACGGCGAACGTGGTCGCGGCCAGGTCGGGGTCATTCGTCAGTCGGGGTCGCGGGTCCACCGGCGGGCCTCCTCGGCGATGATCTGGGCGAGTCTGCTGATGCGAGCGTCATCATCATGCGCGGTCAGCACGACACCGAGGGTGGTGTCGACCACGTGCGCGGCGGTCCGGCACGGAGCCGGGCTGAACGGGGCGAACATGGGCCGCTGGTCGCAGCTGACCAGGCCGAAGCTGCCGACGCTGTTCGGTACGCCGCAGTCGGCCAGGCGCCTGCAGAACCCGCGCGGGTCAGGCAGATTGACCCGCCACAGCGGCGAGTAGCCGTTCCACGCCTCGCCAGCGCGCGCGACTACCTCCGTCAGGCCAGGTGCCGCGGCGACTGCGGCGAGCATCCGCGTGGCCTGGGCGTGCCGCTGCCGCGCGAGGTCGCCGAAGCGGGCCAGGTTCGCGCAGGCGATCACCGCGAGTGGCTCGGCGAGCCGGTAGTTGTTCCCCAGCCGCGCCAGCGGCGGCTGCCCTGGCGGCGGCGTGGTCCAGTGACTGCGGTAGGCCCGGCAGGTGGCGGCCAGCTCGTCGTCGCCGGTCAGGATGTAGCCGCCTTCACCTGACCACAGGATCTTGCCGTCCTTGAGGGAGAAGCAGCCCAGGTCACCGAAGGTACCCAGGGGCTTGCCGCCGGACAGGGTGGCGTGTGCCTGGCAGGCGTCCTCGACCACGCGCAGGCCCCGCTGCCGCGCGAACGCGGTCACCGCAGCCGGGTCACCGCCGCGTCCCCACAGGTAGACCGGCAGCACGGCCCTGGTCCGTGGCCCGCACTTGGCGGCCAGGTCGCGCAGGTCGATGTCGCCGCTGTCGGTGCAGTCGACGAACACCGGCCGCGCTCCGGCGTACACGATCGGCGCGACGGACATCACCACTGACACCGCCGGGACCAGGACCTCGTCGCCCGGTCCGACGCCTGCGGCGACCAGCGCCGTGTGCAGCGCCGCGGTCCCGGAGCTGACCGCTATCGCGTGGCGGACGCCGAGAGTGGCGGCCAGTTCCCGTTCGAGTGCCATGGACTGCCCGGCGGCGGCCGGGTCCGGCATCGCTCCCAGCAGGTCCGCGAGCGCGCGAAGCGCAGGTTCCTGGGCCGCTGTCATGGCTGCGCCCCCGGGCCGGTGATCATGGGGGTGAACTGGGTGAGCGGCCACATGTTCACGCAGTCGCGGGTGAACAGCGCGCAGTCCATGCATGGCCCGCCGCCTCCGAACAGATCCGCGGCGGTCGCGCCGCGGATGCTGCGGATCGCGCTGCCAGCCAGCGACGCGATCTTATAGCTGGAGGGGCACGGCCAGACCGAGCCGTCGGGCTCGATGAAGAACAGGTGCCGGCCGCCGAAGCAGCCCGCCACGAAGCCCGGCCCGGCCCGGGTGACGGAGTCCAGGACCCGCCCCGGGTAGTCAGCGGCGGGCAGTCGCAGGCCTGAGGTTGCATACAGCTCGGTGAACTGGGCTGCCAGCTGCGGGGCATGCGCCGGGGTAAGCGATAGCTGCGCGTCCAGCATGTGCCCGGATGGCAGGGACAGCGGCTGGGGCACGAAGTAGTCGCAGCCCAGCTCCCGCGCGAACGCGCCCACGGCGGTGATGGCGCCGATGTTCTGGGCTGTCAGCACGGTGTAAATCCCGACTGCGGGACTGGCCGCCGGACCCCGCGCGGCGAGCAGGGCGCGGATGCCGGACACGACCCGATGCCAGCCGTCGCTGCCGTTGTGCGAGGGCCGCCAGGTGTCGTTGCACTCCGGCGTCGCCGAGTCCAGGGAGACCGACACGGCGTCGACCCCGACCTGCATCAGGTCATCGACGATGCCGGGCCGGTTGAGCGGGATGCCGTTGGTGCAGACCACAACCTCGACCCCGGCTGCCTTGATGACCTCGATCAAGGACAAGACCGGCGGCCAGATCAGCGGCTCACCGCCGGCGATGAAGATCCGCCGTACCGGCGAGCCTCGGAGGGTCGCGGCGAACGCGGCGATGTCGCCCAGGGGGACGTCGGCGCGTGACAGGTGCGATAGCTGCCCCGGTACGCTCGGCGGGTTGTCCCGATGTTCTGGCAGGGTGCCGAAGTAGCAGTATCTGCAGCCCAGGTTGCATGGTGAGCGCAGCGCCCACAGCACAGTCACATCGACGGTCACCCCGCACCGCCTCCGGTGCGGGCCGGCGCGGCGGCCTCACGGCACCAGGCTTCCATCTGGTCCAGGACGTCGTCCGATGCGCGGCCGGTGACCGCGCAGACCCGCCATCGGCCGGGAGCGGCGGCGGCCCGCGTCGCGTACAGGCCCGCGACCGTGGCCAGCAGCTGCCGGTCAGCGGCATCGACCGGCACGCCGGTCCGGGCGGCGAACCGGCCGATACAGGCGTCGAGGTCGTCGGTGAGCAGGATCGTCAGGTCGGGATCAGGCCGCCACATGGCCGGTATCGCGGCGATCCGGTCGGCGAGCGCGTGCCCGCCGCCGAGGATCGCCGCCTGGTAGACCGCGACGGTGTCCACGCCCCGGTCCTCGAGTACGCATCCTGGTGCCGGCGCCAGGGCGGTAACCCGCTCATACTCGCGGACCTTGAGCGCCGCGAGCGCGAATGTCTCGGTGACCGGGTGCCCGGTGCGCAGGAACGTGCCGCCAGCATCGGCAAGCGCGCCGATGATGGCCTTGGCGCTGTCATCGCCGGTGTTCGTGAGCTCATCGAGCACCAGGCAGCGGTCACCGAGGCGCCGGGCGAGGCGCCGGACCAGGTGCGTCTTGCCGACGCCGTTGAGTCCTTCGATGTTGATCCAGGCGGTCACGGCCGCCGCCGGCACACGAACATCACCTCGGCCGCCAGCTGCGGCAGCGCGGCTGCGGCGACGGTGTCCAGGATCGCCGCCGGCACGGTCTCGCGCAGCCGGGCATACCAGTCGGCCGCCGCATCGCCGTACGACTCGCGCAGCGCGGCCGAAACGGTCGCGCTGTCCGGCGGCAGGAGCCCGATCTCGTCGGTGACGGTCAGGCCGCAGTCGCCGAGTACGCCCCGCAGCTCGGCGGCGTCCCACTCATAGACGTGTACTCCGTACTGCAGCAGCTTGGGGTGGGCGCCCGGGGTGATCGGTGTCGACAGGTACAGCGTCCCGTCCGGCGCCAGCGCGGCCGTAGCCTGGGCCAGGCTGGCGGCGCCCGCGTCGCGCGGCAGATGCTCCAGCGCCGCCGTGTAGATGATCACGCTGGCGCCGGCGGCCTGCGGCGGCCATGGCGCGGACACGTCGCACTCGATCAGGCTCACCGGGAACGCCTCGCCCCGCCGCTGCCGCGCCAGGCCTGCCCGGGCGGCGGCCTGCTTCAGGCTGGCAGCCGAGATGTCCAGCCCGATGTAGCCCGCGATGTGCGGGGCGTACCGGAACAGCAGCGGCAGCGCCAGCCCGCCGCCGCAACACACGTCCACGACCTGGTCACCGGGCCGGCAGCGCTGGGTGACGTACAGGTGCTGGATGCAGTTCATCACGCCGCTGGACTTGATCTCGCCGCTGGCGAACGCGGCGTAGAAGTCGTCCATCTGGTTGATCGAGTACGGGCCGATCATGGGGGTGTCCGGCCGGGTCGTCGCGACGCGGGGGCGTGCTGGGTTCATCGTGTCTCCCACGGGAAGATCACCCACCGGTCGACGGTGGCGCCGATGTAGGTCACCGCCCGGTGGGGGTCGATGTGATCGCGCCAGTTGGCCCGGTTGACAACGCAGGCGGCCGTGCGGACGGTGGCAGGCCCGCGGGCGCGGACGAGGCCGGCGACGTCGCGCAAGGTGGCTCCGCTGCCGGCGATGTCGTCCACGATCAGCACGTCCGCGCCTGTGAGATCACCCAGCGAGGCGACGTTGCGGGGAACAGGCTCGGGCGTCTTGCCCGCGTCGACGCCATCGGAGACCGTGCGGGTCACGTGCACGCTGCGCAGGTCCCGCACGCCCAGGGCATGGCAGATGATGACGGCCGGGACCAGCCCGTTGCGCGAGACCCCTACCACGACGTCGGGCACCCCTCCGGCGCGAGCCAGCCCGGCCACCCGGGCCGCGATACCGGACAGCGCCACCCAGTCCAGGACGATCGGCTCACCGGCCACGCTGATCCCCCCAGGCCAGCACATGCAGGCGGCACGACAGATTCCAGCCGCGAGCGATGACCGGCCCGGCCAGCGCCTTGAGCCCGCGCAGGACCGCCTCCTCGGTCGTGCCTTCCGGCATTACCCACACCGGCCCGCCGCCGAGCTGCGGGACCAGGGCGCTGATCTCGTCGAGGTCGGCCACGCCCGCGGCGACGAACTTGAACACCGCCTTGCCCGTGGCGGCGAAGGCGGCGAGGACCTCTCCGTTGATGCGATCGGCGGTGCGCTGGCCGGAGTTAGCGAGCTTCGCCGACACGTTGAACTGGTCGACGACCAAGGTCAGGGCAGCCGTCGGCGCGATCGTGCCGTTCGTTTCTATCTCGACCCGCCGCCCGGCGAGCCGTGCCCCCGCAGCCAGCGCGGTCACCGCCGGCTGCTGGATCAGCGGCTCGCCACCCGTGATCACCAGCAGCAGCGCCGGGATGCTGAGCACCCAGCTGATCACGTCCCCGACGGGCACCCGGCGGGACTCCTGGCGGGGATCGTGGTGCCTCCAGTCCCATGTGTACGGGGTGTCGCACCAGCTGCACGACAGGTTGCACCGCGACAGCCGCACGAACACCGCGAGCTGGCCGGCTGACGGGCCCTCGCCCTGGACGGTGGGACCGAACTGCTCAGCCAGGATCAGGCGCCCCGGCGTGGCAGGGCCGCCGGCGTTCACATCCCCTCCGCATCATCGACGGTGTACTGCCCCCACGTCGATGGGGTCTCCGACACCCGGAGCCATCGGAGCCGGCCGGGAATGCGCGGCTGCAGATGCTCGGTGAACCAGCCGGCCAGGTACCCCGCGATGAGTTCCGAGGTCGGCTCGAACTCGAAGACGTCATTGAGGTCGCGATGATCCAGCCGCGTCTTGATGTAGTCGCCGAACGGGCTGAGGTCGCAGAAGTCGGTGACGAAGCCGGGACCGCTCAGTTGCGGCGCTCCGACGCACACCTCCACGGTGTAGGTGTGCCCGTGTATCCGCCGGCACTTATGCCCGTCCGGCAGGCTCGGAAGGTGGTGAGCAGCGTCGAACGAGAACCGCTTGCCGACGATGTGCGAACCCATGCCAGTCTCCTGCCTGCGCTGATAATCCCCATCCGGCGCGCAGCATCGAGCGCATGATCACGGCGGGCGTCTGGGCGGCGGGCATGCCTGGTTCCCTTCCCGACGGGGAATGAGTGATGAACACTCCTAAAGCCTGACGTTCGGCAGTTGAGCTGTCACTCCCCGCGTTGGGAATCACATGGTTCCCACGCGGAATGGTCGTCGGCCTGCGGCAACATCAGCACGGGACCGCGAAAGGTTCCCGTTGGCGGCCAGACGCGTTCCCACTTGCGGGGAAACCCGCGCCCGCCGCTTTCGTGCACTAGGCTGCGGGTCGATTCTGACCCCACGCGTCCCACCTGAGCGGCGCGGCCCCGGCGCGCAGGCTTGGATGTGCCGCATGGCGCCAGGGATATGTGGCGCAGTACGGCGGACAATAGCGCTCCGATCCTGGTAGCGCTATATGTCAGCCCTCCTGGCTGCATTCGAGGCCGACTACAGCAGAACCTGGAGGAGTCCGTGGCTCCCGTCGGTGCGCCAGGAGTGCCCGGTGGCGTCAAGGTCAGCGACCGTGGCCGGGCTCAGTCCGGTGATGACATCAGACTTGAGCGTCCGTAGCACTGCGACCGGGCCGGGGAAGTACGACGCCACGTCGGCAAACGGAGTCGTAGGCGGCCAGTCCCTGTCACCGACAAGCCGGCGGTAGTTGAGATCGCCTTTGAAGATGGTCAGCGATGCCCGCTCAAACTCGCTGGCGAGGTCGGCGGGCATGTGGCGGTAGGACCATGGCGCGCAGTAGAACTCGTGGGTGTACAGGCCGAGCCTGCCCTCAGCCATAGCGGCGTGAACTCGATGGGCGATCGCCGCCGCGCTGCCCGCCGTCCTGGCGAGCCGCCGCAGACAGGCCAGGAAGTCCGAGGTAGTCGCGTCGGAGACGTAGTACGGGCACGGCTTGACGTGCAGCGTGATCGCGCTGGCGTGGCCGTGCTGGAGCAGGTGGTCGATGAGAACCAGGTCGCCCAGCAGTTCCCGGCCCGCGTTGTCGGCGGCGACCACTACGCGGGCGTCGGGTCCCAGAGCGGCCCACAAGTCAGCGCTGTCGTCTGCGACGAGCCTGGCTGAGCCTTGCTCTCGCGACTGTGGCGACCGGCCGATCCGGAAGCCCAGGTCGGCGCGGTTGCCCCACAGCGACGCCAGCAGCTTGGCCGTGCCTTGCTCACCGGCAGGAAGCCGCTGGAGGTCATCGAGCGCCGCCAGGTCGGGTTCCAGCGCGGGGTCGGCCAGTTCGGCGGCCTTGAGATCCTCGAACGGGTCGACCCAGCGCCACGGGCCGGGTCCGAAGAACCCGATCGCGTCCAGCAGCCGCCGGTAGAAGTACGACTCAGACCATAGGAACGGCGCATCCAGCCACGGCGTCCCCAAGTAGCCCGCACCCCAGGATGACCAGGTCTCCTGGTCATGGGCATGGGAGCCGAGCGGCTCTATCACCCCGGAAGAAATCTCTGTCAGCAGCCCATCCAGCGCGCGGCGCTGCGCAGGCCCGTACGGGTGCGCATCCCGGATCTGGGCGACTAGCTTGGGCGTCCGGTCGTGCCACACGCCCCAGGCGAACCCCTGCGGATCGCTGTTCAGCAGCTCCGGCGGCCATCCGGGCTGGGCGTCCTCATGCGGGGTCAGCATGCGCTACTCCTCGTTGCTCACCGCGGGGATTCTGACGGCCACAGTCCCGGCTGCGCTTGCCGCGAGGACGGTCCCGCCGCTGGCGTCCAGCCCGGCCGCCTGAAGCGAGGCGTCGACGCGCACTTCGGCAAGCTGTTTCTGCCCGGAAAGCGACCACAACCTGATGGTCCCGTCGGCC
>DATKQH010000200.1:0-11395 GCA_035532775.1 Streptosporangiaceae bacterium
GCGACGGCCAGTACCTGCTGGTCGACCTCGACGGGCAGGGACTGCCCGGCGTCCTGTACAGCGACACGACGGCCACGCTGTTCTGGGAACCGCTGGGCGAGGGCCGTTACGCCAGCCCGGTGAATCCGCGCGGCTTCCCGGCCGGCCGACTGCTTCACCATCGGCCAGCTGCGGGCCGAGGTCGCCGCGGCGCTCCGGGACCCGCTCGCCTATGGCCAGCCGTTCACGCCCGGCCAGTGCCAGGCCCGGCTCTGCTCCTGGGTGCGGTCGTTCTACTGGGACGAAGCGCTCAGCGCGCCGCTGCCGCTCGGCCAGATCGCCGCACGCGGGCTGATCCACCATGAGGAGCTGGCGATCCTGACCCCGGACCTGGCCCAGGCCGATGAGGCGGTCACCGTCATCCGCAAGCACTGCGCGGTCAGCCTCGGCATGCCGGCCGTGCCCACCGTCCCGCCCTCACCAGCAGGCAAGGCCCTCGCATGACCGGCTCCAAGACGCAGCCAGCCGAGCCAGGACCGCCAAGCCCGCAGGCCGAAGCGATGCCCAAAGGCCAGCGTCTCATCCATCGCCCGCGCCGCAGTCGTCGACCGCAGCTTCCCCTACCGGCACCGTGACCTGCTCGGCAAGATCCACGCACTCGAAGCCACCCCGCCAGCCACTGGCGACGGAGCCGGCCCGGCCGTCACCCGGGCCTCGCTGCAAGCCGACCTGCTCGCCGCCCGCGAACGCGCGATCCGGCTCACCGCCCGCGTCCGCCAGCTCGAAAAGCGCCTGTCCGAAGCACGGCGCGCTGCCCGCGGTGGACATGGCGGATCCGCCATCGACGTGCCGGATCTCCTATTGCAACCTGTGGGTCCACGCTGGCCTGCCGTTCTACCCGGAGTGGCTGCTGGGCCGCGGCGCCGCGCGGAGCGGGCGCTGGCGACCGTCGTGGCGACGTCGTACCTGCTGGGCGTCTCGACGCGGCGGGGTCAGCCAGTCACCGGGCTGGCCCGGCACGTTGGGGGAGTGGGGGCCAAGAGCGTGATCAACGAGAGCCAGTAGCCAGACGCTGGCGTCGGCCGGCCAGCGGGTACTTCGGGTTTGGGAGCGCGAGACACGAGCCGACGTCGAACGCGCAACTCCGACGATTCTGGCAGCAGCTCAGACCGGCGATCGGGCCGCAGGCACCCGCCGAGCGGAGCGGCACCAGGGTGCAAGCGGACAGGCGCCGCAGTCCGATTCGTCAATCGTGCAATGCGTGACGGCTAGCAGCCGCAGGGCACCCATGCGCAGGGCGGCATCCTGACCGCTACCGACTAGGCGAGACAGGTTAATTCGTCCGTCGGTCAACCGGTTGGTCTCGGCCGACTTGCTGCCTGCAACCCGTGCTGCGATCCGCAGGACACCCTGGGAGCGCAACAGTACGTCTTGACCCTGCAGCATTGAGAAGATCTCCTGCTCAGCGGGTTTGAGCCCGACGAGTTCCGGTAGGAGATCTGGCTCGAGCCATGCCTTCTTGCGCCGGAGCAGCGGCCGCAGCCGGTCCATCGCCTGCCCGGCCTTCGTACCCTCGATCGGTTCCTTCGCCGAGTCCAGCGTGGCCTTGCTCAGCTCGGCGAGCCCACGCAACCGGCTGAGCGCATCTCCGACACGGTGTACATCGATACGCGCACCGCTCGTCACCGCCGCCGCCAACGCGACCGGTGGGGTAACTGCTGGCCCTGGCAGCATGAACCAATAGGCAGCCGAGCGTTGCTTTTCGGCCCACTTAGTCAACTTCTTGCGGGCTGCCAGCCAGTTGGTCGGCTTCGACTCCGATGCGCCGCATCTCGGCACCAACGCGAGTGCCGCCGCCTCGCCGAGGAGTGGTGGTACCGCATTGCCGATCTGCCGAAAGGCATCACTGCGACCACCAGAGAAACGAAAGGCGTCGGGGAATGTCTGGATCCGAGCAGCTTCACGCACCGTAAGGGTGCGGTGTTCGCCTGGGTGGATGTACCAGTAGCCGTCTTTCGCGATGTGAGCCGTAATTGAGCGGCTGACGTCATCCCAGTCCAGACGCTTGTATTTGTCATCGAAGCTGTCGGCCTTGTAGCGGCGCAGATGCTCCGGAATGCTGGAGTAGAGGGTTTTGGAGTCCATCAGCTGGAAGACTTCGAGGTCATCGGCGCGTACGGCGCGGGTCATGTGGTCGTGCAGCACGCCCAGTGTGGCACCTTCGCGCATTCGGACACCGAATGCTGACAGTTCGCGGGCCGCCACGTACGCCATCTCGCGGGCACCGGTCGTAGCACCCAACTTCGGCAGGTCGCCGATGCTGTCGCGGAGTGTCGTGATCGCGGGCTGCTCAGCTGGCCAGCTGAATCCGTGGCCGTCGCGTCGAGCCAGCAGGATCAGCCGCTTGCGATGCTGGGGCACGCCGAATCGCCAGGCATCCGTCAATTGCACCTTCGTGGCATAGCCGACCTTCTCCAGTGAATCGACCATGGTCCGGATGACGCGGAAGCCGTCACCGAGGGCCATGTCGGGAACGTTCTCCATCAGGATTGCTCGCGGCTCGAGCCGCAGCGCCATGTCAAGGAAGGCTGACCACAGTTCGCGTCGATGGTCGACCGCGTCACGTGCTCCGGCTTCGACGAGGCTGCGGATCTTGCTGCGACCTGCCCGGCTGAATGGCTGGCACGGCGGACCACCGGCAACGAGGTCCACCGGGATGTCCTTGAACAGCTTACTGAATGTCTCTCGGGCTGCCTGTTCACCGAGGTCGAGGTCGAGTGCCAGCCCAGGGAAGTTATGGCGATGGGTCTCTAGCGCGCGCGGATCGTGATCCACCGCAGCGGCAATTACCCACCCAGCCGCCTCAACTCCAGCGCTCAGACCACCGGCGCCGGAGAACAGATCGACCGCAATAGGTCGGCCATCTGCACGCTGCTTATCACACCACGTCGGAAGGGTGCGCACAGTTGGCCCCTCGGGGTGGGCCGACAACTTCAGAGCGTCGCTGCGCTGCAAACGCACACCGTACTGTGCCACCGGCCCTCCTCTCTGGGGATGTCTTGGCGACCAGGAGATCACACCTAGCGCGGTCTCGCAAGCACCGTCACGGCGGCGGCCACGCGGTCGGATCGGCGCCGACCCGCCAGCCAGCGCATGCGCTAACGTCGAGCTGGTACGACACGCTGGCTATCCCGTTCGGCAGCCCGCTCGGAAAGGAGGCTCGGGTCAGCCGAGGAAATTCGTCGGCAACCCGGTAAAGGCCCTCTTCGACAACCCGATACGGCACCGCCGACTGGTCTCGGCCAGCTGGGCTGTAGCCGCGCTGGCCCAGCTTCGCGAGGAGATCGGCCCGCGCCTCCGGCTGGCGGCCGAGTGCTGCGCTGGCGATATCGACAAGACTGTTCAGTGTGTTAGCCGCCAAAGCGTCCCGCGCCACCCGCAGGCTATAGAGGTATAGACCACCGGTCTCGGCATCCGCTAGCTGCTCGAGGTTCTGGATCGTGTGGACTACCCCACCGCCACGCGATGTCGCCTTCACCTCTACTGAGCGCTCCGGCCACTGAAAGTCGTGGCGCGCGCCATGCGAGGCGTTCCATGCCTGTACTGATTGCGCTGACGCTCCGACCCAACGAATGAGGAACCACAGCTCGCCGAACAAGCCTACAGCGTCGGCGGACGACAGCTGGGCCGGATCGACGCCCCAGAACCATCGCCATTCATTGAGCACCGCGATGACCTGGCTACGCCGTTCGCCGGCGTCGGCCTGCACCGCCTCCTCGGCGATATCGGCTGCGACGGCCGCGAACGTCGCCGCCACTGCCTGATCGAGGCATACAAGGTCGATATAGCTGGCATCGGCGTGCCCAGGGATGCGATGACGGGCAATCGACACTCCCAGACCGTGTGTGCCGGCAATGTCGAGAGTCACACCGTCGGGTATCTGCACGAGCAGGTGCTGGCGGTTGGAGATATCGCGGGCTACCCAGATTCCTGACCGAGCGCTGACCTGGCTTGCCTCCAGTTGCGCGGATGAAGTTGGCACGGGCAACTCCCGCCAGCACGACTGAAATTCCTCCGGCGTCACAGCGTGCCCTGTGGCGGCGGTGCGGAGATGTACTCGACGGTAGCGTCGCTGCCACTGAACGGGAAGGAGACCGCATAGGCGATCAACGTCGCGGCCTTGTCCGGGTTAGCGAATAGCGGGATACGGGTCGTAGAGTTCTTCAACTGCTGGGCTGCTGCACTGATCGGGTAGAGCATGAGGAGGCCCTCGCCGGAGTCACGGTAAGCACGGTAGGCCTCGGCCCGGGAGCTGTATTTGCCATCCTTCGCATCATCGGCGGCCTGCCGTACGTCATCGTCGGTGAGCCCCTGCAGTTCGTCATCGGGCTCGGTCACCACACCGAGAGAAGTCGGATCGTTCTTGAGGCGGCTACGGGCGATCAACGGCACGCTCGGCATGCCGACAACGCCGAGGTCTTCGTTCCAGATCGGCTCGACGCGCGTCGTCTTTGCGCAGGACAGCAGCACTCGCCAGCGGATCAGCTCGCTGTTCTGCAACTGCTTGTCGATGTAGTCAACGACCGATCGCGGGTCGATTGCCGTTTGCGGAATCACGCGGAAGCTGCTCAGGAAATCGATGACCGGTCTGGGATCGATGCCGGTCCACATCGGTTTTGAGTCAACAATCTCGGGAGTGCCGAGCGCGCTCAGGAAATCGCGTGCCAGCTGAAGATTGACCTGTAGGTCAGCGGTCGGCTTCTCTGGAAAGCGCAGGGTCTGTATCCGTTCGCCCGCGTAATTGACACTTACCTCGACGGCCGACTGCATCTTGCTCTTCTGGGTCACCGCCATCAGCGGATGGGTACGCACCTTGGGCACGAACTTGGTCGGAGTCAGGTGCTCACGGTCGTATCGGGCAATCTGCTTTCGCAACTCTTCCTCGGCTGTGGCCAAATCGTGGAAGCACGACACCAGTAGCTCGGTGCTGTAGAGCCTAGTCAGATCGACGTACCGGCCGCGGTATCCGAACCAGCGGCCCATCTGCATCAGCGTGTCATAGTACAACGTCTCCCGGACGTAGTACGAGACCAGCAGCCCTTCGATCGTGACGCCGCGGCTGAGCTTGTTTCCGCCGATCAGGACAGCCTTAAGGTTCGGTTCGGCATCGAAGTCGATGTTGTCCGGCCAGTCTGAGTTCAGGACCTTCACAACGATACCGCTGCGCAGCAGACGGTCGATGTGCGGCTCGATGGCTTCAAATGTGACGTCCCGGGCAAGCTCAACGCTGGCCGAGACTGACCGGAACCTGGTGTTCCACCGGTTGCGGAGAGTCGGTCGGTATTCAGCAGCCTCGTACAGCCAGCGCTGCCTTATATAGGCGAGTTCGGCAGTCACCTCGGCGGCGAGGGGGTTCTGCATTGCGCGGCGCATGTCGGTGTGAATGAGCATTGTGCAGGGCTCATCCTTGTCGGAGCGTTCCAGCCACGCGGCTGCCGACAGTACATAGTCGGCTAGTGCACATTTCATGCTCGGAGGCATCGTTGGCTGGAATCCCGCCCTCTGCCGCGGCGGCGGCACCAGCATGTCCACCTCATGGTCGGGGACGAACTCGATGACGTCGAGTCCGTCCTGGCTGCTGGTCTCCGCATCGCCAGGCAAACGTTCGCGGCCGAACAGTTCGGCCGCGCCGACGTAGCTGTCTCCGGGCGGCGGTGGCAGCGAGATGATGAAGTGGCTGGGGAAGAGGTCGTTGCCGCCGTGGGTGTCGAAGGCTGATGGGTCGATGAGCACGTTCGCGAACGGTGTCGCGGTGTAGGCAACGTAGGAGCACCGGGCGAAGCTGCTCAGCAGCTTGCGGATGTTCAGATTGATCGTACTGGGGTCGAGTTCATCGTCGCTCAGTTCGTCGCCGTCGAAATCAGACTGCGCCACGAGGTCGACTTCCTCGCGAGCTGAGCGGTTGCCACCGGTGTTGACGGAGGCTTGGTCGGCCTCGTCATCGATGACCAGCACCGGCACGTGGCCAGGTACTTGTCCTCGCATCCAGGAATTGAGCCGTTCAAGGCGGGTCTTGTTCTTCTTGACAACGAAAATGACTTGCTCGTTGCCCTGAACGACGGCGGCGTTGACTCCGCGCGGGTCAAAGTCACCCCACGACTCGGCGCCCGTCATCCACTGCCATCGGCGGCCCGCCTCTGGCTCGCCGACGCCGGCGACGTTCTCGCGACCAAGGTCACGCTCAAGACGATGCTGCGTCTGCTGACGCAGGGTGTTGTGCAGACCGGACAGAACGATGACGATCTTGTATCCGGCGTCGCCGGCCTTTCCGATCAGCGCTGAGAAGTTGGCAGTCTTACCGCTCTGGACATGCCCGACAACTAGGC
Source organism: Streptosporangiaceae bacterium (assembly GCA_035532775.1). Classification (GTDB taxonomy): domain Bacteria; phylum Actinomycetota; class Actinomycetes; order Streptosporangiales; family Streptosporangiaceae; genus Chersky-822. The sequence continues at coordinate 6,366 of DATKQH010000200.1, forward strand.
CCCGGATCGCGAACGGCTCGGCCGACCGCGGATCCTCAAGGTGCGCAAGCACCTTGTTGCTGGATCGGTCGAGACTGTCGAGCTCGAAGTCCTTGCGCCCCACCGTGTGCGCCAGATAGGCACGCTGACGGCGCCAGTAGTAACCCTGCGACGGGTCGTAACCCTCGAACCACGACCGTGGGCCGCCGTCCGACAATACCCCTGGTTCCAGTACCTCGATGGTGGTCGATGTCTGGCGACGATAGTGCCGCAGAACCGCTTCATGGTCCATGACCGGAACCAGCGGTCCGGCGACAGCCAATGCCTCATCGAAGGTCGTGCCGTCTCGCGTCATCAGAACCCGGACCAACTGGACGTGGCCTTCAATACGCTCACCATCCGAGGTCACGAGCCACCTCGGGTGCTGTCCGCCGCAAGCTGGCCACGATCCGCTCCAACGCTTCCTGCTCGCCAGTCGCTCGCGCCGCCGCTTCGATGGCTTTGCGTGCAGCCTGTTCGACAGGGCTGGCTGGAGGGGCACCGCCTGTGTGCGCGTCGACCATGACCGGACCAAGGCCGCGAGCCGGGTAGGTGACATCGGCCGCCAGACCTGGCCTCGAACTTGCAGGTGTTGGTGTCGGGCGCGATGGCGGCGGGCTCGGGCTAGCTCGGCGACCGGGCAAGCCGCCCTTGCTGTCGCCACCCTTGCGGTAGCGCCGGGCAGCGATTCGAGCCACCTGATTCACAACTGGCTCGATCTCGTCGCGCAAGTCGACTGGCAGCTTGACGACCGCCTTCGAGATATTGATCCCGAACGCTGTGTCAAGAATCGGCGAGAAATCGAGCGCAACCCGAGCGAGCTTGGTGTGTTCGTCAAGTGTCCGGATACGGCTCCATCCTCCCCATTGGATGAGCCGATTAGCCCGGTAGATGTACAGGCCCTGTTGCCGGTTCCACTTCAGCGGTCCTGAGGCCCGCTGCCACGCGGCAGTATCTGAGAAGTCGGACTTGTCCGGCAGGACGTAGGGACTAACGTGCACGATGCCCATACCGCTCTCTGACGCGACCCGGAAATCATGCTCGGGTAGCGTGGTCGTCGCCTGCTCGCCAGGACAAAACGGATCCCAGGCATCAACGGCAGCCCCGTTAACGAGGATCTGCAGTCTGGGGCCGGGCGCCTGCCCGTCCAGAAACCGGTGGAAGACCATCCCGAGGTGCTCGGCGATGGCGTCCGCCATGTCGAGCAACTTCCTCTTAGCCCAGCCACCCCAGGGGTCTTTGTAGTCGAGAACGCGGTCGAGGTCCTCCCAGAGCACCACGGTGCCGGTAGTGTCTCGCAGCGGATCGATGAGGTGTGCTGGGCGGTCGGCCGGATCGACGACCAGAATCTCCCATCGGTTGGTTCGCTCGATGTGACCGAGGTCGAGTGCGCGGACCGCTACCCGAGACCGTTCCACTGCCCGGCGGGATGCTACGACGACCCGGCGGCACTGCGAGGTCGACGCAGTCTTCAGGCCGAAGCCGAACTTGCCCAAGTCGTCGCCGCCGTAGTCCCGCACAGTTCCGTAACGCAGCGACTCGGTCAGGGTCACCGCGTCCATCCCATGGCCATCGTCGGCGATCCGAATCCACGAGTCGGTACCGTCGAAGTGCAGGTCAACGGTAACCGTCGACGCGCCAGCCGAGACACTGTTGTCCACCAGATCGGCGACCGCTTGGGGTAGCTCATAGCCGATGTCGCGCAGAGACGAGATGGTCCGAGCCGCAGCGGGCACAACCTGCTCGACCCGCGGCTCACGCGCCGTCGCGCTGCGCCCGGATGCAGCCAATCTTGAGCCTCCTTGTGCCACCCGCCTCGAACCGGCACGCGGCCCGGAGATCAACCCAAAGACTAGGTGATGGGGACGACATGATCTGGTTGCCTCGCGGTGCTGCCAAGACGGCCGCACCGACTTGGGCGATGATCAAACCCAGGCCAATCTGAAATTGCGGTGACCCCGGAGCCGATTACCTGCCCATGGCGCCCGACTCTGGCTACAGCGTACCAATGCGTTCTTGCGTTGCCGCCGCTGTCCTGCATGCCGACCGAGGTGCGGTCTCGTACGCGATGGGAACCGGTACGCCCACTCCGTACCTCAAGGGAACGAACCGTCATCGATGAGCAGCCCTGCGGCCACGATCGTGCTCACAGCAGTCGCATCCCCCCATCGGGCGGCCAGCCGATGCGGTGCAGGCCGGGGACGTTCTTGGCGGACAGTGCCCATGTGAGCCTCCGCGATGCCGTTCCCTGCTAGTCCTGACCGGCCAACTGTCACGTTCCGAGGTGAGGAAGGGGCGCGGGCTGGCCAGGTAGTCGCTGCCGGCGTAGCCCGTACCCTGCTGAAGATCGCCTACCAGGTGCTCAAGAGCGGCAAGCCGTACGAGGACCTGGGCGCCGACTTCTATGCCCAGCGGGAATCCCCCGGGCAGCGCCGCGCCTATCTGCTGCGGCAGCTGGAAAAGCTCAGCCCTGGCTGCACCATCACCATCACCCCTGCGGAGGCCGCCTGACGGCCGGGCGCCGGCTCAGCCCGGAGACCGAGCGGGTCCTGTTCGCCCTGGTCGCCAGCCGGGCTCTGGCCGCTTCCTCCAAGCTGGCGGCCGCCGACTGGATCAGCGGGGACGTGCACGTCGACGGCCTCCCCGAGACCAGCGACGACGCCTGCTACCGGGCGATGGACCACCTGCCGGAGATCGAGCCCGGCCTGGCCGAGCAGGCCTGCTACCAGCTCACCGACCTCCTCAACCTCGAAGCAGGCCTGCTGTTCTCCGGCACCGCCAGCACGTATTTCGAGACGGAGCAGGAGGATGCGGACGTTCCCCGCGACGAGCGGGGCGAGCGGGTCCCGGCCGGCAGCAGGGAAGAAGCGGACCAGGGCGGGTTCCGGGCGTTCGGCAAGTCCAGGGACTCCCGCGACGACCTCCCGCAGATCATCGTGGGGATGGCCGTCACCCGGGACGGGATCCCGGTCCGGGTCTGGTCCTGGCCCGGCGACACCGGCGACTCCGGCCTCATCCGCCAGGTCAGGCAGGATCCGCGGGGATGGGCGCTGTCGAAGGTCATCTGGGTCGCCGGCCGCGGCTTCACCTCCCGGAAGAACCGCCGCGCCCTCATGCAGGGCGGCGGCGGCTACATCATCGGCGAGAAGCTCCGCACCGGATCAGAGGAAGTGAAGGCCGTCCTGTCCCGGCAGGGACGCTGCAAGACCGTCCGGGACAACCTCCAGGTCAAGGAAGTCCGCCTCGGCGACGACAGCGACCGGTTCATCATCTGCTGCAACCCTGACCAGGCAGAACGCGACGCCGCGATCCGCGCCCGCCTCGTGGCGCAGCTCGGGGAGCTCATCAGCGGCACCGGCGCGCTGACCGCTGCCGAGCGGGCCAGGATCGAGGGAACCCTGGCCGGCAAGCCCGGCCTGAAGCGTTCCCGCGCGTCACCCCGGCCGGCCTGCCGCGGATCGGCAAGGCCAGGATCAAGGCCGAGGAGAACCTCGACGGCAAGTACCTCCTGCGCTCCTCCGACCCGCACCTGAGCGCCGAGAACATCGCCCCGGGCTACAAGCAGCTCCTGGAAGCGGAACGCGGCTGGCGCGACATGAAGCAGGTCATCGACCTCCGCCCGGCCTGCCGCCGGCGGGAAGACCGGATCGCGCCCGCGTCATCCTCTGCTGGCTCGCACTCCTGCTCATCCGCGTGACCGAGAACGCGGCCGGCCAGACCTGGAACCGCGTCCGGGCCGAGCTCCAGCGCCAGCACGCCGTCACCTGGACCGGCCCCGCCGGCACCTTCCGCCAGACCACCGACCTCACCAAGCCGCTGCGCGACATCCGCACCGCACTGGCTATCGAACCGCCGAAGAAGATCCTCGCCCTGGACCCCGCACCCCCGGCCACCTGACCTGCGCGAACGCCAGAGCCTAGTGACACGCCCCGTCACTGGGCGCTTTCGCGTTCCCGCACTTCAACGCCTATTTTTCGGTCACTAGGCGGACAGCCATCTGCGGAACCCAGGATCATGACGTCCTTCTGCTGCGCTGGGCGCTGGAAAATTGTGACAGCGTTCCGGCCACGGACAGCACCCGCCCGCATGGTCGAAGCTAACCAGAACTTCCACCAGGCGGTGTGGCGCGCCAGCCACAACGAATCGCTCGTCGACCTGCTCGGGCGGCTGAACTTGCACCTGGCGCGGTACCCGGGGACAACGCTGGGATCACCAGGCCGATGGGAGGCGGCCCGGGTGGAGCACCGCCAGATCCTGGAGGCCATCGAGCGGCGCGACGGCGACGAAGCCCACCGGATCGCGATGGCCCACTTCCGCGAGGCCCGTGACATCCGGCTCGCCCTCTTCGCGCGCGAGGCATCGTTCTCCCGGTGACGGCAAAGGCGGAAGGAGCATCCTCCTTATCCCAACTGGTCGGGCATCCGGTAGTCCCATCGCCTGGTCCGAACGACCCGTCACGCAGGTTCCCAGGAGCACTCAAGCCACACCACCCGCCAGCCTGCTCAGGGGCGCCCGCAGACATGCGAAGACCCCCTACGCATGTGGCAGCGAGCCCGACTCAACCCAGGTCAATGACTCCGCGCTTCACGCGGCGGGTGAACGCCTGCCAGCTACAGTATCGGGCGCGAACGCGAGCTTCCGGTCGTGCCATCTCGGACAGATGCTTTAGCTGCTGGCCGACGGCGGGCGCAACGACATCCTCGACCTGGCCGCCGACAACCGAGGCGGCGGAAAAAAGCAAGTTCACCTTGAAGACGACCCGGCTGGGCGGCTCGACGAGATACTCACATCGCTGGCACGCGCCGAAGCGAACCTCGAAGACCTCGGGAGCGACCCGGGAGAAGCCGGCCGCCCCAACGGGCGGCGGCCTGCCCCAGGTTCACGGTACCCCTGCCCGGCGATATCAGGGCGCCGCGGGCGTGATGAGGCCGTAATGGCCGTCATAGCGGTGGTAGATCACGTTGCCGCGGCGGGCCTGGCTGTCGACGAAGAACAGGAATGGCTGACCGAGG
>DATKQH010000201.1:0-20820 GCA_035532775.1 Streptosporangiaceae bacterium
CAGCCAACATCTTGTTCACCAGGGAACTGGCCAGGCGCCTGGCGGGGACCGGGGTCACGGCCAACTGCCTCCACCCGGGAACGGTGGCCACCAATTTCGGCCAGACCGGCAACCGCTGGCTGAGGTATGGCCTGGTTGTCGGCCGCCATTTCCTGCGCTCGCCCGAGTCGGGCGCCAGGAGGATCGTCTACCTGGCCAGCTCGCCCGAGGTCGCCGACCAGACGGGCGGCTACTACGTCGGGCGCAAGCGCCGCCAGCCGTCGAAGGCCGCCAGGGACGACGATCTCGCCCGCCGGCTCTGGGACATCAGCGCCGAGCTAACCGGTTTGACCGATCCCGTCGCCCTGGCCGACCCGCCAGCCGACCCGGCCGACCCTTAGGCCCGCCCTCCGGCCGACCTAGCCGGTCCCCATCATGCTGACTCCGGTGCCGACACGCGGCCCGGGAACCGCCCGTCTGAGTTGATCGTCTTCGGGCGCCCGGCCAGCCATCCTGCCGCGAGTTGCAGCACCGCCAGGGCGAGCAGCGTCCAGACCGGCAGCGCCCACCCGCCGCTGGTCGCATGCAGCAACCCGATCAGCAGGGGCCCGGCGCTCGCGATCAGGTAGCCGGTCCCCTGGGCGAACGCCGACAGTGACGCCGAGATCATCGGATCAGCCGCGCGCGCCATCGTGTAGAAGATTCCGAGCCCGAGGGTTGCTCCCTGGCCGAGACCGAGCAGGAACATGAACCACGGCGCGGTGCCGAGCGGGCCGAACGCCGCGCCGGCCAGCCCGCTCCCCGTGGCGAGCGTCGAGATCGCGGCGAGCTTGCGCTGATCGGCTATCCGGTGCGCGAGGACCGGAAACAGCAGCGCGGTCACGGCATTGCCGAGGTTCATCAGGGCAACCAGCGCGCCGGCCTGAGCCGCGCTCACCCCGCGATCCCTGAACAGGGTCGGGAACCAGGACAGCACCGCGTAATAGGACAGGCTCTGCAGCCCCATGAAGGCGGCCACCTGCCACGCCAGGGCACGGCGGGTCATCGCCAGCGCTCCGAGTCGCCCGCGCTCCCCAGCGGGAAGTGACTCGGGGAGGGCACGGAATCGCAGCTGAGGCAGCCAGACCACTGCAGCGGCCAGCGCGGGTACCGCCCACAGAGCCACCGTGATCGACGTGGCACGGCTGCCGCCTCCCGCCGCATCGAACAGCGGCACGGCGATCAGCGGACCCACGATGCCGCCGGTCGACAGGGCGGTCAGGTACAGGCCGATCAGCAGCCCGGCCCGGTCCGGCCGGCGACGCATGACCAGGCTCGGCACAAGCACGTTCATCAGGGCTATCGCGCAGCACGCCACGACGGTGCCGGGAAAGAGCAGCGGCGCAGAACCGCGCAGCAGCAGGCCTGCCGCCAGGACGATCAGCGCGGCGCCGAGTACGCGCTCCTCGCCGAAGCGCCGGCTGAGCGGCGCCGCTACCGGGGAGAACAGGCCGAAGCAGAGAACCGGGACGGCGCCTAGTACCGAGAGCTCCGCGGCCGACAGGTGCAGCACCCTGCTCAGCTCGGGAAAGAGCGGCGGAAGGCTGGCTATCGACCCTCGCAGGTTGAAGCCCAGCGCAAGAATCGCGGCGACGAGAGCCGCCGTACCCGCTCGGCGCAGGTGTGTGCTGCTCATGAAATGCCTCCCGGCCAGCAGTTGCGGGCACCACCAACCCGACAGGCCTGGCGACGCCAGGCTATCGATAAGTCCGGTTAGCAGCGGTATCGGCCCGGTGGCCGGCCAGCCCTCAGGGCGTCAGCCCGCCCGCGGCCTCGATCTGCACGAACAGCCGCAGCGGGCTGAGCGGGATCTCGTCAAGCTCGAGCCGCAGCGGCCTGAGCGCATCCGCTACCGCGTTGAGGATGGCCGCGGGCGGCGACGTCGCACCCCCCTCGCCGGTTCCCTTGACGCCGAGGGGATTCAGCGGCGAAGGGTGGCTCTGGTGGACGACCTCGACCGGCGGCACCTCGGCGGCTGTCGGCAGCAGGTAGTCGAGAAAACTGCCCGTCGTGAACTGGCCGTCCGCGTCGTAACACGCCTCCTCAAGCAGTGCGTTGCCGATCCCGTGGGCCACGCCGCCATGCTGCTGGCCATCGACGACCATCGGATTCAGCATCGTTCCGCAGTCGTCGACCACCACGTACCGGCGCACCGTGACACTCGCCAGGCCGGGATCGACCTCGACCACGGCAATGTGCGTGCCGGACGCGAACGTCACGGTCGGCGGCACGAAGTAGCTGTCGGCTTCCAGCCCTGGCGCGCTCGTCAGGCCCGATCCGGGTGCCGCCGCCCGGGCGAGATCCCTGAACGTCAGGACCCTGGCCGGATCGTCCGGGTCGAGGATCCTGCCGTCGTGCAGCAGCAGGCGATCGGGTCCGCCACCAAGGACTTCGGCGGCCACCTCCTTTATCCGATCGCGCAGCTTGACGGCCGCCAGGTACACGGCGTTGCCGGCCGTCACCGCGCTCCGGCTGCCGAAGGTGCCGCCGCCGTAGGGCAGCAGCGCGGTATCACCGGACCTGACCAGGATCTGCTCCGGCGCGATGTCGAGGACTTCGGCGCAGACCTGAGCCAGCACGGTCTCGTGGCTCTGCCCCTGCGGGCTCGACCCGCACGCCACCGTGACGTGACCCGAGCCATCTATCCGGACGACCGCGCCCTCGTGCGGCCCGTAGCCGGATCCTTCGACGTGGCTCGAGATCCCGATGCCGAGGTACCGGCCTGCCTGGCGCGCGGCCGCCTGCTGCTCGCGGAAGCCCGCGTAGTCGATCGTCTCCAGGGCGGTCCGCAGCTGTGCCGGATAGTCGCCGCTGTCATACACCAGCCTGCGGCCGTTGCGGTAGTACATGCCCATGTCCCGCGGCATGGCCGCGGCCGGGATCAGATTGCGCAGCCGCAGTTCAGCCGGGTCCATGTCCAGGTCCAGTGCGATCATGTCCATGATCCGGTCCATGACGAAGGTCGCCTCGGTGCGGCCGGCTCCGCGGACCGGAGTGGTGGGCTGCTTATTCGTCAGCACATGCCGGGCGTGGACCCGCATATTGTCGATGTCGAACTGATTGCGGATATGACTTGCGGCATTGAAGGACAGTGTCACGTTAAACGGGTTGTAGGCGCCGCTGTCGGCGATGATGTCGTCGAGCAACGCCACGATCCTGCCGTCGAGGTCGTATCCGACCTGGACCTCATGCCACTGGTCCCGGGAATGACGGGCGCTGGCCAGGTTCTCCGACCGGTCCTCGATCCAGCGGACGGGACGCTCCAGCACTATCGCGGCGGCGGCGACGGCCACCTCCTCCGGATAGATCCCGCCGCCGAAGCTTCCGCCCATGTCCGGCTTGATCACCCGGATGGAGTCCTCGCGCATGCTGAGCATCTCGCTCAGGTAACTGCGCAACACGTGCGGCGTCTGCGTAGTGGACCAGACTGTGAGCTGCTGGGTCGCTTTCTCGAACTGGGCGACGACCCCGCGCGTTTCGATCGGGCAGCCCACCGACCGGCGGATCCTGAAGCGGCGTTCCATGCGGCGATCCGCTCGCCGGTAAGCCGCCACCGGATCACCTACGTCGACCGTGAACTCAGCGTGGACGTTACCCGGTATATCGGCGTGCAGGAGCGGCGCGTCCGGCTCAAGGGCCTCATGCGGGTCCACGATCGCGGGCAGCGGCTCTGCCCGCACGTCGACCAGCTCCGCAGCATCCTCGGCGATGTACCGGTCAGTAGCGATGACCATGGCCACCGCTTCCCCCACTCGAAGGACCCTGTCCTCGGCTAGGACAGGGGCACGATACGGCCCGATCCGCAAGCCGTACTCCGTCGCCAGGATCGGATCGATCGCACTGTAGAACTGCCGGGTGAACGGCAACGTGCGGGCGCGCAGGTCCTCCGCCGTCAGGACGCCGACCACCCCGGCCGTCAGCCGCGCCTCGCCAGCGTCCACGGCGAGGATCCGGGCGTGCGGCCAGATGCTCCGGATGAAGCAGACGTCGACGAGACCAGGCAGGCGAACGTCGGCGATGTAGGTTCCCGTCCCTGTCACGAAACGGTGGTCCTCGAGGCGTGCCACGTCCTTGCCGATATAGCTCGTCATCTGGCGCCCTCCGGCCGGCTGTTCTCCGCACCGCCAGCCGGCGATCCGCCAGCCGCCTCCGGTCCGGACGTGGCCTCGGGCGCGCGTGTTTCCCGCAATGTCTCCGCCGCGCGGCCGACCGCTGAGACGATGTTCGCGTAGCCGGTGCACCGGCAGAGATTGCCGGACAGGGCCTCCCGGATCTGGGCCTGCGAAGGTGCCGGGTTCTCGCCGAGCAGTTCGACAGCGGCCAGGATCATGCCGGGCGTGCAGAAACCGCACTGCAGGGCGTGGGCCGCGCTGAAGGCCTGCTGAACCGGGTGCAGCCCGCCGCCTGCGCCGGCCAGGCCCTCGATCGTTCTGATCGACACGCCCTCGGCCTGAACGCCCAGCATCAGGCATGACCTGGCCGTCCTTCCGTTGACGAGCACCGTGCAGGCTCCGCAGACACCCTGCTCGCACCCCAGGTGAACGCCTGTGCAGTCAAGCTGGTCCCTGAGCAGGTCAGCCAGCGTGACCCGGGGCCTGATCCGGCAGCTGCGCTTCGACCCGTTCAGCGTGAAACTGATCGTCCGCTCGTCACTCACGTTCGCTCACCGCCCGTTCGGCCCGCCCGGCGGCGGCATGCAGCGCTCGCCTGGTCAGCGTCCTGGCTACCTGCAGCCGGAAGCGGCGTTCGCCGGAGTCGGTGCCGGTCAGCTCGAGGTCAGGCCCGATTGCCCCGGCGGCGGCCGCGGCGGCCGCGCCGTCGAACTCCCGGCCGACCAGGGCAGCTTCTGCTGCCTGGCACCGAACCGGTCGTGCTCCTGCGCCGATGACGGCGACCCGCGCATGCCGCACCGAGCGATCCCCGGCGAGAGCAAGCACCGATGCGACGCCGCCCAGCGCGAAGTCCCCGTGCCGGCGCGCGAACTCGGCGAACGCGCTGCCAGCCGGCCGGTCAGGCAGCCGCAGCTCCAGCCTGGTGACGATCTCGGTCGGCAGCAACGCCGACGTGAGGTAGCCGACGAAGAACTCCGCCGCGGGTATCCGTCGCTCTCCGGCGACGCTACGGGCCACGATGATGCCGTCGTAGGCGAGCGTCACAGCTGCCCATTCGGCGCTGGGATCGGCGTGTGCCAGGCTGCCGCCCACGGTTCCGCGATTGCGGATAGCCACATGGCCGATCTGGGCGGCAGCCTCGGTGATGGCGGCAGGCACCGCCGGCGATCCGGCCAGCTCGACCGTGCGATGCCTGGTCAGGCTGCCGAGATCCAGCCTGCCCGCGGCGTGGCGCAGGGACTCAAGCTCGCGGATCCGGTTGATGTCCACCAGCAGCGACGGACGGGCCAGCCGGAAGGCGAGCAGCGGCATCAGGCTCTGGCCCCCGGCCAGTACTTTGGCGTCGTCCCCGTACTGGCCGAGCAGGTAAACTGCTTCCTCCAGCGTTTCAGGGGCCTGGTAGCCGAAGGGCGGCGGCTTCACGGGCAGGCCCGGCAGAGCCGCAGGCAGCGGCGTGGTCTCATCGCGCGCACGGGCTCACCGGAAGTCGGATATGACCACTTCGGAGAACTTGCGCCATTGCTCAAACAGATGGTCAAGATCGTGATAGATGAACTTGAGCTCGAAATAGGTGCATCCACCGGCCACGTATTCGTGTACCCGGTCGCGGACCTGCTCTGGCGTCCCGATCAGCGACGAGTCCCAGATCTCGCTCAGCGTGTCAGCGGCCTGCTGATCCCCGGCAAAGCCGCCGGTCGTACCGGCGTAGCCGGCCTCGAACGCGCCCATCGTTCGCTCCGCCTGCCGTCGGGCTTCGTCAGCGCTATCGGCCAGCAGAACCTGGATCTCGCTGCCGATCGTGAGCGAGTCCGCCGGCCGGCCCCGGGCCGCCAGCCGCGTCTGCAGATCGCCGATAGCGACGGGGAACTGGTCGGGAGTCACCCAGCACGACAGCCACGCGTCGGCGTAGTCCGCGACCATCTCCAGTGACTTATCGGCCGACCCGCCGATCCAGATCGGCGGATGCGGCTGCTGCCTGGTCTTGGGATAGATGGTGGCGTCGTCGAAGTTCACGAAACGGCCGTGGAAAGACGGCGAGTCCTGCGTCCAGATTGCCTGCATCGCCTCCAGGTGCTCCCGGGTCTGGGTCACCTTGGTCGCCCGGCTCACGCCCAGCACCTCGAAGTCCACATTCAGGGTGCTCTTGGCCGCGCCCTGGCCGATGCCAAGATCGAGGCGGCCGCCCGAGAGGTCGTCGAGGCAGGCGAGCTGCCTGGCGGTGAACAGCGGCTCACGGTACGGGAGGATCAGGACCGCGATCCCGAGCCGGATCCGCTCTGTCACGGCCGCGCAGTACGTCAGCGAGGTGATCGACTCGTAGAACATCGGCGGATAGTCCGGTCCGGCAGCCTCGAAGGCCTCGCGAGATCCGCAGGATATATGGACTGAATCAAGAGTCTTATTCCAGATCAGGTAGTCATGCACCCATAGCGTGTCGAAGCCAACTGCCTCCGCCTCGATCGCGGAGCTCCGGATGGCCGTCGGCGAAGAGAGCACTCCCGCCACTGGGATCCTGACCCCGAACTGCACCTGACGTGTCACTATCTGTCTCCTCATGCCTGGGCGAAAGCGTCACCGGGCGTGGCGGTGCCTGCGGCCGGCGCGGCTAGTCGACGGACTCCGGAAGGAAGGCGATGGCATCGGTCTCGATGAGCTGCCGGACATCGAAGAGGCGACTGACCTGGACGAGGGTCGAGGCAGGAAAGCGCTCCGGCCAGTAGCGTCGCCAGACCTCCTCCACCTGCGGCCAGGTCTCGATGTCGGTGATATACGTTCTGATCTGCACAATGTCCCGCAGGGTACCGCCAGCATCGGCCATCAGCGCCCGCATTGTCGTCAGGATTTGCCCGGCCTGACCCGCGACGTCCCCGAGCGCCTGGATCTCCCCGTCCGCGCCTCGCGACGTCAGTCCCGATACGAAGACGAGCTTTCCGGCACCCTGGGCCGTCGTGAAGCTGGTGAAGCCCGGTATCGGAACGTGGTATCCCGCAGCCGGAGTGTCCCGCGTCATCGGATCAGCACGCCCCTCACCTGGACTGCCGCGGGGCTGAGCCAGTTCCCGCGGCGATCCGTCTGTGTCACGAACTAGGGACAAAGGCATTGGTGTAATAGGCCGAAGCGGGCTGCGAGCTCGTCAGCCCGGCGTACTTCCTCAAGGTGGCCACCGTGCTGTCCCACTGCGCCGCGCTCGACGCTCCGAGCGGGCTTGACGTGATGCCGACAGGCGGCTGGAGCTGCGAGCATGTCGTGCTGAGGTTGGCCGTGTTGTACTTCTTGTCCGCGGCGGACTTACTGAGCTGCGGGTAGTCCTTGGCGAAGAGCGCAAGCGCGGCGGTCTGGTTGCCGCATGTCGTGCGCCACGATTCGACGGTGGCCGCGACGAACTGCCTGACCAGCGTCGGGTCGTTCTGAATGACCGAGCCCGATGTGATGATGCTGTAGCCGAACAGCTTGATGCCGTTATCTGCCCACGCCATGGGCGTGCCGATTCCGCTGTTCTGCAGGCTCGCCTCCAGCGTGTCCTCGCCGAGCAATCCGGCCATGCAGTCCGCCTTGTGCGCGACGAAGAGCGTCACCTTGTCGCTGACCGACGCGTTGACAACCGGGATGCTGCCGGCGCTCAGGTGGTTGACGGCGAGATAGGCAGGCCAGATCTGAGCCGTTGACTCTGACGGAATCATGATCACCGAGTGGCCCTTGAGCTGCGCTGGCGAGCTCACGTGAGCCGACTTCCAGCATTCGGTAGCGAACGCGCTCCGCTGCTGGATGACAAGAACATCCTTGATCGGAACGCCCTTGCTCGCGGCCAGCACGGCGGTCGAGGTGTCGGCGAATCCGAACTGGTACTTACCCTGCCCGACCAGCGTGGCAGTCGTCGATGATCCCTGCCCCTGGGTCAGCGCCAGGTTGATGCCGTGCGCTTTATAGATCCCGTGGGCAATGCCATACATGAAGGCCGCGTGGTAGGGCTGCCAGGTCCAGTCCAGCACGAGGCCGACGTTCGTCGGGCCTGAACTGCCGCTCGGCGCGGAACTCGACCCAGACGAGCCGCCACTGCTACTGCTGCTGCATGCCGCCAGGGCCAGGCAAGCCGATGCCGCCACGCCCAGCACGAGGCCGTTTCTGGCGCGACCGCGCCCTGCGATGACAAGTCCTGCGTTCCTTCGATGCCACATCGCCCGTCTCCCCTTCTTCGGCCCAGTGCCGTCGCCTGCCGCGCGTGAGGCCGGCGGTCCGCCCGCCGACTCGAGCCACACTGGTATGCCATTCATGGGCTGTGGCATACCTTAGCAAAGTCGTTAGACCTGTCAAGACCGCCCTATCAGGGCGCCGTTTCCGGACAATCAGGCGAGGGACGGGCCAGAGCGGTTTGACATCACCGGGGGCCTCTCGTTATCTTCTGCATACCACGGGCAGAATTTGGTATACCAATCGAGAGGTGCGATGCCGATGTGGCGAGTTGACGGATGCCCAGGGCCGGATGTCAGCGGCCGATTCGCGGCCCGCCCGTCGTGACAGGCCCGGCCGGGATCGCTGCCGTGCCGCTAGAGTTGGGGCTGGTCAGGCTCGCCAGAAGCCAGACAATCTGATGGCTTTGCCGACCTGCCATTCCACCGCCTGGATCGGCGCTCCGCTGGGACGCAGCCGCCTGAGCCGCCTGCCTGAATCCGATGCTGTTGCTCAGCGATGGCTGCCGCGCAGGCCGGAGAGCTGGCCCGCCGGTCGCCCGAGGTATCCGAGAGGTTGACATTCATGACCACATTGCCCCTGGAGAGCGTCGCCGCCAGCCCGGATGGCCGCTGATGGAATCACGAAGCGCCGCGGCAGCGCTCGAGCTCAAGCGCAGGATCGTGCAGGGGCTGATCCCGCCGGGAGCCCGGCTCTCCGAGCGAGAGATATCACGCGGCCTGAATGTCAGCCGCACACCGCTGCGCGAGGCACTGCTCCAGCTCGAGTCCGAACGCCTCGTCGAGCGCACACCGTCAGGCGCCTGGCAGGCGCCACGGCTGACCGAGCGGGATGTCAGGGACATCTTCGCGGTGCGCAGGCAGCTGGAGGTCCTCGCGGTCCGGCTGACCATCGAGCGCGCGTCTGACGCCGAAGTCGCGGCGCTGGAGGAGTACCTCAGCGCGTCAGAAAAGGCGCACGAAGCCCTGGATACCGTCACGATGACCTTCGCGAATGGCGGCTTTCACAGTGCCGTCTACCGGAGTGCGCACAGTTCCTGGCTGACGACGGCCATCGAGCCCATCCGCAGCCAGACGATCAGGATCCGCTTCCTCATCGCGAGCCAGGCCGCCGCGCCCGAGTACTCGGAGGGGCACAGGCAGATCTACGACGCGCTGGTCCGCCGGAATGTTCACATCGCCGAGGCCATCGTCTCCGACCACGTCGAGGAGGACCTGAAGGTGGCTGTGCGCCACCTCAGCCTGCTGGCGGGGCCGTCAGGCCTCTTCTCCTACACCGAAGCGGACATGCTCAACGAGACATTGAACGCCGATGTCCGGCCCGATATCGCCAGCGCCGGCCGACCTATGCCTGAAACCTGACCGAGGTGCGAGTCCGCTCAAGGAGGCTTCATGCACGCACCGCTCGACCTTGTCATCAGCGGAGGCACCGTCTATGCGCCGGACGGGACGATTACCGGAGGTCAGATCCGCATCCGCGACGGCAAGATCGTCTCCGTTGAGCAGGAGTCCGACTGGTCCGTTCAGGCCGATCGGCACATCGACGCAACCGGCCTGGACGTGCTCCCTGGCGCCATTGACACCCATTCTCATCATCGCGATCCAGGATTCACGCATAAGGAGGACATCACCACGGCGACCACGGCTGCCGCCCTCGGCGGGATCACGACCAGCATCGGGATGCCCAACGTCGACCCGCCCACGACGACTCCGCAGCGCTACGCCGACCTCATCGACAGCCAGCAGAATCGGGCCGTCGTCGACTTCAATCACCATCCCGCGCCGACCCGGCTCGAGCACGTCGCCGAGCTTGCCTCGATGGGAGCGCTCGGCTTCAAGGTGTACATGGTGGTTGACTCAAAACGTTCCTATCCGCACATGCCGGGACTCGGAGTTCACGAGCACGGGGACCTGCTGAAGATTTGCGAGGCGGTCGCTGACGCCGGCCGGGTGCTGATGGTGCACCCCAATGACCAGTCTCTGCTGCACGTGCTCGAGGAGCGTGCCTGGGCGAGCGAGGACTACAGCTTCGCCAACTACGCATATGCGGAAGCCGCCCTCGACGGCGTCGTCTGGAACGTGGCGGTCGCCGTTCTGCTCGAGCTCCAGCGTGCGACGTCGGTGCCGCTGCATGTCCTGCACATGATGGGGCCCGGCATGATCAGGCTCATCCAGAACGCCAGGCATGACGGCGGGAACGTCACCTCGGAAGTCAACCCCTTCGCCCTGTTCCTCAGCGATCTGGATGCGATCAGGCACCTCGGTCCGCTCGCGCTCGGCCGGTGCATCCCGCCCGGCTGGCTCGACGCCCTGTACCGCGCGATCAGCGACGGCACGATCGACGTGCTGGGCTCGGATCACGCGCCGCACGCGCTGGCCGAGAAGCAGGTCGGCTGGGAGAACATGTGGAAGGCGCCGAGCGGGACTCCCCAGCTCCAGCACTACCTGCCCAGGCTGCTCACCGAGACCATCGCCGGGCGGCTGCGGATCGAGGATGTCGTCAGGATCACGGCCACCAACCCGGCGCTCAGATTCGGGCTGCATCCGCGGAAGGGAACGCTGATACCGGGCGCTGACGCGGACGTGACCATCGTCGACATGCGAGCATCAGTACCGGTTCGCGATGACAACATCGCGAGCAAGGCTGGCTACTCCCCTTACGCTGGGACAGAACTGTTCGGTATGCCGGTCTATACGCTGGTCCGCGGCACTGTCGTCGCTGACCACGGTGAGATCAAGGTGAGCCCGGGGTTCGGGAAGTTCACTCCTCCTGTCTCTGCGCCGGCGCCGGCGAGCACCCTGGCGCGGCACGCTGCCCGGCTGGAGAGCGGATGAGGGTCAGATGGCAATGACGGATCGGGCCGGACTCAGCGCCGATGCGGTGACCTTCGAGGGCGTCGGCATGACCTACTCCACGGCGACCGGGCCGGTTCAGGCACTGGCCGACATCTCCCTGGGCATCCCGCACGGCCATTTCGTATCCATTGTCGGGCCGAGCGGATGCGGGAAGAGCACCCTGCTGATGCTGACGGCGGGACTTCGGGCCTGCACGGCCGGCCGGGTCATGATCGATGCCGTGCCGGTCACCGGGCCGCAGGCCGACACCGGCATCGTCTTCCAGAACGACACGCTGCTGGACTGGCGATCCGCACTCGCCAACGTCCTCCTGCAGGTAGAGCTGCGACGGCTGCCGAAGAAACGCTACCAGGAACGGGCGCTCGACCTGCTGCGCTCGGTCGGCCTCAGCGGCTTCGAGCAGCGGCATCCCTATGAGCTGTCCGGCGGAATGCGGCAGCGTATCGCGATCTGCCGGGCCCTCATCCACGATCCGCACCTGCTGCTGATGGACGAGCCGTTCGGTGCCCTCGATGCGCTGACGAGGGATCAGATGATGTGCGACCTGCAGACGCTGTGGCTCGAGCAGCGCAAGACGGTGCTGTTCATCACCCATAGCATCCCCGAGGCGATCTTCCTGTCCGATCGCGTCGTGGTGATGAGCTCGCGGCCTGGCCGCATCGACGACATCATCGACGTCAGCCTGCCCCGGCCGCGGGAGCTGCGCATGACTACCGAGCCAGACTTCAACGCGTACGTGCAGAGCATCCGTCAGATCTTCGAGCGCAGGGGCGTGCTGCGAACCGAGCCTGGCGCTGAGCGAGCGCAGACCCTTGCGCAGGCGCACCTGAAGGCACCAGCCCCCCCGGGGCGGCCATGACTGACCAGCCACGGCCGACCCCCTACCAGCGGGCGGCAAGGCGCCGGCGCATCGAGGCCGTGCTCTACCCGGCGGGGGCGCTGCTGCTCGCGCTCGGGGTCTGGCAACTGGTGATTGTCGTCTTCAGCATTCACGGCTACCTGCTGCCAAGCCCGGGAGCGGTCTACGACACGCTGACCGGGCAGTGGCGGTATCTGGCGACCGAGTCGGTGCCGACCATCGAGGAGGTGCTGCTCGGCTTCGCTGCTGCGACCGTCGTCGGCATCGCGATCGCCGTCGCCATCGTGACCTGGCGCCCGTTCGAGAAGGCGGTGTATCCGCTGCTTGTCGCGTCGCAGGAGGTACCGCAGATCGCGTTCGCGCCGCTTCTTCTGGTCTGGTTCGGGTTCGGCCTGACGTCCAAGGTGATCATCGCGTTCCTGATCGCGTTCTTCCCCGTCGTCGTCAACACCGCGGCGGGACTGCGGTCCGTGCCGACGGAGCTGCTCGACCTCGCGCACTCCACCCGGGCCTCCGGATTCACCATCCTGCGCAAGATCCGCTTCCCGTTCGCCTTGCCCAATGTCTTCACGGGGCTGAAGATCGGCGTCACGTTCGCGGTGATCGGCGCCGTGGTGGGCGAGTTCGTCGGCTCCGGCGACGGCCTGGGCTACGTGCTGATGACGGCCAACGGCCGCCTGGACACAGCGACCCTGTTCGCGGCGATCGGCGTCCTGGTCGTCATGGGCCTGGTGCTGTTCCTGGCCGTCTCGCTGCTCGAGCGGCTGCTCATACCCTGGCACGTATCGCAGCGCAGCGCCGGGACCGGCCAGGGCACTGGCCGCTGAGCCGAGGTCCTAGGACCTGGCCTCGGCACGCAGGCGTGGCAGTACGTGCTCGCCGATCGCCGCGATCGTCTCCATCGGGTTCAGCGACGCCACCTGGATGGAGACGTAGTCGGCTCCGATGTCGTGCAGCAGCGGCCGGTACGAGTCCACCAGCCCGTCGTAGTCCGGGACCACCGTGTACTTGCCGAGGATCTCCTCCCGGCCCATGGCGTCCGCCCGCTGCCTCAGCACCATCGGGTCGCTGACCTCAAGCCGGCCGGGGGCACGCAGCCCGCGCATGGACGACAGCGCCTCCCAGGCCTGCTCGGGTCCATCGGCAAGCACGGTCCACCTGGTCGCGAGGACGGTCCCCGGCGCCTGGGCGGACCGCCCGGCCCAGGCCTTGCGGAAGGGCTCGATGGTCCTGGCCACCGTCTCGGCGGGATCCTTGACGCTGGTAATGACGCCGTCGGCCCGCTCACCAGCGAACTGGGCGGATTTGGGACCGCCGGCCGCGAGCAGAACGGGCACGCGACGCAGCGGCGGGCTGTAGAGCCTGGCCTTGTCGAGGGTGTAGTACTCCCCGGCGAAGTCGACCTTCTCGCCGTCGAGCAAGCGGCGGATGATCGTCAGCGCCTCGCCCATCCGCGCCATCCGCTCCGCGTACCCGGGGAACGGATAGCCCATCGGGCTCTCGTTGATGGCCTCGCCGGTTCCGAGCCCGAGCGTGAACCGGCCGCCGGAGAGCCGGTCGACGGTGGCGGTGGCCTGGGCGATCATCGCGGGGTGGTAGTGGAAGAGCGGGCACGTGACCGCGGTACCGAGCTCCACCCGGCTGGTCGTGGCCGCGACCGCGCCGAGCCAGCTCCAGACGAAGCCGGCCGCGGAGGTGTCGTCTACCCAGGGATGGAAGTGATCGGATCCCAGCACCATGTCGAAGCCCGCGGACTCCGCCAGGACAGCCTGCTCTACTAGCTCCTCAGGCTGGTAGGACTCATGACTGCACAGCCAGGCAAATTTCATCCTCGCGACTCCCCGGTCGTGGGCTGGCCCGGTCGTGGGCTGGCCCGGTCGTGGGCTGGCCCGCTCGCCTCGGTCACCCCGCGTTTACTGGTCAAGCAGCGACCGCAGGACGTACTGCATGATCCCGCCGTGCCGGTAGTAGTCCGCCTCGCCCGGCGTGTCGATCCGGACGGTCGCCCTGAACTCCCTGCCGTCTGCGGTGACCGTAACCTCGCGCGGAGTCTCGCCCGAGTTCAGGGCCTCGATTCCGGTGATCTCGAACACCTCACGGCCGGTGAGCCCGAGCGAGCTTGCGTTCTCGCCTGGCTTGTATTGCAGCGGCAGCACGCCCATCCCGATCAGGTTGGACCGGTGGATCCGCTCGAACGACTCGACCAGGACGGCCCGGACGCCGAGCAGCGCCGTGCCCTTCGCGGCCCAGTCGCGCGAGGACCCTGATCCGTACTCCTTGCCGCCGAGCACGATCAGCGGCGTGCCCTCCTCCAGGTAGGCCCGGGACGCCTCGTAGATGGAGGTCTGCGTCTCCTCGGGGAGCTTGACCGTCACGCCGCCCTCGGTGCCTGGCGCGAGCTCGTTGCGCAGCCTGATGTTCGCGAACGTGCCGCGGATCATCACCTCGTGGTTACCGCGCCGCGAGCCGTAGGAGTTGAAGTCGCGCCGGTCGATCCCGTGGCTGGTCAGGTACTGCCCGGCCGGGCTGTCGGCCTTGATCGCGCCGGCCGGGGAGATGTGGTCGGTGGTCACCGAGTCGCCGAGCGTCGCGAGCACGCGCGCGCCATGGATGTCGGTCACCGGCCCCGGGTCGGCCGGCATGCCGTCGAAATACGGCGGGCGCCGTACGTACGTCGATGCCTCGTCCCAGGCGAACACCTCGCCAGGCGGCACGTCGAGCTCGGCCCACCGCTCGTCGCCGGCGAAGACGTCCGCGTAGTCACGGCTGAACATTTCCGGCGCAACGGACGCGCGCACGACCTCCTCGATCTCGGCCGGCGGCGGCCAGATGTCGGCCAGGTAGACCGGCTTCCCGTCCGCGTCGTTCCCGATCGGCTCGGTCGTCAGGTCGATGTCCATCGTCCCGGCGAGGGCGTAGGCCACCACCAGCGGCGGGGAGGCCAGGTAGTTCATCTTGACGTCCGGGTTGATCCGGCCCTCGAAGTTCCTGTTGCCCGAGAGCACGGAGACCACGGCCAGGTCATTGTCGGCCACTGCTGCGCTGATCGATTCGGGCAGCGGGCCCGAGTTGCCGATGCACGTGGTGCAGCCGTACCCGACCAGGTTGAAGCCGAGCTTCTCCAGGTACGGGGTCAGGCCGGCGCGCTCGTAGTAGTCCATGACCACCTTGGAACCTGGCGCGAGCGTCGTCTTCACCCACGGCTTGCGGGCCAGGCCGGCCTCGACGGCCTTGCGCGCCAGCAGCGCGGCGCCGACCATGACGAACGGGTTCGAGGTGTTGGTGCAGGACGTGATCGCGGCGATCACCACGGAACCGTGGTCCACGCTCGTCTGCGTGCCGTCCTCCAGGGTGACCGGCGTCGGCGACGACGCGCGGTCGTCAAAGCCGCTGGCGACCGGGTCGGAGGCGGGGAAGGTGCCGGCGATGCCGTTGTCCAGGCTGGGCTGGTGCACGTAGGAGCCCAGCGCCTCGCGGAACGAGTTCTTCGCGTCGGTCAGCGCCACCCGGTCCTGCGGCCGCTTCGGCCCGGCCAGGGACGGCACCACGGTGGACAGGTCGAGCTCGAGATGCTGGGAGTACCTGGCCACGCCGCCGCTCGTGGTCTCGCCAGTCGGGTCGTGCCACAGCCCCTGCTCCTTGGCGTACGCCTCGACCAGGGCGACCTGCTCGGCCGACCGGCCAGTCAGCCGCAGGTAGATCAGGGTCTCCTCGTCGATCGGGAAGATCGCGCAGGTCGAGCCGAACTCCGGGCTCATGTTGCCGATGGTGGCCCGGTTCGCGACCGGGACGGCGGCCACGCCCCCGCCGTGGAACTCGACGAACTTGCCGACCACCCCGTGCCGGCGGAGCAGCTCGGTGATGGTGAGAACCAGGTCGGTGGCGGTCGCGCCGGACGGCAGCTCGCCCGTCAGCTTGAACCCGACGACCTTCGGGATCAGCATCGAGATCGGCTGGCCCAGCATCGCCGCCTCCGCCTCGATGCCGCCGACTCCCCAGCCGAGCACGCCCAGGCCGTTCTGCATGGTGGTGTGCGAGTCGGTGCCGACGCACGTGTCGGGGTAGGCGGCCAGGCCGGCGCCGTCGGCCAGGCCGGCCGACATCACGACGCGAGCCAGGTGCTCGATGTTGACCTGGTGCACGATCCCGGTACCGGGCGGGACGACCCGGAACTGCTGCAGCGCCTGCTGCCCCCAGCGCAGGAACGCGAACCGCTCGGAGTTGCGCTGGTACTCGAAGTCGACATTGCGCTCGAAGGCGTCGGGCCGGCCGAAGATGTCGGCGATCACCGAATGGTCGATCACGAGCTCAGCGGGGACCAGCGGGTTGATCTTCTCCGGGTCGCCGCCGAGATCCCGCATGGCCTCGCGCATGCTAGCCAGGTCCACCACCGCGGGGACACCGGTCAGGTCCTGCATGATCACCCGCGCCGGGCTGAACTGGATCTCGGTGTCGGGATCGGCGGTGGCGTCCCAGTCCGCCAGCGCCCTGACATGATCGGCGGTGACGTTGACGCCGTCCTCCGTGCGCAGCAGGTTCTCCAGCAAGATCTTCAGGCTGAACGGCAGGTCCGCGGAGCCCGGCACCGCGTCGAGCCGGTAGATCTGGTAGCTGGTGCCGCTCGCCGTCAGCGTGCCGCGAGCGCCCAAGCTGTTCGCTGTCATATGCCCTGTCCTTCCGCTGCCTGCTGCCAGTCCGGCCCCGGAGGCGACGCTCTCGCCCTAGCGGCCATCCTGCCGTAGGGCGGCTGCTTGGTCGCGGTCAGCCCGGCGGCAGCCCGGCGGGCGGCGGGGCGGCAGCCGACGGGCCGGACCATGCCAAGTATCTCGACGTCAAGTTACTTTTCCAGCCTAACTGCCCAGTTCTCTCGATGTCAAGCTACTCGGGCCGGGTCGGCGGCAGCGTCGGCCGTCCTCAGAACTGCCCGGCTGCCGGTGCTAGCATGCACCGATGGCCGCAGGGGATGCCGGCGGCGAGCCGCTGGCGGCCGGCTCGCCAATCTCAGAAGCCGAGGCTGTCGCCGACGTGCTCGCCGACGAGCTGAGCAGGCTCGGCGGCCCGGCCAGGCAGCGGCTGGCCGAGGTTCTGCACCAGCTTGGCGCGATCGACCGGGCCGTCTACGCGGCCATAGCCGGCGTGCCGGCCCCGGCGCTCGACAAGGCTATGCGGCGCCTGTCCCATGCGGCCGACCATTCAGTGATCTGGCTCGCCATTGCCGGCGGACTCGCCCTGACCGGCCCCGCCGGGCGGCGCTCGGCCAGCCGCGGGGTGCTGGCGATTGCCGCGACCTCAGCCCTGGTCAACGTCGGTGTCAAGTCGCTGTCCGGCCGGCGGCGGCCAGACCGCACCGGGGCGGGAGTTCCCGGCGCGCGGCACGTCAGGATGCCGTCGTCCACGTCGTTCCCGTCCGGGCACTCGGCCGCCGCGTTCGCGTTCGCCACCGCGATCAGCCGGGACAGCCCGTGGCTCGCGGTCGCCCTCCAGTTCCTGGCCGGCAGCGTCGCCTACTCGCGGGTGCATACCGGGGTGCACTATCCGGGCGACACCGTGGCCGGCGCGCTCATCGGCGCCAGCGCCGGGCAGGCCGTCAGCAGCGTCTTCGACCGCGAGATCGCCCGCCGCTCATCACGTGGCTAGCCCGGCGGCGCCCCGGTCGCCCGTGCCAGGTCGTCGTTCAGCCCGCGATCAGCTCGTCAGCGGCCGAGTACGGGTCCAGTTTGCCCGCCGCGACCCGGGCAGCCAGGTCATCGAGCCGCGACGGCCCGGGCAGGCCCCCGAGCTGCCGCCTCATCTCGGCGACCGCGATCGCCGAGACTTCCTCGCGCGCCCGCGCCAGCCGCCGGCGCTCCCGTTCCCCCGACTCCCCTAGCCAGTCCCAGTGCGCGTCCAGCCTGGCGACGAGCTCCTCGATGCCGTGGCCGGTGGCGGCCGAGGCCGACACGATCGGCGGCTTCCACCCGCCCTCGTCGAACCTCGCCATCGCGAGCATGGTGCGCAGGTCGCGCACCGCCTCCTGGGCCCCGGGCCGGTCGCACTTGTTCACGACGAAGATGTCGGCGATCTCCAGGATGCCCGCCTTGGCCGCCTGGATCGAGTCGCCCATCCCCGGCGCGACGATCACGAGCGTCGAATCGGCCAGCGAGGCGATCTCCACCTCGGCCTGGCCGACACCGACGGTCTCGACGCAGATCACGTCGAAGCCGGCCGCGTCCAGGATGCGCAGCGCCTGCGGCGCGGCGACCGCGAGCCCGCCCAGGTGCCCCCGGCTGGCCATCGACCTGATGAACACGCCGGAGTCGGTTGCGTGATCTTGCATCCTGACCCGGTCGCCCAGCAGGGCACCGCCGGTGAACGGCGAGGTCGGATCCACGGCAAGCACCCCGACCCGCAGGCCGAGCGCGCGATAGGCACGCACGAGCGCGGCGGTCACGGTCGACTTCCCGACGCCGGGCGACCCGGTCAGCCCGACCACGCGAGCGTGGCCCGCGTGCGGCATGACGGCGCGCATCACCGGCCGCAGCGCAGCAGAGCCGTTCTCCACCAGGGAGACCAGCCGCGCCAGCGACCGAGCGTCCCCGTCTCGTGCCGCGGCGACGAGCGCCTCGGCCTGCGAATCATCCGGCACGTCGGTCAGTCGCGGCCCGGCTGCGGTTCCCTGGTCAGCGGCACCCGGAGCAGCAGGGCGTCGCCCTGGCCGCCGCCACCGCACAGCGCGGCCGCGCCGATACCGCCGCCGCGCCGGCGCAGCTCGTGGATCAGGTGCAGCGCGAGCCTGGCGCCGCTCATCCCGATCGGGTGGCCGAGTGCGATCGCGCCACCGTTGACGTTCACGATGTCAGGCCCGATGCCGAGATCGCGCATCGACTGGATCGCCACGGCAGCGAAGGCCTCGTTGATCTCGATCAGATCCAGATTTTCAACGGAAAGCCCGGCCTTGGTCAGCGCACGCTGGATCGCGTGTGATGGCTGTGATTGCAGGGAGTTGTCCGGGCCGGCCACCACCCCATGCGCGCCGACCTCGGCGAGGACGGTCGCGCCCGCGGCCTCCGCAGCATCGGCGGACATCACCACGACCGCGCATGCCCCGTCGGAGATCTGCGACGCGGAGCCGGCCGTGATGGTGCCGCCCGCGGCGAAGGACGGACGCAGCCTGGCCAGCGTCTCGGTGCTGGTATCGGCCCTGACTCCCTCGTCGGTATCGAAGATCACCGGATCGCCCCGGCGCTGCGGGACGGGCACGGGCACGATCTCCTCGGCGAGCAGCCCGTTCTTGATCGCCAGCGCCGCGCGCTGGTGTGACATCGCGGCGAACTCGTCCTGCTCCTCGCGGGTGATTCCGAGACTGGTGTTGTGCCGCTCGGTCGACTCGCCCATCGAGACGTGGTCGAAGGCGTCGGTCAGGCCGTCCAGCGCCATCGAGTCGACCAGCTCCGCCGAGCCGTACCTGATGCCCGTGCGTGCCGCCGGGAGCAGGTGCGGCGCGTTCGTCATCGACTCCATCCCGCCGGCCACGACGACCTCGAACTCGCCCGCCCTGATCAGCTGGGCGGCGAGCGCGATGGCGTCCAGCCCGGACAGGCAGACCTTGTTGACCGTCAGCGAGGGAACCGTCATCGGGATCCCGGCCGCGACGGCTGCCTGCCTGGACGGGATCTGGCCGGCCCCCGCCTGGAGCACCTGGCCCATGATCACGTAGTCGACCTGGTCACCGGAGATCCCGGCCCGGTCGAGCGCGGCCTTGATCGCGATGCCGCCGAGCTCGGCACCGCTGAAGCCGCTGAGCGATCCGAGCAGCCGCCCGATCGCCGTTCTGGCACCGCCAACAATCACTGCTTCACGCATGCTGCAACGATACCTACGTCGGCAGAACTGCCGCGCTGCGGAGCAACGGGGGGCCGCCTTGCTGAAGCGCATCGACCACGTCGGGATCGCCTGCCGGGATCTTTCGGCCGCGGTCGCGTTCTACACCTCGACGTTCGGGCTCACCGTGGTCAGCACGGAGACGAACGAGGAGCAGGGCGTCAAGGAGGCCATGCTCGTGGTCGCCGACGCCCCGGCCGGCATGTCCTATGTCCAGCTGCTCGAGCCGCTCGGGCCCGACACGCCGGTCGGCCGCTTCCTCCAGCGGCGCGGCGAGGGCATCCATCACGTGGGGTACGGCGTCGCCGACATCGAGGCCGCCCTGGCCACCATCGGCGCGACCGGCGTGCGCCTGCTCGACTCCAGGCCGCGGCATGGCTCGATGGGAGCGTCGATCGCGTTCCTGCACCCCGGTGACGTCGGCGGGGTGCTGACCGAGCTGGTCGAGTCGGCCGGCCGATAGCCGCCCAGAAGCGGCCGGATCGGGACACCCAGGGGACGCCGCAAATCCGCCCAGCAGGGCCGGATAGTGCACGGAAAGAAGGAGCAAGCCGAATAATTCGTGAGCTAGGCCACGAGCAGCAGCGAACAGGCTTCCAACGCGACGGCGGCGGAGTACGCTGCCGTCACCGGGAAAGTGAACTGGCCTGCGGGCTGTGGCCCCTGGCGGTCCTGCGGCCGCAGGCGAGCCTGGCCAGCAATCCAGACTAACGGCCCCGGCGCGGGCATCGGAGTCCCTGCAGGCTCTAGGATGCGACAACCCCCCGTCTACCCCAGGATTAGGCGACATGCAGCCCGATATCAATGCTCAGCTCGGCACCTTCTTTGATGATGACCAGCCGCACCCGCAGTTCTCGCAGAAGATGCGCGGCTACGACCAGGATGAGGTCGAGGCTCATCTGAGGGAGATGGACACCAGGCTGCGCGA
>DATKQH010000202.1:0-26823 GCA_035532775.1 Streptosporangiaceae bacterium
CCGGCGCCGGCCGTCAGGAAGACGGCGTCCTGGTATGCCCCGGGCGGTACCGTCTACCGGCGCACGCAGCCGAGGCCGCACCGCCTCAGGCCGAGCTAGGCTCCGGCAGTGACGCCCGAGGACGCGGTGCTCAGGAACTTCATGCGGGACGGCCGGATCGTGACCTTTCCCGCCAAGCGGTCCAGGCGCCTGGTCCTGCTCAACCACATAGCCCAGTTGTTCGAGGTCGGCGTGCGCTATCAGGAAGGCGAAGTCAACCTCAAGCTGAGGAACCTGCACGAGGACTACGCCGCGCTGCGCAGGTACCTGGTCGACGAGGGCTTCCTGAGCCGGGATCACGGTGGGTACTGGCGGAGCGGCGGCGCTGCGGCCCCGTAGGCATCACCGCGATCGAAGCGTGAAAGTAAAGCTCGCCGGCTGCGGGCCGGCCGGACCGTGCTCGCGCTGCGCGGCTGGCCTGGTGGCGCCCTCGACCTGATGCAGCCAGGCGAGGTCGCCGCTCGTCAGTACCTCGTCGCCGATTCGCACCCAGCCGCTGGTCCCGTCGCTGCCCAGGCAGGCCACCGGGACAAGCTCGGAGTTCGTCGTGCAGACCTCGCCCCTTGGTCCCTCGTAGGCGCCCGCGGCGTTCTGCCAGAACTCGGCGAGGCCGTGCGGGTCGATGATGAGCAGCGGGTTCTCTTCTTTCTGGCCGGGCGCGTCCCTGATGACCAGCCCGTCCGAGCCGTTGCGCGTCATGGTGATCCGGCACGGGTTGGCGGTGCACAGTGCCTGGTCGCGAGCCGGCCCGCTGGCCACGCGCAGTCCGATGCCGAGGCCAAGTCCCAGGCCGGCGGCGAACGCGATCAGCGTGCCAGTTGCCACGTGGGCCAACCTGGTCTGCTTCGGCTTCATGGCGAGTCCCTTCAGCGGCTAGGGACCCAACCTATGACGCCTTGGGAAGGTGCAGATGCGGTGATTCGTACTCGGCTGGCTGCCCGTGCTCGGCCTGGTCGTCTTGCTGCTCGGCCTGCTCGGCCTGCTCGGCCTGCTCGTACGGGGCGGCCCCGGTGCCCGGTGCCCGCTCGGGATGCCCTGCTTCCTTTGGCCTCGCGCCTCGTCTCACTCGTGCCATGGCAACAGCCAGGGCCAGCAGCAGGACGCCGCAGATGGCGAGCGTCGCCGGGAGTCCGAGCGACCCGCGGAAGTCGCGGACCACCGCCGCCGTCAGGTAGCCGAAGAGCGCGAGCGTCCCGGCTGTGAGCAGGAGAGTGTTCCGCAGCGGAATGCTGGCTGCCATTGCTGTCGCAGCCGTCGCGATGGCGATCGCGTAGACCCAGGGATGGTCCCAGACGGCGAAACTCGGACCGAGCAGGGCGATCGCGATGCCGAGCGGCACGGTCGTCCCCAGCGGCTGCGGATACTGCCAGCCGGTGATCGCCCAGCCGATGCCGAGCGCCCACAGGCCGAGCGCGAAGGCGATCCACGGAGCCGTGGTTCCGGTGAGCGTGATGATAGCGGCGGAGACTGTGACAGTGAGCCCGGCGAAGAGAGCGACCAGCTGCAGTTCCCTCCGGCGGATGAGCCAGAGAAAGGCTGAGTACACCGTGATCGTGAGGCCCGTGAGCAGGGCGGTGACGGCGCCTGAGGTGCCGTACACGTCGTGCGCCGCGATTTCGGCGGCCGCGCCGGCACCGCCGGCGGACAAGAACCAGACCACGCCTAGCATCCGCTGGATCGCGGGATCGGCGACCCAGAGCACGACGAGCCCGATCGCGAGGAAGAACATCGCGATGCTGGCGAAGATGCCGACATGTCCCCAGTCAGTGATACCGGCCCATCCCTGGCCGGCCGCGACTCCGACGCCGGCCAGCACCAGGATCGCGCCGACGTAGCCTACGGTCTCCGTCAGCAGCGAGATGTGCCGTTGGCTCTCCGGGTTCTTCCGTTCCTCGGCGGCCAGGCCACGCCTGCTCAGTATGTAGTAGAAGGCGCCGCAGATAGTAGCTACCAGCAGCACAAGCGGTATGAGCGCCAGCATGGCGAACCTTTCTTCGGTTCTATGGCTTGGAACATCCAAGATCCGCCATCTGCAGTTTCGCTGCTGCGCTTTTGCCCTTGCAGGGCCGAAGGTCACGAGTTATGGCAGCTCACCTATTGTTCAGCGGTCTTCCCCGAGCGCCTCGCGCATCGTCTGCTGTGCTTCGGCCGCGATATCGGCGGTTGCCGCGGAGCATGCCGCCAGCAGTTCCTCTTCTCGCCGGGCCGCCGGGGCGTGGCTGAACAACTGGCTGTCGATCCTGATCGGCGCTCCGGCGGCCAGCGCTAGATTCACCGCGTCGCTCGGCCGGGAGTCGACCTCCTGGGTCCCGGCCGGACTGCGCACCAGGACCGACGCGTAGAACACCGGCGGAACCAGCCGGGTGATCCTGACCTCCGTGACGCCGGCGCCCGCGGCCGCCACGAGGCTGGCGGCGAGCTTGTACGTGAACGGGCGCGGGGTCTCGGCGGACTCCAGCGTCAGGGCCAGCGCAGTCGCCTCGGCGGGCCCGATCCAGATCGGCAGCCAGCGCTCTCCGTGCCGCTCGGTCAGGATCATGATGTGCTCGCGTCGCGTCGGGTCCTCGTCCTGGGTCCTGCGGATCTCCGACACCGCCACGTCGATCCATTCGGTCGCGCTACTAATAGTCACCGTCTCTCCTTCGTACATGTCGATCATCTGAGCGAGCCCGGGAGCGAGCCCGCCCCTGGCCTGGTGCAGCCGCGCCTTGACGGCCCCTGGTGAGATGCCGAGCTCAGCCGCCACCTCGAGGTGGCTGAGGCCCTGCAGGTAGAACAGCAGAACGGCCTCGCGCTGCCCCTTCGGCAGCCGGTCGATGGCCGCGCGGACCCGGGCACCGAGATCGGCGAGCTCGGCGGCTTCGGCCGGCCCGGGCGCGAGCGAAGCCTGATCGGCAAGCTGTCCGGGTACCTCGAACCGGAGCTGGCGGAGCCACCGGCGGGAGACGTTGAGCGCGATGCCGCAGAACCAGGCGCCGAACCGATCGGGGGAGCGCAGCCGGTCAAGATCGGTCATCGCCGCGATCGCCGCCTCCTGCACGGCGTCGCGCGCCAGATCCGGCGAGCCGAGCACCCGCGCGGCGAGGAACACGGCCGTGTTCCAGTGCCGGACCAGAAGCTCGGCGAGCGGCTCCTTGTCCCCGCCGAGCGCCGCGCGGACTAGCTCTGCGTCAGGTCGCGCAGTCCCGGATCGTTCCACGGTTCATAGTGCCAGCAAGCGGGCCCGAGGTTAGTCCTCGCTGCGTGCGTGATCACGGCGGAGCGGAGAGTTCGGCGAGCATCGGATTCAGCCGGATCGCCACCGCGGGGTCGGTACGCTCGACCTCGGAGGCGAGCGCCGCGATGGCGGCGCCTAGCGCCCGGCGCAATTCCGCCTGGTCGAGCGAGGCGACCAGAGCTGCCTGGAGCGGCATGGTCAGCTCCGGCGGCAGCAGGTGAGCGCCCTTGGCGTAGCTGGCCGGGTAGCCAAGACGCAGGCACGCTAATAGCCGGTCCGGCCGGCAGGTCCCAGTGGTGCACGGCGGCGAAGTCGCGGTAGAGCTGTGCCGTCCAGCGGTCCATGGCCGGGCCGAGCGGGCCGGTGACCCCGAACGCGAGGTCGATGTCGGACCATGCGTCGCCCCCGCCGGTCGCACGCGAGCCGGTCATCGCCCTCCGGCTATCGCCGGGCGAGGACGAAGTCGGGCGCGCTCGCCGACTGTCGCCAAAGGCAGGCTGATCACCTCGTAGCCGTAGCCGGCATAGGCGCCGCGTACCGCGTCGAAGGTTGCCTCGGCCTCGGCGAAGTCCTGCTTGCGCTCCGTGTCGGTCCCGTAGATCTCGGGCCACGGAGGCGCGATGAAGACCCTCGGCCGGTACCGGCACGTGCGCGACGCCTTGTCCACGTGCGCCGCCCGCCGATCAGGGTCTGGTCCCTGATGATGGCGCGGCCTGCTTCCTCGGTAGTGCCGAGGCCTCGCCGCCGCAAGTCGTCGACCAGGGATGTCTTTCCGGCCCCCGGACCTCCGGTGATGATGGTGAAACGGTCACCGGCTGCCTGTGTTGCTGCCAATGCCTGATGTCCTTTCCATGACCCAGCCGCATGCGGCACTGATGAAGGCCGACATCGGCCTGACGTCAGCCGGCCGCCCGCTGGCCGGGGACGACCAGGCCGCACTCGTAGGCCATGACGACGAGCTGCGCCCGGTCGCGGGCATCGAGCTTGGTCATGATGCGGCTGACATGAGTCTTGGAGGTCAGCGGGCTGACATAGAGCCGGCCGGCGATCTCGTCGTTGGACAGGCCGGCCGCGACCAGCGTCATGACCTCGCGTTCCCGCTCGGTCAGGCCGTCGAGCTCGTGGCCGGCCGGCCAGGCGCCGTCGTGCCGCTCGCCAGCGGTCGGCCCGCCTCGGCCGGTATCGGCCACCTCGATGGCCAGCTTCCCGTCGAGGTAGTTCACCGACACGGCCGCCGTGGCTGGACCGGCATGCCGGATAGCGTTGGTCAGCGACTCCTGGATGATCCGGTATGCGGCCAGGTCGACGGCGGCGGGCAGCGGGGCTGGATCGCCGGTCACGCTCAGCGT
Organism: Streptosporangiaceae bacterium; assembly: GCA_035532775.1. Lineage (GTDB taxonomy): Bacteria > Actinomycetota > Actinomycetes > Streptosporangiales > Streptosporangiaceae > Chersky-822. The sequence continues at coordinate 4,606 of DATKQH010000202.1, forward strand.
GGCCGGCAGGCCGGCCTGGATCGCCCCGGCGATCAGCGCGTCGAGCTGGGCCAGGCCGGGTGTCGGGGACGTCGGGTCGGCGTCGTCGGCCTGGCGCAGCACGTTGAGAATCGCGCGCAGTTCCCGCAGTCCGTTCTTGCTCGCCGTCCTGATCGCCTGGAGCGCCTCGGCCGCCGCGTCCGGGCGGTCGGTCAGCACCAGGGCGGCGGCGCTGGCCTGCACATTGATGGTCGACATGGTGTGCGCGACGACGTCATGCAGCTCGCGGGCGATCCGCAGCCGTTCCTCGTCCACCTGCCGCCGTGCCTCATCCTCCGCCCGGGCCTGGATGGAGGCGACGAAGGCGCGCCGGTTGCTGACCGCGATGCCGCCGAACAGCGCGGCGGCGATCATCGCCGGGATGAGGAAGAAGCCGCCGCCCGTCGGACCGAACGGATTGGCGATCCCGGTCGCGCCCATCAGGACGACCAGGGTGATCGCGGCCGCGGCCACGGCGCGGCGGACGCTCAGCGCCAGCGCGACCGCGTACAGGGCGAACGGCGGTGCGAGCAGCGCGGCGCCATTGACGTACCCGAGCAGGCTGTAGGTCGTCACCGCGGCGGTGGAGATGGCCAGCACCGTGACCGGATAACGCCGCCGCCAGATAAGTGCCAGCGAAGCGACGGCGACCAGCAGAAGGGCCGCGTCCGGGGTGTACGGGATGTGATGCCCGTTCGGGCTGATATCCGATGGCTGACTCGGGTGCGCCTCGCCGTAGGCTCCGCCGACGGTAACGGCCGTCATCACGAGCGCGCCGATCACGTCGCGTGCCGTGGCGTTCCGCCATCCTCGCCACCAAGAAGTCAAGCCTCTCACCCGACCAGCGTATGGGTCAGACGGCAGCCGATCATCCTCCGCCAGTTGACCGGCGGTGTACTCCGAGCGGAGTAGTCGGGCGGCCGACTGCGCCAGGTGGGGTAGCGGCAAGTGTCGCCGCCGGTACGACGACCGGAACGGCCGCGAACGGCAGCCTGGTGAATGGCTGGTGGAACGCCCACCGGCAGCAAACCCCGGGAGATCCCGATGCCTGCCCTCACTCGTTTCGTGCTCCGTCACAAAGCGATCGTCGCGCTGTTCTGGCTGCTCGTGGCCGTCGCCGGCGCGCTGACCGTCGGCGGCACCACGCACCGGATGACCAATAACTTCTCCATGCCAGGCCAGGCGTTCAAGGTTGATAACCAGATCATCGCGGCATACGGCAACGGCGGCTCACAGACACCGTACGTGCCGGTGGTGACCGTCCCAGCGGGCCAGCGGATCAGCGACCCGGCGGTCGCCGCGCAGACGGGACGGATCTTCGCCGCGGTCGCGGCCGCGATCCCGCACTCAAGGGTCGCCGACTACGCGACAACGCACAACCGTGCGTTCCTGACTCGGGACGGCCGGTCCACCTTCGCGCTGGTCTACACGCCAGCGATGACCGGATTCGGCGGCCCGAGCCTCGGCCCCGTCATCACCCGCGCGCTTGACCACGCCGCGCCGGCGGGCTGGGAGATCGGCGTGACCGGCTCGCAGCTGCTCGCCAACGGCAAGCCGGCCTCATCGAGCAAGGGCACCAGCGTGATGGCGGAAGCCATGATCGGCGGCCTCGGCGCCCTGCTCGTGCTGGCTTTCGTCTACGCCAGCTTCCTGGCGCTGCTTCCGCTGCTGATCGGGGGCATCTCGGTGCTGTCCACTTTCCTGGTCGTCGGGGGCCTGACCGAGATCACCGGGATCAGCCAGATCGTGGAGTTCCTGATCGCGCTGATCGGCCTGGGCGTGGCGATCGACTACTCGCTGCTCGTCGTCAGCCGCTGGCGCGAGGAGCGGGCTGCCGGACGCGACAACAAGGAGGCCGTGGTCCAGGCGATGAACCACGCGGGCCGCGCGGTCGTCTTCTCCGGGCTGACCGTCGCCGTCGGTCTGCTGTCCATGATCGTGCTTCCCGTCCCCATGCTCCGCAGCGTCGGGTACGGCGGCGTGCTCGTTCCGCTGGTCTCGGTCGTGGTCGCGGTGACGCTGCTGCCGGTGATCCTGGCGACCGCCGGGCCGCGGCTCGACTGGCCGCGCCTGCGTACCGAGCGCTCGGCGAGCCGGCTGTTCTCGGCCTGGGCGCGCGGCGTCTACCAGCACCGCTGGGTCGCCGCCGTGGCTGGCCTCGCGGTCATCGGCGCGCTGATGCTTCCGGCGATGTCCCTGCACCTCGGCGAGCCCGGCAGCACCGCCGAAGCGACCGCCGGCCCGGCGCACAACGCGCTGACCACGCTGACCCGCGGCGGCATCCCGTCCGGCGTGATCACGCCGGCCGAGATCCTCGTCTCGCGGGCTCCCGGTGCTGGCTCCGCTGGTGCCGCCTCGGTCGCCGCGCAGGCGGCTCGGGTACCCGGCATCTACGCGGCGGTCGCCCCGGCCACCCCGGACTACCAGCGCCCGGGCTCAGCCATTGTCACGGTCATCCCGGTTGCCGAGAGCACGATCCCGGCTGGCCAGCAGACCATCTCCCGGCTCGAGCAGGCCCTGCTCACCAAGCAGAGCGTGATCGGCGTCGGCGGCGACGGCGCGTCCCTGATCGACTTCGACCATGCCGTCTACGGCGACTTCCCGCTGATGCTCGCGCTGATCGCGGTCGCCACCTTCCTGCTGCTGGCCCGGGCCTTCCGGTCCGTGCTGCTCGCGGCGAAGGCGGTCGTGTTCAACCTGATCTCGCTCGCGGCCGCCTACGGCGTGCTCACCTGGGTCTGGCAGGACGGGCACGGGTCGAACGCGCTGTGGGGAATCCCGGCCACCGGCGCGATCACGATGTGGGTGCCGCTGATGGTGTTCGCCTTCCTGTTTGGCCTCTCGATGGACTACGAGGTGTTCATCCTGACCAGGATCAGGGAGGTCTACGACTCAACCGGCGATGCCCGCGCCGCGGTCACCGAGGGTCTCGGCCGGACGGGCCGGCTGGTCACCAGCGCGGCGGCGATCCTGATGCTGAGCTTCCTGTCCATGTCCACCGGCCCGCAGACCGACCTGAAGATCCTCGCGACCGGACTCGGAGCCGGGATCCTCATCGACGCCGTTGTGATCCGCTGCCTGCTCGTGCCCGCCATGGTCGCACTGTTCGGCCAAACCAACTGGTGGATGCCGGGGCGGCTGGCCAGGCTCCTTCGGGTGCCGGCCACGGCGATCCAGACGGGCGGGGCGCATGGTGCCGAGGCTCGGGGTCCCGAGGTCCACGGGGCGGAAGTGGCTGACGTGGCGACCGTGACTGACGAGCCGGTCACCGCGGAGCCCACGCTCGCCGGCTCGCGGTAACCCCGCCCACTATCTCTCGCCGGGCCCGGCGTTCGGGCCCGGCGAGAGCCTTTTTCGCTGTTCTTTTCGACTTGGCGCAGCGTGTGCCCCGAGCTGACCACGGCCGGGCCGTCTAGCTCGACGGTTACCTGACCCGGGTCAAGCAGTTCGGCCGGCTGCCCGATCGGAATCCGGCGTTCGGACGGCCGGCCCGGCGGGTAAGCCGGCGGGTAAGGAAGCGCCCCCACGGTGAGGTCGACATCGTCGCCGAACTGGCGGGACAGATCCGCGGTCGTCGCCGCTGCCCACGGTGCCAGATGGATCGCGAACGGCGGCTGCCTGCCCGTCGTGATCGGGGTCCGGATACCCCAGCAGGGCGCCGGACTGCTCGTCGCGCAGGCGGCTGATGACCCCTTTGAGCTCGTCCCAGACCGGCATGCAGTCCAGGCTATGCCAGAGCCCGGCCGATAACAGCGCGGTACTGCCGGGTCCACCGGTACGCCTCCTGGACGGCGGTTACCGTGCCAGTCTCACGGAGCCGGATCATCGCCGGCTCGCCGGCGTCGGCGGCTGCTCCGATCCCGCGCCAGCACCTCTCCTGCCACCACAAGATCGCGTCAAGCAACTCGGAACGGTCGTCGAGGCCGTAGCCGTCGCAGATGACGCGGATCAGCCGCCCGCACTCGACGGCTGCCGCCTCGTCCGTCCCGACCCAGGAATCGCGGCCGAGGTTCAGGTACTGCCAGCACACATGCCCGAGGTCGTGAATCCGCCGCCCGGGCGCCGCGAGATCCCAGTCAATGAAGGCGACCGGCCGGAGTCCGGCGCCGAGATCCTGGTAGACGGTGTTGCGCGGTGACAGGTCGTTATGGCACACGACCTCGGACTCGCCGGCTAGCTCGCTTCCGGCAGTCAGGTCGTGAAGCTCGCGGACCATCTCCGCCGTCCGCCTCAGGCTGGCGTCCGAGCGCACGCCGCCCGGCTGATCGCGCTGCCACGCCACGTGTCCCGGCAGGTAGCTCAGAGTCTCCCGACCCTGGTCATCCAGCCCGAGGTAGGCCGGAGACCCGGACCACCCATGGCTGGCGAGATGAGCGAGAACCCGGTGCACGAACTCGGCTCGAGGTGTGACGGTCCGCCGCACGGTGCCGCCGACAAGGGTGACGAGGTTGACGTACCCGCCGGGCAGTGCCTGCTCCGTCACCCGACCAGCATGAGCCAGGAGGCGGCCGCACACAAGGACGCCCGGTTCGCAGCCGCTCCGCGGGGCCCGCTCCCGCGCGCCCGCTCCTGTCAGCGGCTGGCTAGTGCCGCAGCGCGATCAGCTCGGCGGCGACAACCACCGTCCAGCCGAGGAAGACCAGGTAAAGCACTCTCTCGATGGCGCCGAAGACCCTCGCGAGCGCCGGTATCCGCAACGAGACCCCGGTCGCCATCGCCATCACGACGACCGCGATCCCGAGCGCGCTCACCACGGGCTGGATGCCGTGCCACGCGGCCAGGTGCGAGGTCCTGGCGGCCAGGAGGCTCGCGGCGACCTGATACCCGCGCCGGTACCGGCCGACACCGTCATCGCGAGTTCCGGCTGTAAAGCCGGACATGTGTGGCGTGCCGGATTCTAGCCGCGCCGGGCACTGATCCGGACCTTGTCCGCGGGGTACTCGCCCGGCCTCGGCTGCCGTGTGCTGACCAGTTCCGGTACCAGCCCGCTCTCGTCGAGCCGGCCGACTAGCTCGTCGGGTGAATACCGGCTGAGGACGATCCTGCCCTCCGGCCGGTCCAGCCATTCCTCGCCGTCACCACCGTGGGTGATCACCACGAGCACGCCGCCGGGCCTGAGCACCTCGCGCAGCCCGGCCAGCGCTGCTCCGAACCGCGCGCGCGGCAGGTGGTGCAGCGAGTACGAGGCAACAGCGCCCGCGCAGCTCACCGGCCGGAAGGGCAGGGCCAGCAGGTCAGCGGCGACCAGCCGGGCCGACGGGACCAGGCGGGCGGCGGCGGCCAGCATGCCAGCAGCCAGGTCGATGCCGATCGCGGTCCGGACGTGGTCCAGCAGGTACCGGCTCACCTGCGCCGGGCCGCAGCCGACGTCCAGAACCGGGCCGACGGGAAGATCCGCCAGCGCGGCATCGAGGAACTCGGTGTCGGAGTCGGGCTCGTGCAGTTCGGCTCCGTACCGCACCGCGTAGTCGGCCGCCATGCCGTGGTACACACGGCGAACCGCGTCGCGGTCATAGCCATCATCGTCACGGCTACCGGCATCGGGGTCTGCGTCAACCATGCTGGGCTCCTCAGGGGCCGGGACGGGCCCGGGATCCGGGCTGAACCGGGTTCCCGGCCCGCCGGTGGTCCAGGGGCTGGCCGATGGCCGCCTCGACCCTGGCGGCCACGGACTTCTCGCCGAGTTCGTTGGGGTGCCACGGTGCTGGCGAGGACGTCGGGATCTCGCCCTTGACGCACCTCGTCCCGGTCGGCCTGCAGGCGTCATAGCCGATGGTAGCGGTAGCGGTGTCGACGTCAGCGGCGCCGTTGGCGGCTGCCTCACTGGCGAGCATCTGGTTCAGCCCCAGCCCGACATTCCGCAGGTACGGAACATCACCGAAGGCGATCGGCTGGAGAACGGCGGCCACCTTGAGGGCCGGTGGCCTTGATCGCCGCCGCGGTCTGCTCGGTTCCGCGCGCCGTGTAGTTTCTTGCACGGCGCGCCAAACGGATTGGACCACGAGTCGCTTGTACAGGGTACTGATGATAAACGACAAGCTGATGTGACGTCCGTTCCGACGTCCGGACCGGCGGCCGGACCGGATCTGTAAGTGAGCCAGCCGAAGGGAGATCAGCCGTGAAGTTCCGTGCCATCGTCGAACTGTCGGGCAAGACTGCCACGGGCATCAGGGTGCCCGCCGAGGTAGTCGAGAGCCTCGGACAGGGCCGGCGCCCGCCGGTGAGCGTCACGATCGCCGGCTACACCTACCGGAGCACCGTCGGCGTGATGGGCGGCCAGTTCATGCTTCCGCTCAGCGCGGAGAACCGGACCGCGGCAGGCGTCGCGGCCGGCGACGATGTAGAGGTCGACGTCGAACTCGACACGCAGTCCCGTGAGGTGAACGCGCCGGCCGACTTCGCCGAGGCGCTCAGCAGGGATGCCACGGCGCGGCAGGCCTTCGACAAGCTATCCAACAGCCACAAGCAGCGCTGGATACTGAGCATCACGTCGGCCAAAACCGAGCAGACCAGGCAGCGGCGGATCGACAAGGCCATCGAGGCGCTCCGGCAGAAGTGAGCGAGCCGCCTACCTGATCTGACCGCCGCCGGTCCGACCCGGCCCCCGGCCCGACCCGGGCACCGCCGTCCTCGGCCATTGCCCCGGGGAACGAACGCCGGCGGGCTAGAATCAGCCTCATGCGAACTCGGCGCCGCGCCGCAGTCGCGGTCCTCGTCGCGCTCTGCGGTATCGCCATCGCCGCGGGGTCGGTTCTGACCTGGACCAGCGCACGCGGACACAGGCCGAGCTCGGGGATCCGGCACACCGCGATCTCGGGAGTGCTGCACTGGACCTACCAGTCGACCGGCTTGTTCACGCACTCGTTCGCGATGGTGGTCCTGGTGGCCGGAGCACTCGTGATCGTCGGCGGAGTGTTCGCCTCGCGGCTGCTCGCGGGCCTGTTCTCGCTCGTCGCCCTCGCGGCGTCAGGAGCATGGATCGGGCTGAACGCGCGGCACTACAGTCCGGTGAACCTGCCCTATTCCGATCTGCGCCTCGGCGCCTGGCTGGCCGTCGGCGGCAGCCTGATCGGCCTGCTCAGCTCATTCTTCATGCGCCGTCGCACGCTGTGAGATCCAGCCCCGGCGATTCAGGGAGGCGGACTTGGGAGACCAGCCGCGACTGACGGTTACCGGCGTCGTGCTTGACTCGCCAGACGCCAGGGAGCTCGCTGGCTTCTACCGCCGGCTCCTTGGCTGGCCGACCGGGGCGGACGAGAAGGACTGGGTGACGCTCCGGTCGCCTGTCGGCGGAGCTGGGCTGTCGTTCCAGACGGAAGACGCGTATGCCCGGCCCGCCTGGCCGGCCGGGCCCGCCGACCAGCAGATGATGGTGCATCTCGACATCAAGGTCGATGATCTCGCTGCGGCCGGCGAGCACGCGCTCGCGGTCGGCGCGACCCTGGCGGACTTCCAGCCGCAGGAAGACGTCCGGGTCTACCTCGACCCGGACGGGCATCCGTTCTGCCTGTGGGCAGAGTCGGCCGGCTGAGTCAGGCGCCAGCCCCCGGAGCATGTTTCCCGTGGTCCGGCGGCCACGGAATGAGCGGCTTGCCGATCTCCCAGTGATGGCCGAACGGGTCATGAACCCTGCCGAGCAGCCAGCCATGCTCTCTGGCCGCCGGGTATACCAGCGTGGCTCCGGCGGCGACCGCGCGATCGATGATGGCCTGCGGATCGTCGACGATGAGCAGCATCCGGGTGGTCGATCCGCCGACGGACTCCGGGCTGTAGTTGCCGTGCGCCGGCGACTCGTCGGCGACCCAGAACGCGGCACCTTCGATCGACAGCTGCGCGACGACGCTCTGATTCTCCGGGGTGCCGCCGACCGACTTCGGCTCCGAATGCCGCGCGGTAGAACTCCAGGGCCGCCAGGCCGCCGCGCACCGACAGCTGCGGAAGGAGGCTGACCAGATGGCGGCCGAACCGCTTGCCCGTAACGGACATCGCGTGCTCCTTCCGGCGGCCCGGGGTAAGCCTAGCGCCGCCGCCCCCGGCCGAAGCCGGCTCTCAGCACGCGGTTGACGCCAGGTGCCGGGTAAACCTAGGGTCGGTCTGTGAGCGACGAGCGGCCGGCCGGCCCGGGCCAGGACGGCGCAGCCCGCACCTCCGGCGGGTACGGCACAGGCCCAGGCGTGATCACGCCAGACGGCTGCGCGGTCGATTTCTACGCAATGCTGTCATCCGGCCGCGAGCCGGAGATCGTCCACGCAGCGGCCGGAGACCCGGCCGCCTCGATACTCGAGCTAGGGTCGGGAACCGGCCGGGTCACCGGCGCACTGACCGCGCTCGGCCACCGCGTGGTCGCCGTCGACGAGTCGGCGGAGATGCTGGCGCACATCACGACGGCCGAGACCGTCTGCGCCAGGATCGAGGACCTCGCGCTCGACGAGCGCTTCGACGTGGTGCTGCTCGCCTCGCACCTGATCAACGTCCCGGACGAGCGGGACCGGCAGGAGCTGCTGCGCGCCTGCGCCAGGCATGTCTCCGCGGCGGGCTGCGTCGTCATCGAGATGCACGCGCCCGAGTGGTTCGCGGGCGCCGAAGAGACCGAGAGCGAGTCGAACGGGATCACGTTCCGGCTGCGCGGCGTCTCCCGGCCCGCGCCTGACCTGCTGTCAGCGACGGTCGAGTATCAGGTCGGCGACCGGCTGTGGACGCAGTCGTTCACCGCGCTCAAGCTGGGCGAGGGCCAGCTCAGGCGGACGCTCATCGACGCCGGCCTGGCGTTCGACCGCTACCTGACCGACGACCATTCCTGGCTCCGCGCGGTGCCCATCTGATAAGGCGGTGCCCATCGGGTTAAGGCGCGCCCGCCAGATCAGGGTGCGCCAGGCGGGTCAGGACCAGCGAACGTGCACGCGGTCGAGGAACAAGTCGAGCACGCTCCGGTCACCGTCGACGGCCAGGCTCGAGGCCGGCCGCCGGTTCCAGAGCGCGAGATAGAGATCGTCGGCCGCGCCCGTGACCAGGCAGTCGGAACTGACCTCGTCGGTGCCGGGTGACGTCCGGACCCGGTCGGGTTCCATCCGCACCAGCCAGTCTCCCGGCGTATCCGTGCACCTGACCCGCAGCAGCCGGGCCGGATCGCTGCGCAGCCCGCCGCCCGGCCGGGTGATAAAGCAGGTCAGCAGCTCGGCGATACCGTCAGCGGCGAACGGCGCGGGAAACGACGTCACCGGCAGGCCAGCCGCGAGCTCGGCGTCGACCCGGTGCACCGAAGTCTCGTGCGCCTGACGGCGCGCCCACATCGCCAGCGGCGACGGCGCGTCGAGGAACGTCCAGCAGACCAGTCCGGGCTCGGCCTGTGACAGGGTCGCGACTAGCCGGCCGACCCCGTCGCCGAACCAGCCGATCAGGTCGGCGTCGGCAGGCCAGGCTCCGACCACCTCGTCGAGATCGACATTCCACGGCTGCGTGCGCGGGCCGGCCACGATGCCAATGGCCCAGCGGTGCACCCCGCCCTGGTGCCTGACCAGGTCACGGACCACCCAGTCAGGGCAGCTCGGCACCGTCGCGTCAGGACCGGCCGCGGCCGCCGCCGCTGCTAGCTGTCGCCCCGCGCTGCCAATAGCGTCGATATGCTCAGCGATCTCCACGAGCGGACATTATGCCCGTCGGCGGCAACCTTCTGGCCGCAGATTGCGCTCTGACCTGTTAGAGAAGGTGCGAAGGTGGGCGTGGACGACGGCGCGGCGGCCGAGTTCAGCGAGTTCGCGCACGGGCGATCGCGGCCTCGACGAGGATCTCGCCCAGACGGCGCTCGCTAATGCCTGCGCGTCCTGGTCGCGGGTCCGCAGGGCGCGATGACCTCAGGGTGCACCTGCTCTCCGGAACGGTCGGCCGGGACGTGACCAGGCTGGGCGTCAGGCTCAGCGACGGGCAGCTGCTCACGCTGCGCCCCGTCGCGGTCTTCGGTGGCGGTTACGCGTCCTACGCGGCCGTCGCCGTGCCGTTCAGCGCGGCGGTCAGGGAGATCGTCGCGCACTCCGCGAGCGGTGAGCTGGCCTGTGCGATCCCGTTCACCGCGGGCGGCCTGATCCAGATCCCCCGGTGGCTGCCGGCGGCGCGCCTGCCCGGGTCCGTGGGGCACCTGCTCCAGGAGCGCGGTCGCCAATATAAACCTGTGCCTGGCCGGCAGCGACCTGTGCCTGGCCGGCAGCGACCTGTGCCCCGGGCAGCTCGCCGCGCAGGTCGGGCCGGCCGCCGGCGGCCGCGTGATCCTGTTCATCGTCCAGACGGCACCGCGGGTGAGCTACCGGAGCGTGCCTGACCTCTGGCGGCAGAAGGCTCCGGCTGCCTGCCGTGCGGCTCGGCGCACGGAGCTACGTCGCCGTTCCGGCGGTCGCGTCCGCCATGCCGGTCTCGTGGACGGCCTACGACTCGTCAGGCAGGCGCCTGGACGCAGGCTCCGCCCGAAAATGGCAGGCGGCTGGCTTCCGGTCGGCGGCCAGGCCGGCGCTTCTGCTTAGATCACGTTCTATGCAGAACGAATCATTCGTGGCCAGGTTGCGCGGCAAGCAGGTTCTCTACGGCGGCTGGACCGTGATCGGCGACGTGATCGCGGCCGGCGCGATGGCGTCCGCAGGACTCGACTACGTCGTGCTCGACCTCCAGCATGGCGGCGCGACGGAGCACGACCTGCCGGCGCTGACGACAGCGATCGCCAGGGCGGGAGCGGCGCCGGTGGCCAGGGTCAGGCACGCGCACCCGGCTGACATCGGCCGGGCACTCGACCTCGGCTGTGCCGGGGTGATCGTTCCCAACGTGGAATCGGCCGAGCAGGCCAGGGCCGTCGCCGGCGCGTGCCGCTACCCGCCGGCGGGATACCGCTCAGGCGGCGGCGTGCTGGCCGGCCAGGGCGAGCCGTTCTGCGTGATCATGGTGGAATCCGGGGCCGCGATGGCGGATCTCGATCAGACGCTCGCCCTGCCGGGAGTCGACGGCATTTACGTCGGTCCGAGGGACCTGTCGTACTCGCTGGGCTGCGAGCTCAACCCGGCCGACCCGGTCCTGCGGCCCGCGCTCGAGCAGATCTGGTCGGCGTGCCGGGCGGCAGGCAAGCCGGTCGGAGTGCACTCAGCCGACGGCGCGACCGCCCGGCTGTACCGGGAGAACGGCTGCCGGCTGGTCAATGTGGCCTCCGACGTGCTCGCCATTGCCAGGACCACGAGCGCCGAACTCGCCACCGCGCGTCAGTAACCACTGCGGCCCCTGCCGTTCGCCTCCATAATGGTGCCCCTGTGAAAGCTGGTGGCGGGGAGGCAGCGGATGCGTCGGCCGGTACGAATTGGTGGCACGAGGCTGGTGGTCGTCGCGGCGTCCGCGGGTATCGCGCTCAGCGCGGCGGGCAGCGCGGGGGCCGCGACCACGAGCGACTGGTCCTCGTACCTCAACGGGCCCAGACACACGTCGTACAGCCCCGGCGAGACGACGATCACGCCGGCGAACGTCACGAAGCTGGCCTCCAGGTGGCGCTTCCTCGGCGTCCCGCCGACCAAGCCCGGCCAGCCCGGGAGGGGCTTCCTGGCCAGCCCGACCGTGGTCGGCGGTGACGTGTACATCGGCTCGGATACCGGATGGTTCTACAAGCTCGATGCGGTGACCGGGCACATTCTCGCCAAGCGGTTCGTCGGGTTCCAGCGAGCGACGACCTGTCCGCCGTCGCGCGGCTTCGTCGATACCGCCGCCGTCGACCGGGATGACACCGGCCAGATCATGGTCTACGTCGGCGGACCGGACGGCTACCTGTACGCGCTCCGGGCGTCCAACCTGGCGGTCAAGTGGCGCTCGGTGATCGCCATTCCCTCCACGAAGGTCAACGACTACTTCCAGTGGTCCTCGCCCACGGTGGCGCGCGGCCGGGTCTACATCGGCGTGGCATCGAACTGCGACCAGCCGCTGGTCCCGTCCGCCCTGATCAGCTACAGCCAGGACAACGGCAAGCGGCGGTCGGAATTTCGTACCCTTCCCGGCCAGATGACCGGGGCCGGGATCTGGTCGAGCGCCGCGGTCGACTCCGATGGTGATGTGTACGTCACCACGGGGAACTCAGGTAAGGGCCAGGTCGAGCCGGGGCATTCGGACTCGATCATCAAGCTCAGCGGGTACGCCCTCAAGCCGGTCAAGTCGTTCCAGGTGCCGCCGGCCGAGGCGGTCGCCGACGGCGACTTCGGCGCCTCGCCGACGATCTTCGGGCCGTATATCGGCGCGTGCAACAAGAACGGGATCTTCTACGCGCTGAACCGATCGACCATGACACTCGCCTGGTCGCGGCAGATCGGTGCCGCCGCCCCCCGGCACGGCGTCAGCAACTGCTCGGCCGCTGCCAGCTACGACGGGACGACCCTGTATGTCGCCGGGCCGAAGCACCTGATCAACGGCACGGCGTATCCCGGATCGATCCAGGCACTCAATCCGACCACCGGTGCGCTGCTCTGGCAGACGGGCCTGCCTAACGGCGTAATCGGCAGCCCGACCATTGACGGTGCCGGTGTGATTGCGGTCGGCACCTACGACTTCAGCCAGACGCCGAACGCTGTCTACCTGGTCGACGCTTCGTCTGGCGCGATCCTGCGGACCCTGACCACCGGCAGCGCGGACTTCGCCGAGAGCGTTTTCGCCGAGGGGCACCTGTTCACCGCCAACGGCGACGGCCTGGTCTCGTGGGTCGTGGGTTAGGCTCGCGCTTTTCGCCGCCGTGCAACCGCCGCGCATGCCTGGGCGTGACCAGTATGCGGAGGGAGACTCGGTAGCGGGATCCCAGAGGGCGGCGGTGGCGGGTGCGAGACCCGGAGAACTTCGACGAATTCTACGCGGCAAGCGTGCGCCGGCTGACCAGCCAGCTCTACGCGATGACCGGCGACCGGGCTGAGGCGGAGGACGCGGTACAGGAGGCGTTCGCCCGGGCCTGGCAGCGCCGGGGCCGGGTGTCCGGATATGCCGACCCGGAAGCGTGGGTCAGGACCGTGGCGTGCCGGATCAGCATCAGCTCGTGGCGCAAGGCGGTCAACCGGTCGGTGGCGCAGCGGCGGCACGTGCCTCGATCTGGGCCGTCCGAGCTACTCGGTCTATCGCAAGCCCGTCGTGCTGCGGCGCGATCCCGTGACCGGCCGGTGGCTCGCTGTCGCCGTGGCGGTCGTTCACGGCACATGGCGTGGCAGCTATGCGATACGCGTGCCCGGCTGGTCGAAGGTGCAGCGGCTGCTGGTCGTTCCTGCCGCCCCGCGTGCCGCAGCGCCGTGGGGCGCGGGCCGAATGCGGATTCAGCCCTCGGCTACCGGCTGAGAGTATCTGTCGCCGCCAACCTGTGCATTTCCAGTGGCGCGTGCCAGTCGCCGCCATCCGGCGATGCTGTCCAATGGCTGGACGGCCGTACCTGGCGGAACCTCGATGCGAGCGCCTACCGCGATCCCACGCGGAATGGCGAGTACCTGGGAACTATCCTGCTTCCTCCTCGAGGCACGGTCGCGATCAGGCTCAGGCTGGTCGCCGGCGCACGAGCCCCATCGGCCTACGGAATCCTGACTCTGGCTCCGGCTCCGGCTCCGGCCAGCCTCCCTGGCCTGGCGCGGCTGTACCCGGCGACGTCGTTGAGTGCTCACCCGGGGATCATCACGCTGGGGTGAGAGTGGCAGTCGATGCCGTCGTGTCGCGTCGGGCGGTGCCCGACGTGGTATGGCGTGGGCGACTTTCTGGTGAGGTACCGCTTCGGCCGCTAGTGTTGGCCTTGAGGGCAAGGCCTGGGTCATTCTTGTCTCCTGTTCGGGAGTTTTCCCCAGGTCACAGACTTGGAGGAACTGAGCATGGGACTCATGGACAGGGTCAAGCAGCAGGCGTCGACGCTCGCGCAGCAGGCCAATCAGGGAATGGCCAGGATCGACAACTTGCCCGCGCAGCGCCGGGCCGACCAGTTGCTGCGTGCGCTCGGCGTCGCCGTCCTGGCCGAGCGCACGGGCCGGGCCGCCGGCGACAACGAGGCGCAGATCACCCAGATCCTGGCCGACCTGGCCCAGCACGAGGGGCAGTACAACGTCAACCTGGTCCAGCAGTCCGCGCAGGCCCAGGCACAGCAGATGCAGCAGCAGCAGTGGCAGGCGCAGCAGGCGCAGATGCAGGGTCCCGGGGATTTCCTGACCAGCGCCCCGCCGCTGGACCCGAACGCGTCGGCGGCACCGGTCGGCCCGGCTCCCGGGTATGGCGGTGGCCCGGGCTACGGCGGCCAGCCGGCCTACCCGCAGGGCGGCCAGGCTGGTTTCCCCGGAGCGGCACCAGCGTCCCCGCAGCAGGGCGGCTTCCCTGGCGCCGCGCCGCAGCAGGGCGGTTTCCCCGGTGCGGCACCGGCCTCGTTCCCGCAGCAGGGCGGCCCGGCCGGCTTCCCGCCCGCCACGGCGTTCCCTGAGGCGGCTCCGCTCACTCCCGCGGAGTCGGGCGACGAGCCCGGCTCCGATCAGGGACAGTCCGGCTTCTTCCCGCCGGCGTCCGGGGTCTGATCTCTGGCGGCAGCGCGGGCTCAGTGGCAGGCGGCCTGCGCTGCCGTCTTCGGCTTGGCCTGCCAGACGCTTGGCTGTCCGCCCGGCACCCCGGACCGGTGGCCCGCGTGCGGCCGGTGCGTGACCGGCTGGTCGGCCTTGATCCGCGCGAACAGAACGCGGGCCGCCGCGGCGTTCCAGAGCACCGCCGACTCGCCGTTTGGTGCCTGATAGTTGGTGCTGGCCAGCGGCACGGTCGTGAACGAGACGGCGCTCGGCCGGATGTAGCGGAGCTGATCGGCCAGGCCGACCACGTTGAACTGCTGGTCGACCCGGGTCGCCGAGGTCGCGGCGGCGAGGAAGCGCGAGAACCTGACCGGGTTGGTCAGCGTGCCCGAGCTGACCGCCTCGGACAGCACGGAGGAGAGCAGTTGCTGCTGGTCGGAGATCCTGGCCAGGTCGGACAGCGCGAAGGAGTGCCGGTCCCTGGCGAACTGCAGGGCCTTGATCCCGCCCACGTGATGGCGTCCCGATGACATGTGCAGCCCGCTGTAGGGGTCGTTCACGGCATAGGGCAGGCAGACGTCGACGCCGCCGAGCGCGTCGATGATCTTCACGAATCCGAGGAAGTTCACCTCGACGAAGTCGTTGATGGTCAGGCCCGTTGCCTGCTCTACAGTCCGGACCATCAGGGGCGGCCCGCCCAGGCCGATTGCGGCGTTGATTTTGTTCATCCCGAAGCCCGGAATCCTTACCCAGGAGTCCCTCGGCAGGCTGACCACCGAAATGTGACGATGATCGGCCGTGACGTGGACCACCATCAGCGTGTCGGAGTTATGGCCGGTGGCGTGGCCGACGTGCAGCACGCGCTGCTGGCGCCTGGTCAGGCCGGCCCTGATGTCGACGCCGGCGAGCAGGATGCTGAGCGGGCCGCTCGGCGCGGCCGCCGACGTGCCGGCGTTCACCCGGCCGAGGTGGCTGCTGACGTAGCCGGCCAGCAGCCATCCGCCGCCCGACGCCAGCAGCACGAGGACCGAGAGCGCGCTCGTGATCAGGGCGAGCGTCCGCTGCGTCCTGGCATGCCTGCTCGCCACGATGTGATCCGTGAGCTGCCTCCGCGCCGCCAGGGCGTGGGTACCGCGGGACTGGTGAGCGCGATGGTGGCCAGTCCCGCTGCCCGCGGGCACGCCGCCACGTGTCATCAACCCCCCAGAGAATCTCGCTCTGAAAGGGTAGCCTCACGCAGAGTGACTAGACGGTATCTGCTTGCTTGACTCGCCTGCGAGCCGCCAACTCGCTGCTGGCCGGTTACGCCTGATAGTGCGCCGCGCCACTGTCGGTACCGTCGGCGGCTGCTCGCACGACCTCCGCCGGGCAATCTCGCTGTGACCAGCCACGTACCGCCGCCGCGAGTTCCAGGTGCTCCGGGGTGAGGCCAAGCGCCATCGAGGTCCGCCTTGCTCGGTGAGGGTGATTTCGCGCCGATGCCGACGCTGTAGATCGATAGACGTGATTCACGGAACGGGCCGGCCCCACAATGAGGCTCATGCAGGACAGCGAACCGCCGGCCGACGAATCCCCGCACGGCCAGGTCCCGGCCCCGGGCGGGCAGCCTGGGCCGCCAGCGGTGCCGTGGCCGGACGAGATCATCCGGCTGATCGACCACGTTGCCGAGCGGGTGCAGGCGGCGGGGGGTGCCCGGCTGCACAGGCAGGATCGAGCCGAGCCGCGCTGGCCGGTGTCGGCCGCTGTCATCGTTGCCATCGTCCTGCAGGGGCTGCTGTCGCCGAAGCTCAGCCTGCAGCCAAGGTTCCTGCTGCCCGCGCTCGAAGGCGCGCTGCTGGTCGGGCTGAGCGTGGCGAACCCGGTCCGGATCGAGCGCCTGTCCGGCCCGATCAGAGCAGCCAGCGTCGCGCTGATCTTGCTGATCACGGCGGCCAACGCGGCATCGGCGGGACTGCTGATCAAGGCGATCGTCACCAGCCAGGTGCATGTCGCCCCGAATCAGGCCCCGATCACCCTGCTCGCCTCCGGCGCGGCGATCTGGGGCACCAACGTGATCGCCTTCGCGCTCTGGTACTGGGAGTTCGACCGCGGCGGCCCCGTGCACCGGCTGCAGGGCGCTAGGCCCTATCCTGACCTGCTTTTTCCGCAGATGACGGTGCCTGAGCTGACCCCGCGCGGCTGGGGCCCGCGGTTCGTGGACTACCTGTACATGTCGTTCACGAACGCGACGGCGTTCAGCCCGACCGATGTCATGCCGCTGGCCCGGTGGGCCAAGCTCACGATGCTTGTCCAGTCAGCGGTCTCGCTCGCGCTCGGAGCCCTGGTCATCGCGCGTGCGGTCAACATCCTGCGCTGAACGTCGCGAGCCATGCTGCGCTGAACGTCGCGAGCCCGCATGCGCCGAAGGCCTTCCTGTAGTTACCGGCGAGTAGTAGACTTTATTACTCATCGGTAACTAAGTCTTGGCCGGTTCAGGACGGGGAGACTGGGCGGAGACTGATATGACCCACTTCAAGAGCAACCGGCGCGATATCGAGTTCAACTTGTTCGAGTTGCTGGACCGGCAAGGCGTGCTCGGGGCTACTCCGTTCGACCAGGTCGACGAGGAGACCGCGCGGGGGATGCTCGACGAGATGAACCGGCTCGCGACCGGCCCGCTTGCGGAGTCGTTCGCGGACAGCGACCGCAACCCGCCGGTGTTCGACCCGGCGACGCACTCGGTGCGGATACCTGAGGCTTTCGCCAGGTCGTTCAAGACGTTCGTCGATGCCGAGTGGTTCAGGCTCGAGATCCCTGCCGAGCTGGGCGGGACGGTCGTGCCGAGATCGCTGGTCTGGTCGGTCGCGGAACTCGTGCTCGGTGCCAACCCGGCGATCTGGATGTACTCAAGCGGCGCGGCCTTCGCCCGTGCGCTCTACGAGCTAGGCACGCCAGCGCAGAAGCGCTTCGCCGAGCAGGCCGTCGAGCGCCGGTGGACCGCGACGATGGTGCTGACGGAGGCCGACGCGGGCTCGGACGTGGGCGCCGGGCGGACCAAGGCCGTCCAGCAGCCCGACGGAACCTGGCACATCGAGGGCGTCAAGCGGTTCATCACCGGCGGCGAGCACGACATGGCGGAGAACATCTTCCACCTGGTGCTGGCCAGGCCGGAAGGCGCTGGCCCGGGCACCAAGGGGCTGTCCATGTTCCTGGTGCCGAAGTTCCTGGTGAACGAGGACGGCTCGCTGGGCGACCGCAACGGCGTGTACGCGACCAACGTCGAGCACAAGATGGGCCTGAAGGTCTCCGCCACCTGCGAGCTCACCTTCGGCGCCGAGCACCCGGCGATCGGCACGCTGGTCGGTGACGTGCACGAGGGCATCAAGCACATGTTCATGATCATCGAGCACGCCCGGATGCTGGTCGGCACGAAGGCGATCGCCACGCTGTCGACCGGCTACCTGAACGCCCTGGAGTACGCCAAGACCAGGGTGCAGGGCGGCGAGCTCTCCAAGATCGCCGACAAGACGGCGCCGCGGGTCACGATCATCCACCACGCGGACGTCCGGCGGATCCTGATGCTGCAGAAGGCGTACGCCGAGGGTATGCGCGCGCTGGTCCTGTACACGGCCACCTTCCAGGATGCCGTCCAGCTCGCCAGCGCGGCCGGCCCGGCCGACGAGCACGCGGAGGCAATGAACGATCTGCTACTTCCGCTGGTGAAGGGGCTGGGCTCGGAGCGCGCGTACGAGATGCTGACGCTCTCTCTGCAGACCTTCGGCGGATCCGGTTACCTGCAGGACTACCCGCTCGAGCAGTACATCAGGGACGCGAAGATCGACAGCCTCTACGAGGGCACGACGGCTATCCAGGGCATGGACCTGTACTTCCGCAAGATCGTCCGCAACAAGGGCGAGGCGCTTGCGGCGCTGTTCACCGAGATCAGGCAAACGGCCGGGGCCGAGCACGGAAACGGCCGGCTGAAGAAGGAGCGCGCCGCGCTCGCCAGGGCGGCGGACAACGTCGAGGCAATGGTGAACGCGCTGCACGGCTACCTGGCCGGCAGCCTGGAGCAGCCCGGCGAGATCGACCGGGTCGGCATGAACACGACCAGGCTGCTGCTCTCGCTCGGTGACCTGGTGGTCGGCTGGCTGCTCGTCCGGCAGTCGGAGGTCGCCACCCGTGCGCTCGACGGCGGCTCGGCCGACGCCGAGGACACCGCGTTCTACCAGGGCAAGATCGCCGCGGCCAGGTTCTTCGCCGAGGCGGTCCTGCCGAGGCTGGCAGCCGAGCGCGAGATCGCCGAGACGACCTCGACCGAGCTGATGGATCTCCCGGAATCCGCGTTCTAACCGATCACGACCTTACCCAGCAACATCGATGTGCCTGCGGTGTTGCCATACGAACACCGACGGCACATCGATCTGCCTGCGCCGCGCTCAGACCTTGAACTGGACGGCGCGGCGTTGAGTTGATATGGGAGCGATTGAGCGTTTTACGACGTCGACATGGGCGGGGTGGTCCCGGTAGGCCACGTACGAGTCCGCGTCGTCGAAGTCGGCGACGATCGCGAAGTCTGCGTTGCCGTTCGTGACGCCCACGTCGGGGCCGAACACGTAGCTCCGCAAGCCGCTCATGAGCGGGGGCAGCGTCGCCAGGCCGGCACTGGCTTGCAGCTTCTGCTCGTCGGTTGCGTCCGGCGTCCAGGTGATCACCACGACATGCCTGATCATCGCGCTCCGTTCGGTTCGGTTTCGGTGCCAGGGGGCTAGGACCAGGCGAGCATCCGGAGCGGATCGGTCAGCATCGCACCCACGTCCCGCAGCACGGCCGAGCCGGTATCGCCGTCGACGATCCGGTGGTCGAACGAGAGCGCGAGCGTGCAGACCTTGCGGACAGCAAGCTGCCCGTCCACGACCCAGGGGGCGTCCCTGACCTGGCCGAACGCAAGGATCGCGGCCTCACCAGGGGTGATGATCGGGGTCCCGGTGTCGACGCCGAACACCCCGACGTTGGTGATCGTGATCGTGCCGCCGCGCAGGTCGGCCGGCGTGGCCTTGCCCGCCCGGGCCGTGCTGGCCAGGTCGCTGATCGCCTGCGCGAGGCCAGGCAGCGAGAGTGCGTGAGCGTCCTTCACGCTCGGGACCATGAGGCCGCGGTCGGTGGCTGCCGCGATACCCAGGTTCACGTAGTGCTTGACCACGATCTCCTGGGCGGCCTCGTCCCACGAGGAGTTGATCATCGGCTGCCGGCTCGCCGCGACGAGCAGCGCCTTGGCTACGAGCACGAGCGGCGAGACCCTGATGCCCTCGAACTCAGCCAGCGACTTCAGCCGGGCCGCCGCAGTGATCGTCTCGGTGATGTCGATCTGCAGGAACTCGGTGACGTGCGGCGCGGTGAAGGCGCTGGCTGCCATGGCGGCGGCCGTGTGCTTGCGCACGCCGCGGATCGCGATCCGTTCCTCGCGCGGCAGCGACGCGAGCCGCATGGCGGCCACCTGTGCCAGGCCGCCGGGCTCCGCGCCTGCTGGCGCGGCCTCCGCGCCGACGGCCTCCGCTGGGGTGACGGCAGCGGCCGCGGCCTGAATGTCGTCGCGGGTAATCGAGCCTGACGGTCCGGTTCCGCTGAGCCTGGCCAGGTCCACGCCGAGTTCCTTGGCTAGCTTGCGCACCGGCGGCTTGGCTAGGACCGCTGCCCGCCCGCCATTCGCGGCCGGGGCACGGGCACCGGCATCGGGAGCAGCCTGGCCGGCGCTGGCCGGAGCGTCGGCATCGGTCGTGACGGGCTTCCTCGCCCGGCGCTTGGTCGCGCCGAGCTTGACGCCGTAGCCGACCAGCACGGCCTGGCGCTTCTCCTTGGGAGCGGGGCTGCCGTAGATGCCTGGCTCAACCGCCCCCTCGGCGGGCGGCTCGGAGATATCGGCGGGCGGTGCGGGGACGCCGGTCGGCACCGCGGCCGCGTCGGCGGGGCCGGCTTCGCCGTTCCCGCCCGCCGCAGCCCGTCCGCCACCAGGTCCGGCCGCACCATCAGAACCGGCCGCGTCGGCGGCGCCGGCGGAACCGGCCGCGCCGACCTGCACCGAGATGATCGGCATGCCCACGTCGGCCGTCGTGCCCTCTGGCACGAGCAGGTCCTCGACCACGCCCTCATAGGGGCTCGGCAGCTCGACCACCGCCTTCGCCGTCTCGATCTCGACGATGATCTGGTTGATGCTGATCTTGTCGCCCGGCTGCACGAGCCACCTGACGATGTCCGCCTCCGTCAGGCCCTCGCCGACGTCGGGGAGCTTGAACTGCTTGAGCTCTGACATGACGTCCCCTCAGTAGCCGAAGGCGCGGTCGACGACATCGAGTACCCGGTCAAGGTCGGGCAGGTAGTTATCTTCGATCCGGGACGGGGGATAGGGCGTCGAGTAGCCGCCGACCCGCAGCACGGGAGCCTCCAGGTGGTAGAAGCATTCCTGCGAGACGCGCGCCGCGATCTCGCCGCCGATTCCTCCGGTCACCGCCGCCTCGTGCACGACCACGCACCGGCCTGTCTTGCGTACCGAGGCGAAGATCGTCTCCGTGTCCAGCGGTGACAGCGACCGCAGGTCGATGACCTCGATGGACTTGCCCTCCTCCTGCGCCGCGACCGCCGCCTCCACGCAGGTCCTGACCATGGGCCCGTAGCAGATCAGGGTCACGTCGGTGCCGCCGACCAGCGTTCGCGCGGTGCCGATCGGGAGCGCGGCGGCCAGCCCTCCGGCTAGGTCGACGTCGGTCTTGTCCCAGTACCGTCGCTTGGGCTCGAAGAAGATGACCGGGTCGTCGCAGCTGATCGCCTGCTGGATCATCGCGTAGGCGTCGGCCGGGTCGCCGCAGGCAACCACGCGCAGGCCAGCTATATGGGCGAAGAGTGCCTCCGGCGACTCGCTGTGGTGCTCGACCGCGCCGATGCCGCCGCCGAACGGGATGCGCACCACGACGGGCAGCCGGACGTTGCCGGCCGACCGGTACGACATCTTGGCGAGCTGGGAGACGATCTGGTCGAAGGCGGGGAAGACGAAGCCGTCGAACTGGATCTCGCAGACCGGCCGATAGCCGCGCAGCGCGAGCCCGATCGCGGTGCCGACGATGCCGGACTCGGCGAGCGGGGTGTCGATCACCCGGTCCTCGCCGAAGTCCTTCTGCAGGCCGTCGGTGACGCGGAAGACGCCGCCGAGCCGGCCCACGTCCTCGCCCATGATGAGGACCTTGGGGTCGTTCTCCATGGCCTTGCGCAGGCCCTCGTTCAGTGCCCTGCTGAGGGTGAGCTTGCCGGAGTTCTGCTTGCCTGGGGCGGGCGACGTCATCGCGCGGCCTCCTCGCTGACGAAGGAGCTCAGATAGGCGGCCAGCTGGGCCCGCTCCTCGGCGAGCAGCGCGCTCGGCTCGGCGTAGATGTTGTCGAACATCGACAGCGGATCGGGGTCGGGCATCTCCAGGCAGGACTTCCTGATCCTCGTGCCTACCTCGTCGGCCTCGGCGCTCACGCCAGTGAAGAAGCTCTCCTGCGCCATTCCCGATCGGATCAGGTACTGCTTCACCCGCTCGATCGGATCCTTCAGCTTCCACGACTCGAGCTCGGCGGACAGCCGGTACCTGGTCGGGTCGTCGGTGGTGGTGTGCGCGCCCATCCGGTAGGTGAACGCCTCGATCAGCGTCGGTCCCTGGCCCTCGCGGGCG
>DATKQH010000203.1:0-5314 GCA_035532775.1 Streptosporangiaceae bacterium
GCGGTGATCGTCATGCCGAACGGCCGCAGTACGTACCAGGCGAGGTCGGCTCTAGCCGTGCTGGCCGCCGGAGCCATCGCCGCGTCTGGCGGATTAGGCGCGTCCGCCCGCGCGTCCGGCGGGCTGGTGTCCGGCGGCAGACCGCGGTCTCGCTGCCCTGCCGTAGGGTGCGCACATGAGCGCGACGGTCAGAAACGTGATGACAACGCGCGTGGTGGCGGTCCGCAGGGACGCGTCGTTCAAGGAGATGGCCGCCATGCGACCGCCCGGACGGGGAGATCCGCCCGGAGGTGATCCGGCAGGTGCTGCCTGACATCCTGTCCGGCCCCCCCCGGACGGCATCGACAAGGTCGACGAGGCGCTCGCGAGCCGGACCGGGCAGGTGCTGATCGCGGACGCGCCCGCGCCGCGCGCCGGCTGGCCGTAACCGCGGCTCAGCCGGCGCGCAGGATCGCGACGGCCTGGCTGAGCGTCTGGTCGTCGCCGACGTTGCCGGGGAAGACGACGTAAGGCATCCCGATCGCGTCGGGCGCCGCGTCGGCCGGGCGGAACACCGAGATCAGGCCATCGAACAGCTGGCCGGCTACTTCCGCGCGCCGCATGCCCAGGCCCTGCACTGCAACGTCGTGCGAGGTGATCCCGCCCTTGGCGATGATCCAGGCGGGCCGGGCGGCCAGCGCCAGGCCGGTTATGCGGGCCAGGGCAGCGGAGACGGTGCGCGAGATGGCGAGGCTGTCCGGCTTGCTGCTGCCCTGAATGAGAGCGCGGCTGGTGTAGAGCAGGACGTCTGCCTGGCGCAGCGCACCGGCCACCTGCCGCGCGGTCGCGATCACCACGTCACCGGAGGAATTCAGGCCACCGGAGGAGTTCAGCAGAGCAGGCACGTCGAGCTCGATCCCGGTGATGCCGCCGCGCACCTGAAGGGCCGCCAGCTGGCGGCTCGTCTGGCTGACATGGGATCCGGCCACGATCAGGCCGTGCTCGCCGCGCCCGGCGGCGGGCCGGATCTCCTGACCGCGCAGCGGCGCCCTGGGCTCGAGGCCGCTCAGTGCCCGCACGAAGGACGGTCCGGTGCGGAACAGAAACGACTGTCCCGCCTGCTCGGCCTGCAGCACTGCGCAGGCCACCGTCTCCAGGTCGGAGTACTCGGCGGCGTTGACGACAACCCACGTCCCCTCGCGCACCTCGGCTAGCAGGTCGCGGACCCGCGGCGGCCCGCCGAGCCTGATGTCGGCGAGGCTGATGCTGGCCACGTCGTCACGCCTGATCGCGCCGCCGCTCTTCTCCGCGACAAAGTCCCGCAGGTCGGAGGCGGCATAGCCGAAGACGGGATCCCGCGCGAACTCGGTTTCGCCGACCGGAACCAGGCCGCTGCTAGTGCGGGCCCAGTGGATGTCGGCCGCCGTCAGCCGTCCGGCCTCGACAAATGCGGGGATCAGCAGCACGCCGTCGACGCCCCGGCCCGAGCGTTCCCGGCGGCCGGCCGCCAGCGCCCCGACCTCCGCCATCACGTGGCCGCGCAGCGTTGAGTCGCTGCGGCTGATCAGGTCGATCCGCGCACCGCTCCGGCTAGCCGCGGCGATCAGGCCGCTGGCCGCCCGGGTCGTTAGCTGGACCGCATCGCGCTCGCCGAGGCTGCGCGAGTTAGTCAGCACGAAGCAGGTCGCGGCCGCGCCGCCGAGCGCGGTTTCGTAGGTATCCTCGTCCAGGACGGTCACGACCTGCACGCCGTGAACGGATTGCGACCCGGTCGGGTCGTCGTCCAGGACCCCGACCAGCACGCCGTCCGCCGCCCGCATGGCCCGGATCGCTGCACGGAGCGCCTCGTCGTCCGGCCGGGGCTCGGGCAGGCAGTCGAACACCTCGGACGCGGGCGGCAGGTTGTCCCGCACGAAAGCGACCCTTTCCGTCAGCCGGCTGCAACGGCTGAACGCCTACGATCACTGTATCGACGTCCCGGGCAGGCACAGACAGGAGACGCCGTGACGAACGTGGTGGTCACGGGCGGCGCTGGCTTCCTGGGCTCGCGCCTGGCCAGGGAACTGCTGGCCGCGGGCTCGCTGGGCGTGGCTGGCCAGGCCGCGCGGCCCGTTTCCCTGGTGACCCTCATCGACCGTGCGCCGGTTCCCGCCGATCTCGCCGCGGACAAGCGGGTAGCCGCGATCCGCGGTGACCTCGGCGAGCTGCTTGACCCCGGACGTAGCGGGCCGGACGTGCTCGCCCGCGCCGACGTGATCTTCCATCTCGCCGCCGCCGTCAGCTCGGAATGCGAAGCGGACTTCGAGCTCGGCATGCGGGCGAACCTGCGCGTCACCGAGTCGCTTCTCGCCTCGTGCCGCGCCCTCGGGACTCATCCGGTCGTCGTATTCGCCAGTTCCGTCGCGGTGTTCGGGGCGAGCGCGGATCACCCGCTCCCCGCCGTCGTGGACGACCAGACGCTGCCGAATCCGCAGTCCAGTTACGGCACGCAGAAAGTCATCGCCGAGTACCTGCTGGCCGACTACACCAGAAGGAATTACCTGCGCGGGCGCACGGTCCGCCTGATGACCGTGAGCGTGCGCCCCGGCAAGCCCAACGCGGCGGCGTCAGGTTTCCTGTCGGGCATCATCCGCGAGCCGCTCGCCGGCGAGCGCGCGACCTGCCCGGTCGATCCGGGAACCGAAGTAGCGCTCGCGTCGCCGGCGCGTGCCACCGACGGCCTGCTCCGAGCCGCCACGTCATGCGACGAGGCCTGGGGCGGCCGCAGCGCCGTCAACCTGCCGGCGCTCACCGTGACGGTGGGCGACATGGTCTCCGCGCTGGAGCGGGTGGCCGGACCGGAGGCGACCGCCCTGATCGACTGGGTGCCGGACCCCGCGGTGGCCGCGATCGTGACCAGCTGGCCGGCCCGGTTCCGCAATGACCGCGCGGCCCGGCTCGGCCTTGCCCCCGATCCAGACTTCGACACCGTCATCAGGCTGCATCTCGCGGAGGAAATACTGTCGGCATGAGCAGCTATCGGTACGCCGAGTCGGTCGTCCTGGCCCGCTCGCCGGAGGTCCTGTGCCTGGTCTGCGACGTGACCCGGATGGGCGAGTGGAGTCCGGTCTGCGAGGCGTGCTGGTGGGACAACGGCGACGGCCCCGCGGAATCGACGTGATCTCCTCTGCAGACGGCGGTCGGGCAGTTCGGAGATGCCCATGCGAGGAGAGCCTGACCCGGAACGCGATCCCGGCCAGCCCGAGATCGTCGAGCTAGGCGGGGTCCCTGGGTTCGTTGTGTTCGACCTTCCCGGGCGGCCGTGTCCGCCGGCGGAACGCGGCTGGCGCCTGATGTGACCGTCGCCGAGGTCGCGCTGCTGGCCCGGGCCATGACCTACCTGCAGTAATCGGCCACCGGGCCGCGTGACGCATCTCGCCGTCCAGGAAGCCGTCGACGGCTCGACAGCCGAATGGGGCGAGCACGTCATGGACGAATATCCCGCCTGAGCGCAGCTGGCGTGGCCGCGCGATGCCGTTAATTCTGCTGTACTGAGCGCACCAGAAACTGTCGCTCTGAAGCTCGAATTCATTGCCGCGAGATAAGGATTGGTGCGCATGCGATGGCAAGCCCGGATTTCTGCCCGCCGTATGGCCGCAGCGCTGGCCGCCGTCGCCGCGGCGGCGGTGTCGGCACTGGCTGGTCAGGCGGCAGCGACGGGCGCGGTCGGACCCGCCGACTGGCCCGCATTCCTGGCCGGCCCGGCGCATACATCCGATAACCGGGCGCAGGTCGCGATCACGCCTAGCACCGCCGTAGCGCTAGTTCAGAAATGGCACTTTGTGGGTGACCAGCCGAATCAGCCAGGTCAGCCGCACCCCGCGTACAACGCCAGCCCGACCGTCGCGGACGGCGCCGTGTTCATCGGCTCGAGGACGGGCTGGTTCTACAAGCTCGACGAGCGCACCGGCAAGGTGCTGGACAAGGTCTTCATCGGCTTCCAGCCAGGCAGAACCTGCACGGCCGGAGGCATCATCGCGACCGCCACGGTCGCCAGGGACCCGGCCGACGGCCAGGACACGGTCTACGTCGGCGCGCCTGACGGCTATCTCTACGCGCTACGAGCATCGAACCTGTCGCTCAAGTGGCGATCGGTCATCGCTATCCCCTCAGCGACCGTCAGTGACTACTTCCAGTGGTCATCGCCGACCGTGTCCGGCGGCCGGATCTACATCGGCGTTTCCTCGCACTGCGATAACCCGCTGGTACGAGGCGGCGTCATCGGCTATGTCCAGGCGACGGGCAAGGTCTTCGCCAGGTACTACGACGTGCCGAAGGGCGTGATTGGCGGATCGGTGTGGTCCAGCGTCGCGGCTGCCGGCCAGTACGTCTATGTCTCTACCGGCAACGGGGTGGCCGGTGCGCGGCATTTGTACGACACGACCTCGATCGTCGAACTGCGCGCGAGCACGCTCGCGCCCGTCGCATCGTTCCAGCCTCCCTCGTCCCAGCGCCTGTTCGACACCGACTTCGGCGCATCACCGGCACTGTTCGGATCACTGGTCGGCGCCTGCAACAAGAACGGCATCTTCTACGCACTGCGCGTGCCGAGCATGAAGGTCGCCTGGGAGCGGCGGGTGGCCACGAGTCCCGGCAGCACCGGCAAAGCTCAGTGCATTGCGTCGTCGGCTTACGACGGCAGGTACCTGTACGTGGCCGCCACCTCTACTGTTATCGGCGGAAAGACCTACCCGGGCTCCATCAGGCGGCTCGACCCGGCCACTGGCAGAGCGCTCTGGCAGACCGGGCTGCCCAACGGGGTCATCGGAACGCCGACCCTGGATGGCGGCGGCGTGATCGCGGTAGGTACGTACGGCGCCAGCGCGACGCCGAACGCCGTGTACCTGGCTGACGCGGGGACCGGCCGCATCCTTCGCACCCTGATCTCGGGCAGCTCGGACTTTGCGCAGAGCGTCTTCGCGAACGGCTGGCTGTTCACGGCCAACGGAAACGGCGTTTACGCCTGGGGGCCTTAGGGACGCGTACTGGACCGGTCACCAGACATCGATCGTATAGCGCGCGCGAGTGGCATCCGCCCGGTCACACTCGCTGCCCGCGCTACGGGGCAAGACCGGGGCGGTGGTCCGGAGAGCGAGACGAGATCCTCATCGGGCGCCTCGGCCCGCGGCGGAAGCACGCGGTGCCGGTTGGACTTCCACCGGCCGCCGCTCCAGCGGGCAAGAAGGTCACCAGCGTTGATCGTGACGGCGCCGGGGGTAAACGGGGCGTCCTCCCAGCCGTCCTCCTCGGTCCATACCTGCAGGCCGCCGCGGCCTGGCTCACGGTCCAGGATGGT
>DATKQH010000204.1:0-12260 GCA_035532775.1 Streptosporangiaceae bacterium
CGCGCAGGTCCGCGGTGCGGGCGACCTGGTGGTCGTAGTAGGCGCGTTCGGCCGCCAGGTAGGCCAGCATCTCCGGGTCGCTGCTGTCGCGCATCCACGCATACGGGTCGGCCCCCGGCCTTACCGGCGCGACCGGCGCGACCGGCGGTGCGTCTGGCTCACTCGGCATGCGCCGATGCTAGACGCCGCCGTGACTGTGAACATCGGTGAACCGCTTGCCCAGCCTGCCGGAGTCTGGACCCAGCACCCGCCACCACCAGCTAAAACAGCCCGTGCGCTGGGTGTTCCCGGCCTCCTGGGCCGTCTTTCTGATGTCCCACTGTGGGTCATGGTGTGTCGCCGTGCGCCCCTGCGTAGCAGTGGTGGCGGACGCATGACGGACGGGATCGGGCCGGTGAATCCACGGACGGGCACGGACGGCGTCCGTGGCGCAGCACCTGATGCGCCCGGGGGGCTCTGCCGGCGCCGTTCATGTCAGTGCGGCGTCAGCCAGGTTTGTGCCGCCGCGGAGTGGGCCGGTGCCCGGTGCGTTCAGGACTGCTTGTCATCGGGGGGCGCCAGGGCGTCGGTGATGCGCTGGTTGGCGGCGTCGGCCTGGCCGTCGATGCAGAGGGCGTAGACCTTCAGCAGCACGGCGACGCTGTGCCCGGCGCCACCGCTCTCGTGCATGTTCCAGATGGCCTGACACGGCGAGCGGCTACTGTAACGACGTGGTGCGCGATAACGATCGCGGCACTGTCGTGACATGAAGCAGGCCGTGCGGCTTGGGTGATGTTGTGATGCATTACCTGGGCCGCACGGCCTTGTCCAAGCGTATCTTCACCGGCCTCCAGCCGCGGCGCCTCGGCAAACTCGTCGCTGAGCTGGCCGGCACCTGGATGGCCGCCGAGGAGTCCCGGCTGCGTGAACGCCGGGGTCACGAGCGTTTGCGTGCGTCCGGAGCAGGCCCGGACCACGAACTTGTGTTCACCGGCCGCGTCGTCGTGACCTTGGTGGTGCTGCGCTTTCAGCTCCCGCACGCGGCACTGGCAGAGCTCTGCCGGGTGGACCGCTCCACGGTCACCCGGGCGATCCGCGAGGTCCGGCCGCTCCTGGCCGCCCGCGGGTTCGCTGTGCCCAGCCACCCCGGCCTGCGGCTTCGCACCCTGGCGGATGTCTTCGCCTGCGCCTCGGCCGAGTGCGCCGGGTTGCGGTTCGACGGCACCGAGGTCCAGGGCCGCCGCGCGTTCGTCTTGGGCAAGAAGAAGATGAACACCAAGAAAGCCACCGTGGTCACCGACGGCGAGGGACGCACGCTGTGGGCGGGGGCGTTCCGCCCCGGCCGTATGCACGATTAGACGGCTGTGCGGACCGAGGGCATCGCCGACCTGTTCGAGCAGTTTCCCGAGGTCAAGGCCAAGGTCGACGCCGGGTACCGGGGCCTGGCCAAGGAGTTTCCCGGCCAGGTCCAGGCCCCGCCGCTCAAGCCGAAAAAGGACGCGGCGCCGGAGGAAGCCGCCGCCTGGGACGCGGAGCGCCACCAGCAGTCACCGGAACGGATCTGCGTGGAGCACGCCAACGCCGAGCACAAGCAGTGGCGGACCCTCCAGCGGTTCCTCGGACGACGCGAAGACTTCGACGAGACCTACATGGCCATAGCCGGCCTGGTCTCCGACCGCGCCGTCGAGAGGTGATCACCAATCAGACAATCCGCCAGGCCAGCACGCCCCGACCTCAATCGCGCACCCAGTCGTAAGACCTCGGTTCCGGTCACCGTGCAGCTACGCTGGCGATACGGTCTTGAAGCCGTGCCAGGATTCAGGCTGCCGGGCGGCAGGAACCCCTGCTGCGTATGATCATCGCGGGGAAGTGTCGTAGCGGGCAGTGCGCGGCACCTCGGTGTACGAGAGCAGAGGCAAGGCGCCAAGTGGAACCGCTCAGCCACGACGGTGGCGAGATCGAAGAGGCCGAGGTCGGGACGGATACCGTGGAGTCGCTGGCCGAGGACGAAACCATCGACTTCATCACCGGCCAGCCGGTCAAGCTGAAGGGCAACGAGGAAGTCCGGCAGCGTATCGCCAGAGCGCTGTACTACGAGTACGGCATCAAGGTGGGGGACATGGAGCGGGCATTCCCGATCCAGGTAACCGTGGACGGCCGCCGCCGGACCACCAAGAAGGCCGATATCGCCATCTTCGAGTCCGACGTCGAAGAACACGCCATGGCAAACCTGCGCCGGGTGGTGATCTGCAAGCCGGAGCCCAAGAACGGGCGGAGCGCCACGAAGATCCGCACGTACACCCAGGCGCAGAAGGACCTTGCTGAGCTCGAGACCCTGCTGGGCACGGAGGCGACTCCCCAGGTCCAGTACGGGATGTGGACCAACGGGGTTGATTTCTTCTTCCTCCACAAGACGTCTGGCAAGTTCAGCGCCAAGTTCGAGCCGCGGGCGAGCTGGCCGCTCGCGGACGAGTCGGTCCAGGTCGACACCGTAGCCTCGGTGGGTCGGCTTCGCCGCGGCGAGGCAGGAATGCTGAAGACGGCGTTCCGGCGCTGCCATAACTACATCCACGGCAACGAGGGCATGCCCAAGGACGCCGCCTTCTGGCAGTTCCTCTACCTGCTGTTCGCCAAGATGCACGACGAACGGGTGAGCCTGCGGACCCGTCGTCCGCCGGAGTTCTACGTGCTACCGGCGGAGCCGTTCAGCGACGACGGCCGACGTGCGATCAGGAAGCGGATCACGGCGCTCTTCGATGAGGTTAAGAAGCAGTACGAGCTCTTCGGCCCGCGCGATGAGCTCACGCTCTCCGACCGTGCGCTAGCGTTCATCGTGGGCGAGATCGCTCCCTACAACCTCACCGGGACCGACGCCGATGTGAAGGGCATCGCCTACCAGGAACTGGTCGGGACCAACCTGCGCGGCGACAGGGGACAGTACTTCACCCCTCCCGCCGCGGTAAAGCTGATGGTGGACATCCTCGACCCGCAAGAGGACGACGTCGTCTTCGACCCGGCGTGCGGTACCGGCGGGTTCCTCCGCGAGACGCTCCGGCATCTGCTTGAGAAGTGGCGTGCGGACGAGCACACGACCGGCCTGCCTGATACCAGAGAGCAGCTAATCGCACACCAGGACAAGTTGCTGGAGTACACGCGCGACCACCTCTTCGGCGCCGACTTCGACCCGTTCCTGGTCAGGGCGGCGTCCATGAGCGTCATGATGCTGACCGGCGAGCCCGGAAACGTTTACTACATGGACTCCCTGGCCTTTCCCCGCGGGTATCTACCTGGGGTAGCCGAAGCTAATAACCGGATCCCGCTCGGCAAGGTTGTCGACGTGCTGATGACGAACCCGCCGTTCGGCACCGACATCAAGATTGAGGACCGGGACGTGCTCGCCATGTACCGCGACGGGGTAGCGCGATCATGGTCCCGCAGCAAGGAGACAGGCCGCGCTGTGGCGGGTGAAAGCTACGTCTCCTCGATGGCACCGGAGCAACTGTTCATCCAACGTGCGGTGCAGTGGGTACGGGAGGGCGGGCGGATTGGCATCGTCTTGCCAAACGGCATCCTTTCCAACCCCGGACCTACCGACGAGGGCATCCGCAGCTGGATCCTGGAGAATTGCTGGGTGCTAGCCAGCGTCGAGCTCCCCGTGGAAGCCTTCATCTACCATGCTGGCGTCAACATCCTGACCAGCCTCTTGTTTCTCAAGCGGAAGACCGCCGACGAAATGGCCGCGGAGGCGATCAGCGGGCAGCAGGCTGATTACCCTGTCTTTATGGCGGTCGCCGAGAAGGTCGGCATCGACCGGCGCGGCAACCCCGTCTACAAACGCCGCCCGGACGGCGAGATTATTCTCGAAACACGCGAGGAGAAACAGCGAATCCAGCTGCGCGGCTACGACAGAACCATTGTAGTGCCACGTAAGGCCAAGGTCATCGACAACGACTTGCCGGAAATCGCCAAGGCGTACAGGGCATTCCGTGAGAAGTACCTGGAACCAGGCCTGATACGGTGATCACCAGGATTGAAGCACACAATTACCGGTGCTTCCCTAAGCTCTCCGTCGGCCTGAGCCGCTACCACGTCCTGGCCGGCGCCAATGGCGCGGGCAAGACCACGTTTCTAGACATTCCCGTTCTGGTCGGCGACATGATCAGGGAGCGGAGGGTGGTCGCGGCATTCCTTGAGCAAGGGGAGGCACGCCAGGTTCCGCGGGCGACGACGCTGACCGACCTTCCGCACAAGGGGACAGGTGAGACGATCGGCTTTGCCTTCGAAGCGAAACTTCCAGAGGACGTTCGGGAAGTCCTGGTTAGCCTAGGCACAGCAGTTCCGAGTCGGCTGATTCCTACGCACCTTCGTTACGAACTCAGGCTTGAGGTTACCACAAGGTCGCTGAGCGTTTCGGACGAATATCTGTTCCTCTTCAGCGAAGACGGGAGCCGCCCGAAGAGTGACGTGGACAGTGAGAAATACAAGTTCCCGCAAGGGAATCCTCGCGGTGATAAGAGGCTAGAGCATGCCGACTGGCAGCCAGTAATACTTCGCCAAGGAAATTCGCTGACTCGATACCTCCCCGAGATTGAAACAAGGCCAGCATCCGCAACACCAGCTAAGCCATCAAGGCAGACTAGGCGAGCGCAGCCAGAGGTTCGTCTCGACATTCGGCCGATACAGATCCTGCCCGAGCAACTTGCCCTAGGCGCCGTTCCCCCCGATCGGGCGCTGTTTCCCGCTGCGGTGTGGTTCATGGAACTGCTCCGGGATGACGTGGTTTTCTTCAATCCGGACTGGGACGCGTTGCGTAGCCCGGCGCCGCCCGGCTACCCGAGGCGGCTCATCGCTTCCGGACAAAACCTGCCCTGGCTTGCCCTTGACCTGCAAAATTCTGACCCGGAAGACTTCACGGCCTGGATCGACCACGTGCGCACGGCACTGCCCCAGATTTGCGACATCCGCGCAGTCGAGCGGGAGGAAGATCACTACGCGTACTTCTCCGTCGAATACGAAGGCGGTTACCGAGTCACTTCTTCTGGGCTCTCTGACGGGACGCTGCGCATCCTGGCAATAACGATCATTCCCTTCCTACCGGAAGATGCGATGCCCGGGCTCCTAGTGACCGAAGAACCAGAGAATGGCATCCATCCGCGAGCGATTGAGACCGGGGTCGAGTCGCTCAGCTCCCTGTTCGGTACGCAGGTCTGGGTCTCCACGCATTCACCAATCGTTCTCGCCCATACCCAGTTGCATGACATCCTCGCTACCCGGATAGAAGAGGACGGGAGGGTGACGGTAGTGCCCGGCGACCAACACCCCCGATTGCGCGAGTGGCAAGGAGAAGCAGACCTCGGCACCCTGTTCGCGGCGGGGGTGCTAAGTTGACAGTGGAAGCGGCCAAACGCGACATCGTGTTCTTGCTCGCGGACCAGGCCATGGAGCAAGTGGTTTTGGGTTTCCTGGGGCGACAGCAGTTCCACCGCAGCCTGGGCTGCGCCAAGTTCACCTTCAACCCGCGAGACATCATCGTCTCGCAGATGAGAGACTCGGGGATGCCCAAGCACGCGTACGGACTCCTGAAATCATATGAAAGGACCCACCAACGGGCCGTGGTGATGGTCGATGCCGCATGGACTGGCTGTCCTGGCGCGACGATGTTAAAAGAAAGCCTCGGACAGAGCTTGTCAGAGGGATGGGAGGAGTTCGCGGTCATCGTCATCGAACCCGAGCTTGAGGCATGGATCATGAACGACAACTCACACCTGCACCGGATGTTCCGATGTCCGGAAAACTACCGGGAGATACTGGCGGGCGTGGGCCACTGGCCGGTGGGTGCCGCCAAGCCACCGGACCCGAAAGCAGCCCTCGACTATCTGAGAAAGAAGCACAAGGTCCGCGTGTTCAACGCCGAGTTCGGCAAGCTCGCTGCAGTCATGTCCGTGCGGCACTGCCAGGACGCGGCGTTCATCCAACTGCGCGACCAGTTGCGGGCCTGGTTCCCGAAACAGCCGTGAAACTCGCCGACCTCCGCAACCCCGTCCGGTTCGACTGGCTAGCCGATCAGGGCTTCCGGTTGGTCGCAACGCCCTACGTATCGGGAGCATATGAGGCTCGTAAGTTCCTGGAGCAACTTCCCGTCCCCGTAATACCGCTGCACGAACTAACCACGGGGCACGAGGGCGGCATCTACAACGGTCCGCAGTTCCGGCGCAGCTATGTTAACGACCGCGAGCATGGCGTGCGCTTCCTGAGTAGCGCCGATATTATGCAGGCAGACTTCACGAATATTCCACTGCTGCTAGCGAAAGATGCCCGCTCGAGCAAGCTCGCTTACCTCCAAGTCGAGCCGGGAGTTACCTTGATCTCGTGCTCAGGAACTGTAGGCAGAACATGCTACGTGCGGCCGGACATGGCTGGTTTCTGGTCCTCGCAGGACGTACTAAAAGTTGTTGCTAATAGAGAGAAGATCCCCCCCGGGTACCTCTACATATTCTTGAACAGCCGGTTCGGGATTCCGATGGTGACCGCGCAGGCGTCCGGCTCGATGATCCAACACCTTGAGCCGGAGCATATCGCGGACTTGCCGGTGCCGCGGTTTAGCCGCGAAGTGGAAGAGGAGATCCACAGGTACGTTCAGGCGGCCGCCGACCGTCGAGCGAGGTTCCAGGCTGGGGTCACCGCCGCTACCAACGACCTGTTCGAGAGCATCGGACTTCCTGAACTGATCGACTACAGATGGCACCGTGAGCCACGCGCCGTCGGCTTCGAGGTAAGACACATTGACTCAGCGTCCCTTCGCGCGATGAACTACGACGCGCGGGCTCGAAGGCTCGCTAACATCATCGCATCGGTCCCCCATCGGACTCTCGGTGAAATCTGCGATGGCGGCGAACTTTCCCGAGGAAACCGCTTTTCCCGCATACCTGCCGACCCAGGGCATGGCTTTCTTCTGGTAGGCCAAGAGCAGCTCTTCTGGACGCTGCCGGAGGGGCGCTGGATTGCTCTCAAGCCAGGCGAAGTGGGTGCGTTGAAGGCACATGATGAGTCCATCATGGTTGCCTGCCGCGGGCTGCTGACGGAGGGTGCGCTCATTGGCCGCGCCTCTTTCGTGACGGGAAGCTGGCTCCGATATGTGTACACCGAGGACTTGCTCCGGGTGAGGTCCGGTGCAGCCGACTTCCCCAGTGCATACTTGTTCGCCTTCATGCGGTCTGAGGTTGCGTTTCGCATGCTGCGCTCGCTTGTGTCTGGCACCGGGCCGCAGGACATCAACGCGGTGCTACGGAGGGAGATCCCAGTCCCTGAATGCACTCCAGCGGACCGGGAGCGGATCGCGGAGACCGTGCGGCAGGCATACCGGTGGCGGGGCGAGGCCGACGAACTCGAGAACCGGGCGCAGGAATTGCTCGACGCGGCGGTGCGGGCCGCGGCGGGTGCCGATTTGCGGCAAAATGGCGACTTAGCGCATAGGCCTGAGCAGGCGGACGGGACAGGCGATGGCTGAGATCATCGGCGGTGGCGAGCCCGTCAACGACGCCGAGCGCGCCGTCATCCGGCACTTGCGCGACCATGGCCCGGCGCATTGGGTGGTGCTGCACAACTTCGACCTGCGGCTACGCGATAACCGGAAGTATGAGATCGACGTGCTGGTCGTCACCGAGTTCACGGTGACGCTGATCGACGTCAAGGGCACCCACGGGCGGATCGAGGTCGCGGGCGGCCGGTGGTACCCGGCCAACAGGCAGGCCTTCCAGTCGCCAGTGGAGAAATTGCGCGGGCACGCCCGGGCGCTCAAGGGAAACCTGGCGCCGCACGGGTTGAGCCGGATCTTCGTTGACTCGCTGGTCGTGCTGACGTCTCCGGACGCCCGGCTCGTGGACGGCAGCAGCGGCCCGGACGCGGACGCTCTGCACGTGGTCACCGGTCTCGCCGACCTGGCTCCCGAGCTGAGCAAGCCGGAGCGAGTGCGCACCGGTTTCCTCCGGGACATCCGCCAGTACCGGGACCAGATCATCGCCGCGCTCACTGGCATCGTCGAGCGGCGGACGGGGCCGCTGCGGTTCGGCCACTGGGCGGTGACCGAGTCGCTCGGCGAGACCGAGAAGGTCACCGAGTACCGCGCGCGGAACGCCGACGCTCCCGGCGCCTCGTCCGTGCTGTTGCGCGTCTACCACGCCGACCCGTTCCAGCCGGAGGACGTGCGCGCGGCGGAGCGGATCGCCCTCGCCAACGCGTACGACATGCTAGTCAGGCTGCCGTCGCACGAGTGCGTCGTCGGCTGCCTGGACTTCTTCGGCAGCGAGGACGAGAGCCAGTACATCCTGGTCCTCGAGGATGTCAGCGCCAGGGCGCTGCTACTGCACCTCACCGATCCGCAGCTCGCCCTGGCCGTGGACGGCAAGCTGCGGGTGATCAGGGACATGCTGCGCGGCCTTGCGCACGCGCACGCGAACCGCGTGCTGCACCGGGCGCTGTCGCCGACGACCGTGCTGGTGACCGGGACCGGCAGTGGGATGCTTACCGGGTTCGACTACGCCCGCCCCGAGGACTCGCGGTCGCACAGCGTGCTCGACCGACTCGCCGAGGTGCTCGACCCGGCCTATCTCGCCCCAGAGTGCCAGAACCGTCCGCAGCGGATGAGCAGGGCATCTGACGTATACGCGGCCGGCGTGATGGCCTACCAGGTGCTGACCGGCGAGCTTCCATTCGCCAGCTCCACAGACCAGCACCAGCGCGGCAGCGCGCTGCCGGCCGGCCCGATGGCGGTCGCGGGGCTGGCCCAGCCCGTCATCGACCTGCTGTGGCGGATGT
This sequence comes from Streptosporangiaceae bacterium, assembly GCA_035532775.1. GTDB lineage: Bacteria > Actinomycetota > Actinomycetes > Streptosporangiales > Streptosporangiaceae > Chersky-822. The sequence continues at coordinate 8,794 of DATKQH010000204.1, forward strand.
GCGCACAGTCGCCAGAGGCACGACCGTCGGCGGCGGAGTCCCTGGAGGCGCTGGCAACCGCGGGCGTGGCGCAGCCCCCCAGACGTCCGGAGCGGCGGGCCGATTACCGGAACCTTCCTGAGGGCTACCAGCTCACCCGCAAGTACACGGTGCAGCGCAAGATCGGCAGCGGATCGTTCGGCACCGTGTACCAGGTGTATGACGGTCTCGCGGACGCGGACCGGGCGGTAAAGATCGTCGACTGGGACCGGGACTCACCGGTCGAGCGGCTGCGGCAGGAGTACCACATTCTGCTGTCGCTGTCGCTGCACCCAAACGTCGTCCGGGTGGAGAGCGCCGACTACCTCGACGGCGGGGACGTGCCCTACCTAGTGTTCGAGTACCTGGACGGGAAGGACGTAAGCGGCCTGGTCAAGGGCTGGGTGCTCGGTCCCGCGGACACCATCCGGCTGGGCGTCGACGCCGCGACCGGCCTGGCGTTCCTGCACGCCAACGGCGTCTACCACTGCGACATCAAGCCTAGCAACCTGCTGTGGACCGACCGGGGCTGCAAGATCATCGACTTCAACGTGGCCGTGCTGTCCTCGTCAAGCATGTCCAGGGCCGGCGGCTCGCTCCGGTACGCACCGCCGGACGTCAGCCGCGCCGTCCCGCCAAGCGGGGCCGACCTGGTCGACCGCGACGTGTATGCGCTCGGCGTGACGCTGTACCAGGTATTGACTGGCCGCTATCCGTTCCCCTCCGGCGGCCCGGCGCTTGGCGAGGCCGCCACCGATCCCCGGACGGTCGCCGAGCTGAGCGAACTGTCGGACGTCCTCGTGGACACGCTGCTGCGCGCCATCGCGCCGCTGCGCGGCGACCGGTACGGCAGCGCCGCGGAGTTCCTTGCCGCGCTGCAGGCGATCGGCGAGGTACACCGCAGGCCCGTGCCCGAGCCGCCCGTCGTCCCGGTGCCGGTCCCCGCCACGCCGAACGTGAACCCGTTCGTCGCCCACCTGCAGTCGCTCTACAGCCAGTCCCCGGTGAGCAACGCGGGAACCCGGGGTGCCGACCGGTACGGTACCTACGTGGCGACGGCGCTCGACGAGCACCTGATCCCAGACGTGCTCGGCGGGGGCTACCGCTTGGTCATCATCACCGGCAACGCGGGTGACGGCAAGACCGCGTTCCTTGAGCAGCTGGTCGCCGCGGCAGTCGCGCGTGGCGGGCAGCCGGGCGAGCCGCGGGCCAACGGGACGGACGTGCGGCTGGCCGATGGCCGCTGGCTGCGCACCAACAACGACGGCAGCCAGGACGAGGGTGACCGGGCGAACGATGACGTCCTGCTGGAGTTCTTCGCCCCGTTCGCGGAGGACGCCGAGGCCGGTGCGGCTGAGACGCGGCTGATCGCGATCAACACCGGACGGCTCGTCGACTTCCTCAGCGCGCATGAAGGCCGGTTCGCCTCGCTGACACCCCTGGTACGGGCCGGGCTGGCCGGTGAGGCGACCGGCGACGACATCGCCGTTGTGAACCTGAACCAGCGCAGCCTGGTCGCCGACGCGGACAAGGGAGGCGTGCCGGTCTTCGACCGGGTGCTCGCGCAGCTTACCCACGAGCGGTACTGGGCAGCGTGCGAGAGCTGCGAGCTGGCCCGGACCTGCTACGCCCCCCACAACGCCCGGACGTTCGCGCACCCGAGCGCCGGCCCGAAGGTCACCAAGCGGATCCGTGACCTCTACCGGCTTGTCCATCTGCGCGGCCAGCTGCACATTACGCTGCGCGACCTGCGCTCAGCCCTGGCGTTCATGCTCACCTCGAGCCGGGACTGCGCGCAGATCCACGAGCTGTACCGCGCGGGCGACGGCGGGGAGATCTTGTCTAGCTTCTATTTCAACAGCTGGCCCGGCACTCCGGACACCGCCGACCGGCTGCTGCAGCAGCTCCGCGAGCTCGACGTCGCGTCCGTTCCCGAGCCCGCGCTTGACCGCAAGCTCGCCGCCATCGGCCCCACGGCCGACCAGGGCATGATGACCATTGACCGGCGCGGCCGCTACGACATGGAGCTGCTCACGACGGTCTTCGCGCGGCTGAGGCAGGATGAACCCGAGTCCCCGGGTGACGCAGGACCCGCTGCCAGATACCTGGCGGCGGTGCGGCGCCGGTTCTACTTCGAGTGTGTCGACGACAAGCGGGCGCGGTCTTCCCTTCCCTTCCGGTCGGCGGAGCGATTCCTCGTCTGGCTCGCCAGCCCCGGTGAGCTCAACGCGAGGCTGCCGGAATTGCTGACGTCTATCAACCGCGGCGAAGGGCTTCCCAACCCGACACTCGCCGGCGATGGCCTCGCGCTCGCCATCAGGGAGGTGCCCTGCGGGACCATCAGCGGCTACCGTCTCTTCCCACGGAGTTCACTCGCGCTCACCGTGGCCGGCTCGCCGGGCAGCCGCTACGTGGAGAGCGAGCCGTACGGCCTGGACCTGGCTGCTAAGGGCACGGGCGGGCATGTGGCCAGGCTCCTGATCCGGCTCGACCTGTTCGAGTTGCTACAGCACCAGCGGGACGGTTACCTGCCCAGTGTCGCCGAGGTCCAAGGCCGCTACCTGGACTTGGTGATCTTCAAGAACGAGCTGTCGGCTACCCCTTACCAGGAGGTGGTTCTGACGACGGACGGGCGGGACGCGCACGGGATCCGCCGTGAGCGGGACGGCCGCCTGGTGATGATCCCGATCGCACATCGCCAAGGCGGTAACGCGCATGATGCTTAACCGCCTCGACAAGGAGTTCCGGCACGAAGGAGTCAGCTACCTGGACTACAAGCAGGTGGAGATGGACCGGGTGCTCACGGCGTTCCTGCCCCGGCTCTGGTGGGACGGGCAGCGCAGCGTCATCGCCCGGTCCCGCGACCTAACCGTCGAGGACTTCGTCGAGACCATCGAGGAGCACCCGGAAGCGTTCGAAGGGTTCGACCCGTCGGTCACCAGGCGGTGGGTGGAAACCCACCTGCTGGATATGGTCAGGCGCGGAAAGCCGACCCAGGCGGTGGCGGGCCTGCGACCGCTGCACGGGTTCACCTACCGGTTCAGGAACGCCCGCCGGTCCCGGTCATACGGCGCGGACGAGCAGCTTTACGAGATGCTCAGCCACACGTCCACCAACGCCGGCCGGATCGCGCTGAGCACCCTCAAGGACTTTTTCTTTGCCGGCGTGGACGCGCGCACCGAGACCCCGCGCCTCGGCGACGACATCGACGTGGAGACGCAGGCGCTGATCAGCCTGTCGGAGGCCGTTAAGGGCGAGATCACCGACCGCGCGGCTGGCGACCGCGACCGGCGGTCCTACCCGCCGCTCTACCAGCAGGCCTCGGACCTGCTGGCGGACGACGTGCTGCGGTTGCTTGTCCACCGGAAGCTCATCCCGCGGACGGTCCTCGTCGACTACCTTAAGATCCTCTTCGCCTTCCACCTGGCTCTGTACCACCTGAAGATCAT
>DATKQH010000205.1:0-43173 GCA_035532775.1 Streptosporangiaceae bacterium
CGATCCGGGAGGGACGCGAGACCGGAATCGGCGGCGTCTCCGCGCTGCACGAGGTCGGCTGCACCGCGACGGTGCGCGAGATAGAAGAGGCCGACGACGGCCAGTACAACATCGTCACGGTCGGCACCGACCGGTTCCGGCTGCATGACCTGGACGACTCGCGTCCGTACCTCGTCGGCGAGGTCGAGATGCTCGACGAGCCCGCGGGCGACGAGGCCGCCGCCGCGCTGGCGGCCGGCGCGGTCCAGCGGGCTTTCCGCGCGTACCTCAACGTGCTGGCCGACCGGGGAGCGGCCACGATCAGCGTTCCCGACCTGCCCGACGAGCCGATCCTGCTCTCCTACCTCGTGGCCGCGTCCATGATCATCGAACTGAGCCACCGGCAGGGACTGCTGGCCCAGCCTGATGCGGTGCGCAGGCTGTCAGCCGAGCGGGTGCTGCTGGCCAGGGAGACGGCGATCCTGCGCGAGCTAGGCTCGACGCCTGCGCCTGACCTGAGCTCATCGCCCTACAACCCCAACTGATCGGCCCTGGCCAGGCTGCCGGCCCAGAGCTGGACTAGGGTCACCAGCCCGGCCGGTGCGGCGAGGGCCGCTGCTCGGGCAGGGCCGGCCGGTGCGGCGAGGGCCGCTGCTCGGGCAGGGTCGGGCGCTGCGGCCGGAAGCACGGGACGGATCGGTCCTCCAGCATGAGTAGTCAAATACGAGTACTCGTGTTTTACTGTGAACATGAATCCGACCCGGCTGTTCGTCCTGGGCGCGCTGGCCAGGCGCGGGCCGATGTACGGTCACCAGCTGCGCCGCGATGCCCGGATGGATCGCGCCGATATGTGGTCCGACGTGCGGCCTGGATCCCTGTACGGGGCATTGCACCGGATGGCCGCCGAGGGCCTGATCGAGCCGGTGCGGACCGAGCAATCGGGGAACCTGCCGGCCCGTACGGTCTATGCGATCACCGCGGAGGGGCAGCGCGAGCTGCGGGCGCTGCGGGCCGAGGCGCTCGGTGAGGTGGGGCTGCGCCCCGACCCGGTCGACCTCGCCCTGGCCATGAGCAGCGACCTGGACGACGACACGCTGCGCGGGTACGTCGCGGACCGGATCAGGGTGCTGGCCGCCCAGGCGGCCCAGTTCGATCATCACAGGGAGCGCGCCTGGCCGGACCAGACCGTGGCCGACGACCTGGTGATGGAGCACGCACGGCTGCGCATCGAGGCGGAGCTTGCCTGGCACCACCTGGTCCTCGACCGGATCGGCAAGCTGACCGCGGACAGCCAGTACCGGGCGGCGCCGTGACCGTCCGGCCGCTGCGCGTGCTCGGCGACCCGGTGCTCAGGACGCCCTGCGACCGGGTCGTCCGGTTCGACGACTCGCTCGCTCAGCTGGTCACCGACCTGCTCGACACGGTCCAGGTCCCCGGCCGCGCCGGGCTGGCCGCTAATCAGATCGGCTCGACTCTGGCGGTGTTCGCCTACAACGTCGACGGCAGCCTCGGCTACGTGATCAACCCTGTCCTCGCCGAGACGAGCGGCGAGCAGGTCGGCGGGGAAGCCTGCCTGTCCATCCCCGGCGTCAGCGCTGTCCGGCCGCGCGCGGCCGGCGCCGTGGTCACCGGCGTGGACACCGATCAGCGGCCTGTCACGGTCGCGGGCGACGGCGAGCTCGCCCGCTGCCTGCAGCACGAGACGGACCATCTTCGCGGCGAGCTCTACATCGACCGGCTCGCCGGCCCCGAGCGGAGCAGCGTTCTGCGAGCGCTCCGCGAGCACTCCCTCGCCGGAGCGAACCGGGTCCCCCCGTGATCATGCGACGGCTCGGGCGGCGCGCCGGCCAGCTCCCGGCCTCGGGCGCTGACGTGCCCGCCCCTGGTTCGCAGGTACTCGTTCAGCTCGTGCCTGATCGACACCCGGCCGATGACCTGCCCGTCCACGTCGGCGACCAGGAACGTGCTGGGCACAAGGTGATCGGGCAGGTTCAGCCCGGCTCGGTGATCGGCCAGCGTCCGCAGGTACTCCGTCCACGTCACGCCCGGTTCGAGCCCGAGCCCGAACGTGAAGTCCTCCGCGGCCATCGCGTCGTGGCCGGCGCGGAAGGCCGTCTCGTCACCGGGCCGCAGCGGCCGGAGCCTCAGCATCGCAGCAGGGTAGCTCGGCCGCGCGAGCGGACTCCAGCGAATTAAGGGCTGGCCAGCGCCCGGTAGCGTCCGCGGAACCTGATCAGCGGATCACCGGACTCAGCTATGGCATCAACGACAAGCACGTGGGCGATCACCAGCAGGTGATCGCCGGCCGGCACCCGGCTGATTACCTCGCACTCGATCGCCGCCAGTCCTTGGTCCGGGATCAGCGCTCCCGAGACGGCTCCGCGATGGTGCGCGGCATCGTCGAGCAGCAGTCTCGCGCCCGGCCGGCCAGCCGCGGCGAAGCGTCCGGCCAGCACCCGCTGGCCGGATGACAGCACCGTCACCGCGAACCTGTCCAGCCGGCCGAGCAGTTCCGCCGGGTAGGAGCCGTCGATCAGCGAGATCAGGATCAGCGGCGGATTCATCGACACCGGGCAGAACGCGCTCACGGTCACGCCGACATCGTCCCGGTCGTCGACGATGGTGACCAGGGTGACGCCGCTGGCGATCGCCCCGAGGGCGGCCGCGAATTCGTGCGCTGAGTCAGCGGCGCTGGTTAGTTGCGTCAATGAAAAGTCCAGCTGCCGGGGAGCATCAGCGGCCCGGCCGCCGGGAGCCCGCAGCGGGCCGCGAGCTGCCAGACCGGGCCCCAGCTTTCGGCGAGCAGGCCGGCTAGCTGCGTCACCGAGCCGGCCGGCCCGGAGACTGAGGCCGCCGCTGCTCGCCGGTCCTCGCTGTTGCTGGCCGGGCGAAGCCGGTCGAGCGGGCCCAGCCTCGGGTAGTGCACGAGCGGCGCGCTCGGCGGCAGCCCGGCCCGGCGGCGCGCGATGTCCGCCGCGTCCTCGACGCCGCCAAGCTCGTCCACCAGTTTCCGCTCGCGTGCGTCGGCGCCGGTCCAGACCCGGCCCCTGGCCAGCTCGTGCACCCGCTCCGCGGACAGCCCGCGGCCGGCCGCGACCTTGCCGGTGAAGTCGGCGTAGATATGGTCCAGCCAGGCATCGACGATCTGCCACTCGCCGGCGCTGAACGGCCTGGAGGTGGAGAACATCGCCGCATGCTTGCCGAGCACCACCGAGTCGGTCGTCACGCCTGCCTTGCCGAGCATCTCGCTGACCACCGGCTTGCCGCTGAACACGCCGATCGAGCCGGTCACCGTTCCCGGCTGGGCGACGATCGCGTCCGCGGCCATCGAGATGAAGTAACCGCCGGAGGCCGCGACGTCGCTCATCGACACGACGACCGGCTTGCCGGCATTGCGTGCCCTGACGACCTCGCGCCAGATCGAGTCGGATGCGACATACGAGCCGCCCGGGCTGTTCACCCGCAGCACGATGGCCCTGACGTGCGGATCGGCCGTCGCGCCGCGCAGCGCCGCGGTGATGCTGTCCGAGCCCATGGCCGTCCCGGTCAGCGGGCTGCGGCCGTTGCGGCCGCGCCGGATCCCGCCGGTCGCCTGGATCAGCGCGATCGCCTGCGGGCGTGGCGCCGCCAGCCGCTTCGCCCGGCTGGCCAGCTCCCTTGACCGCTGATAGCGGCCGAGGAAGAGCAGGGCCGGGTCATTGCCGACCTGCTTGCGCAGCGCGGCGTAGACCTCGTCGCGGTAGCCGAGCGCGTCGACGAGCCCGGCCGCCAGCGCCTGCTCGGCGAGGTACGGGCCCTCGTCGATCAGCCGGCCGGCCTCCTCGGCCGGGATCTTGCCGCGCTCGGCGATCGCCTCGGCGATCTGGCTGGTGACCGACTCGGCGATCCGCTGGGTGGCTTCGCGGTTAGGGGGCGTGAAGCCGCGTTCGGTTAGCTGCTCGGGCGCGCCCTTGTACTCGTACCGCGCGCCGACCTCCATCTGCACGCCCAGCTTGTCCAGCGTGCCGCGGAGGAAGGGCCGCTCGACGGCGAGGCCGGTGAGGCCAAGATCGCCTGACGGCTGAAGGTAGATCGTGTCGAACGCGGTCGCCAGGTAGTACGGCACGTTGCCCGCTGAGAACTCGCCGAACGTCTCGGCCCAGGCCCAGGTCGGCTTGCCCGAGGAGCGGAACCGGCTGATCGCCTCGCGGAGTTCCTGGGCCACGCCCAGGCCGATCGGCTTGCCCCCGACCTTGGCCACGAGGGCCTTGACGCGGTCGTCGGTCCGTGCCGCCCGCAGGCCGGCGAGGAGGTCGGTGATCGCGGGCTGGTGCCTGGTCAGGACCGCCGAGAGCGGGTCGGGCGGCCTGATTTCAGTGACGCCTTCTGTCAGGTCAAGCTCGAGGATCAGGGGCGAGGTGCGCTGCCCGGTGAACTTGCCGAGGGGGCCGGCCAGAGCGCCGGTCAGCAACGATTTCATGGATCCAGCCTAGGCGTGCCTCGTCCGGGCGCCGATCCGCGCCGCCGAAGATTAAGATTACGGGACCCGGCTGGGTCAGCTATCGTCGGCTGGGATGACTGTGCACGACGGGAACGGCTGGACCCGGTGCGGCCGCGGCCATCGGCACTGGGGCAGGCACGGCGCGGCCGGGCTCCTGCTTGCCGCTCCTGACCAGGCCGGACGGCCGATGGTGATGCTGCAGCAGCGAAGCTGGTGGGGCAGTCACGGCGGGGCCTGGGGTCCGCCGGGTGGTGCGCGGGACAGCCACGAGTCGGTCGTGCGGGCGGCGCTGCGCGAGGCGATCGAGGAATGCGCGATCGATCCGGGCCCAGTTCGGGTGCATGGCGTGCTGACCGACGATCACGGCGGCTGGACCTACCAGACCGTGCTGGCGAATACCTTCGGTCCGCTGCCCGCCGCCGCCGTCAGCGAGGAGACCAGCGAGGTCGCCTGGGTGCCCGTGGCCGAGGTGGAGCGGCTGAGGTTGCATCCCGGCTTCGCCGGGATGTGGCCCGCGCTGCGGACGGCGCTCTCGCCGCTGACGATCATCGTGGACGCGGCCAACGTGATGGGATCGCGGCCCGATGGCTGGTGGCGGGACCGGGCCGGAGCCGCGCGGCGGCTCTGCGATCAGATCGGCGAACTGGCGCTGAGCGGCGTGACGAGACTGCCTGAGTCGGTGCTGGTTCCGGCGATCGACCGGTGGTTCCCGCAGTTCGTCGTGGTGGTCGAGGGTGCGGCGGTCGCCATGCCCGACTCCGGCGAGGATGGTCAGCCGCGGATCGTGCGGGCGCGGGGCTCGGGCGACGACGAGATCGTCCGGCAGGCCGCCGGGATCGCCGGGCCCCGGCTGGTCGTCACCGCCGACCGGGAGCTGCGGTCCAGGTGCGAGGCCGTCGGGGCTTCGGTGTTCGGCCCCGGCTGGCTGCTTGCCAGCGTGACCGGCTTGGCGATAGTGCCGGAATGAAAGGCATACAGGCGTTCGTTCCAGCAGCTTGCCTCTCCCGTCGCCACTCCATTGCGTGCCGAGCCACAGCCCTGCGCCGGGCCTGGTCCTGACGATCTTGTCGCGGCCCCTGGCGGCGGCACCAGCGGCGACCGTGGACGCCGCCAGGACTGCGGCCACGCGGATGGGTCCGAGTCCCAATATGCCGCAGAAGCTATTTACTCTTCGCGGTTGGGGTCCGCAGTCTGGCCGAGGGCGGCCGCAGCATCCGGGTGCAGGTGGTGCAGCAGTGCGTGCACCTCGCGGAGCAGCGCGAGCCGCTCGGCGTCGATCTTCTGGCGCTTGCGGCTCTGGTTTACCAGGTGCAGGGTGCCGCCGGCGGCAATACAGGCGCCGATGTCGCTGGTGACGTTGGTGTAGTTACCGCCGATCAGCTCCGACTTGGCGCTCACGGCCACGCCGAGCAGCGGCAGCACGATCAGGTAGACGCCAAGCAGTATCAGCACGACTATGTGCGGCTTGCTCGACAGGATCCTAGGAACCCAGTGCAGGGCCCGGTCGAACCTGGATTCAGGGTGGTCGGCCGCCAGATCGGTGACCGACATCGATCGCCTCCGCTGAACCTGCGTTGGCGTACCCCGGTCGGCCCCGGCCTGGCTAGGGCCGGACGGTGGGGGATAGTCCGGGGCGTGGTTACCGTGTTCGGACATGCTTACCTCCTGGCGGACGAATCGACCGACGACCTGGCGGCCGCCTCCGGCGGCTGATGCACCGCCCTGCCGCCCGGTCCCATGCTTATGCCACCTGGAACGACCTCTTGGCCAGGCCGATCCAGTAGCCGGTAATCGGGGTGACCGGCGCCGGTCCGTCGGCCGCGCCCAGCGTCACGAAGAGCGGCGCGAAGTGCTCGGTGGTCGGGTGCGCGTAGCGCGCTCCCGGCGCCTGACGGAAGTCCGCCAGCGCGTCCACGTCGCCCCGGTCGAGCGCCTCCGCGGCCCATTGGTCGAATTCCGTCGACCATGCGGGCGGGGGAGCGTCGAACCTGAAGTCGCGCAGAAAGGGCAGGCCGTGGGTGAGGAAGCCGCTGCCCATGATCAGGACGCCCTCGTCACGCAGCGGGCGGAGCGCGGCGCCGATTTGCAGCAGCCGGTCCGGGTCCAGCGTCGGCATCGAGATCTGCAGGACCGGGATGTCGGCTCCCGGGTACATCACCGTCAGCGGCACGTAGGCGCCGTGGTCCATGCCGCGGTCCGGTGCCTGCACGACCGGCTCGGTCCCGGAGAGCAGCGACCTGACCTTCTCGGCCAGGTCAGGCGCGCCGGGGGCCGGATAGGTCGCCTGGTAGTAGCGCTCGGGGAAGCCGTAGAAGTCGTAGACCAGCGGCGCAGCATCCTGTGTCGCGCCGATCGTCAGCGGTGCCGACTCCCAGTGCGCGGAGACCACCAGGATCGCCGTCGGCCTGGGTAGGGCTCGAGACCACGCCGTCAGCTCCGTGGTCCAGAGCGGGTCGTCGACCAGCGGCGGCGCGCCATGCCCGAGGTACATGGCCGGCATCCGGTCCGGACTGACTCCCGCGGCCGCGAGCCGGGTCACGTGCGTCGCCGCGTCGGGCGGCACGGGTTCTTGCTCTGGCACGGCCAGCTTCAGTTCGTCGTCCATGGCCCCATCCGCCCCTCTGCCGGCTGCCGTTCTGCCCGTCCGCCCTGGTTCCAGGATCTCTCGACTGCGACGGTAACGCAGCACCTGGACCGGGCTGGCTCTGAGGCCAGATCCTGGCGTCCGGTCTCGGGGCCTATCGTCCGGGCTTGACACTGAATGTATCGATTATCGATAATATCGATAATCGATACGAACGCTGGCGGTCAGCGCGACCGAGGGACGGAGCCGGTGATGGCGGCAGAACGACGCCGGATAACCGAGCCGCTGAAGTCTATGACCTGGGTGTTCGGCGCGTGGATGGCACTGGCGCTCGCCGGGGGTGCGGTCGCTACGTGGCTCGGTTCCGGCTCGATGGGCGGGTTCGGGAACGCAGCCGTCTGCGAGACGCTGTCGAACACGTATGCTGCCGGTTCCGCATAGCCGGGGCGGCGATGCTGACGTTCGCCCGGATCATCGGCGTAGGCGAGGCGATGGACGAGGAGATCAGGGCGACGGTATGACGCGCCGAAGCAGGGACACCGGTACCGGCCGCCCGGCTCGTCCCGACGGCCCGGCTCGTCCCGACGGTTCGGTCCGCTCCGACGGCGCGGTCCGTCGCGACGGTTCGGTCCGCTCCGACGGCGCGGTCCGTCGCGACGGCCCGGCTGGCTCCGGTGACGTCGCTGGCTCGGCTGACGGGCATAATGAGTCGGCCGCGATCCGGATTCGCCTCGACGAGCTTCTTGCCGAGCAGGGGATGACCCTGACCGAGTTGTCGGAGCGGGTCGGCATCACGATCGTGAACCTGTCCATCCTCAAGAATGGCCGCGCCCGGGCGGTCCGGTTCAGCACGCTGGCCAGGTTGTGCGAGGCGCTGCATTGCCAGCCCGGCGACCTGCTGGTCTACGAGTCGGCCAGGTCGGCTGACGGCACGCCGAGGTCAGCGCGCCGGACGGTGGCGCAACAGGCCCATGATCGTGGACTTCTTTCAGAACGTGGACTTCCCTCGGCAATGACGACTGAGAGAAGTCCACGATCTGACTAACGTCCACGTTCATGAGATTTGGCCGGGGCCTGCCCGGCAGGGGCCTGCCCCGCCGGGGCTACGGCCGGGTTTCGGCCGGTTCTACCGCCGACGGGTCGGCGGCCTGCCGCCCGGCGGGCTCCGCGGCCGAAGGGTTGGCTGGCTCCGCGGCGGGCTGCTCGGCCTGCCGCCCGGCAGGCTGCTCGCCGGCGGGGGCTGGGTCGTGGACTAGCCAGAGCATGCCGAGCGGCGGAACCGTCAGTACCGCGGACGCCGGACGTCCGTGCCAGGGCACGTCTACCGACTCGACCAGACCCATGTTGCCGACGCCGCTGCCGCCATAGTCGGTGGCGTCGCTGTTGATCACCTCGCGCCACGGGCCAGTCGACGGCAGCCCGACCCGGTAGTCGTCGTGCGGTTCGCCGGAGAAGTTGACCACGCACGCGACGGCCGGGGCGTCCTCGGCGAACCGCAGGAACGAGATCACGTTGCCGAACGCGTCGTTCGCGTCGATCCAGCTGAACCCGGCCGGCGAGTAGTCCTCGCGCCACAGCGACGGGAGCTGGCGGTACGCCGCGTTCAGGTCGGTGACCAGACGCTGGAGGCCGGCGTGCGACGGATTGTCGAGCGCGCCCCAGTCCAGCCCGAGCTGCTCGGACCACTCGGCGTCCTGACCGAAGTCCGACCCCATGAACAGGAGCTGCTTGCCGGGATGCGCCCACATGTAGCCGAACAGCGCCCGCAGCGTGGCGAACCGCTTCCAGTCGTCTCCCGGCACCTTGCGCAGCAGCGAGCCCTTGCCGTGCACGACCTCGTCGTGCGACAGCGGCAGCACGAAGTTCTCGCTGTACGCGTACATCATCGAGAACGTGAGCTCGTTGTGGTGGTAGCGCCGGAACAGCGGGTCGTGCGCCAGGTACGACAGCGTGTCGTGCATCCAGCCCATGTTCCACTTCAGGGCGAAGCCCAGGCCGCCGAGGTGCACGGGCCTGGTCACGCCAGGCCACGCGGTCGACTCCTCGGCGATCATCACGATGCCCGCCGCTCTCTTGTAGCAGGTGGCGTTGACTTCCTGGAGGAATGAGACCGCGTCCAGGTTCTCCCGGCCGCCGAGCACGTTCGGCGTCCACTCGCCGGGCTTGCGCGAGTAGTCCAGGTACAGCATCGAGGCGACGGCGTCCACCCGCAGCCCGTCGATGTGGAACTCCTCGAGCCAGTACACCGCGTTGGCGACCAGGAAGTTCCGCACCTCGCGCCGGCCGAAGTCGAAGATCAGCGTGCCCCAGTCCGGATGCTCGCCGCGGCGCGGATCTGCGTGCTCGTACAGCTGCGTCCCGTCGAACCGCGCCAGCGCCCACGAGTCCTTCGGGAAGTGGGCGGGCACCCAGTCCACGAGCACCCCGATGCCGGCCTGATGCAGCCGGTCGACCAGGAACCGGAAGTCATCCGGCGTCCCGAACCTCGCCGACGGCGCGTAATACGACGTCACCTGGTAGCCCCAGGATCCGCCAAAGGGGTGCTCGGCCACCGGCATGAACTCCACGTGGGTGAACCCACGTTCCGTCACATAGTGAACAAGGGCATCGGCGAGCTCGGTGTAGGAAAGCCCGGGCCGCCAGGAGCCGATGTGAACCTCGTAGACGCTCATCGGCTCGCGCAGCGGATCGCGCTCGGCACGGGCCGCCATCCAGTCCTGATCGGACCAGTCGAAGCCAGACTCGAACACCACGGACGCGGTGGCGGGCGGGACCTCGGCGAAGGCCGCCATCGGGTCGGCCTTGCGGTGCCAGGTGCCGTCCTGGCCGCAGATCTCGTACTTGTACCTGGCGCCGTTTCCCGCGCCTGGCATGAACAGCTCCCAGACGCCGGAGCCGCCGAGCGAGCGCATCGGATAAGCCCGGCCGTCCCAGTGGTTGAAGTCGGCGATCAGCCGGACGCCGCGGGCGCTCGGTGCCCAGACGGCGAACGAGGTCCCGTCAAGCTCCGGCCGCACCCTGGCGCCGAGCACCCGCCACAGCTCCTCGTGCCTGCCCTCGCCGATCAGGTGCAGGTCCATCTGGCCGAGCGTGGGCAGGTGCCGGTACGGATCGTCGACGAGCAGCTCAGGCCCGTCGGCCGAGTACATGACCGCGAGCCGGTAGTCGCTGAGGTCCGCGGACGGCACCGTGACGGAGAACACGCCCTCGTGCACATGCCGCATCGGGAACCTGGTCCCGTCCGGCATGACCGCGGCGACCGACCAGGCGAGCGGTCGCAGCGCCCTGATCACCGTGCCGTGCGGTCCCGGGTGGGCGCCGAGTACCGCGTGCGGATCGTGGTGGTGCCCGGCTGTGATCCGGGCGATCTCGTCATGACTGATCGGGTCGGTGCCCTCGACCGGACCGGTCAGCGGTTTACCTGCGGCTGTCATCGGCTTGCCTCCGCGATCGCAGCGAGCGGGATCGGCAGCCAGTCGGGCCGGTGCCTGGCCTCATAGACTGCCTCGTAAACCGCCTTCTGAAGGGTCAGGGCACGCAGCAGCGGCCCGCTGCTTCTCGGGTCGGCGCCCATAAGGTTCGCATACCCCGTGCAGAACGCATCCTGACATCGGCGCACCCACTCCGCCGCTACCTGTTCCGCCGCTACCTGTTCCGCCGCCTGCCGCGCTCGCTGCTCGTTCCGCGCCTGCGTCGCCTGATGCCGGGCGGCGTAGTCGAACGAGCGGAGCATCCCGGCGACGTCGCGCAGCGCGGGCGCGAACGCCCGGCGCCGGGCGAGCGGCACGGACGGCTCGCCCTCGAAGTCGAGCACCACCCAGCCGCCGTCGGTCCCCAGCACCTGGGCGAGGTGATAGTCACCGTGGATCCGCTGGACCGCCACCTCGGTCACCGGCTTGGCCAGGCTGGCATAGCAGGCGCGGATCCCGGCCTCGTACTCCCTGAGCCGCGGGACGACCTGGATGGCCTGGGTGAGTTCCGTGTCCATGGCATCGATCAGGTCGGTCAGCGCGAAGCGGGAGAGCACGCTGGTGCCGAACGCTTCGGCAAGCTCGGCGTGCAGCTTCGCCGTGGCCTCGCCGAGCAGGCGGGCCTCGCGGGAGAAGTCAGGTTCCGCCAGCCGCAGGCTGGCCGTGGCGAGCGACCAGCCGTCGCTGGAGTTGGCGAAGAACACGGACAAGATCGCGAGCACCGCCGGCTCGCCGGCGGGAGCGCCCGCGGCGGCGTGCCCGGGCGCGCCGGTCGTTGCCTGCACGGCCATGCTCTGCCCGGCGTCCGGCATCTCAATCCAGCCGAGGGGCGCAGCGACGAGCTTCGAGCCGTTTCTCGCCAGCGCCGCCGGGACCTCGAGGTCAGGATGATGACCGGTGAAGGGACGCCTCAGCAGCTTCAGGATGGCCTTGTCGCCGAACACGATGCTGGTGTTGCTCGCCAGCGCCGGCAGGGTTCGGCCCGCGGCCGTGTCGTCGATGTGAGCGCCCGGCTCGGCTTCGAACCGCAGCGGGCCGGCTCTGCGCTGCGCCGCGATGCCGCGCAGCAGCACGGCGGTCAGCTCAGGGTCACGCGCGCCATCGTAGGCGACCCGGCCGTCGGCAACGGTGCCGATCACCGCCGCTGCCAGATCGGGCGGCAGTTGCCCGCGCAGTCCGAGTAGTACCTGATAGCTGACTATCTCCTGGCCGACCCAGACGTCGACCATGAGATGCCGCAGCTCAGGGTCGCCCCCGGCCAGCTGCACGTCGGAGGTGATCTCGATCTCGCGCGCCAGGGAACCGCTGCCGGCGAACCAGCGCTGAGCTGGAAGCCATGCCGACAGCAGATCCTCGAGCGGGCTCTGGGTCACCAGACGAGTCAAGCATCCGGCGAGAGCCAGGCCCGATCCAGGGCCGGCCGACTTGTCCCGATCAGTGCGCCGACGGTTCCATGACGAACCAGTAGAAGCCGTGCCCGGGCAGCGTGAGCAGGTAGCTGAGCTCGCCGACCGCCGGGAACCGGACGCCGCCCATGCACTCGACCGGGGTGTAGCCGTTGAACCTGCTCAGGTCAAGCTCGACAGGCTGCGGGAACCTCGACAGGTTGTTGACGCACAGGATCGGGTTTCCCTCCGGTACCTCCGCGCTGTCGTCGCCGTACTCCCTGACGAACGCGAGCACGCTCGGGTTCGAGCTGCTCAGCTCGGAGTATCGGCCGAGGCCGAAGACCTGGTGGCGCTTGCGGATCTCGATCATCCTGCGGGTCCAGTGCAGCAGCGAGCCGGTGTTGCGCTCCTGCGCTTCGACGTTGATCGCCTGGTAGCCGTAGATCGGGTCCATATTCGGCTGCAGGTAGAGCCGCTGCGGATCAGAGTTGGAGAAGCCGCCGTTGCGGTCGACCGTCCATTGCATCGGCGTGCGCACGCCGTCCCGGTCGCCGAGCCAGATGTTGTCGCCCATCCCGATCTCGTCGCCGTAGTACATGACCGGCGAGCCGGGCAGGGACAGCAGCAGGGCGGTGAACAGCTCAAGCTGGTTGCGGTCGTTGTCGAGCAGCGGCGCGAGGCGGCGCCTGATCCCGATGTTGGCCTTCATCTTGGGATCCTTGGCGTACTCGGCGTACATGTAGTCGCGCTCGTCGTCGGCGACCATCTCCAGGGTCAGCTCGTCGTGATTGCGCAGGAAGATCCCCCACTGGCAGCCAGACGGGATCTGCGGGGTCTTGGCGAGGATCTCCGAGATCGGGTAGCGCTGTTCCCGGCGCACGGCCATGAAGATCCGCGGCATCAGCGGGAAGTGGAAGGCCATGTGGCACTCGTCGCCGCCGACGCTCGGGTCGCCGAAGTACTCGACGACGTCGTCCGGCCACTGGTTCGCCTCGGCGAGCAGCACCCGGTCCGGGTAGAGCCTGTCCACCTCGGCCCGCACCCGCTTCAGGTACTCGTGGGTCTCCTTCAGGTTCTCGCAGTTCGTGCCCTCGCGCGCGTAGAGATAGGGCACGGCGTCCAGCCGGAATCCGTCGATGCCGAGGTCCAGCCAGAACCGCAGCACCTCGAGCATGGCGTCCTGCACCAGGGGGTTCTCGTAGTTGAGGTCCGGCTGGTGGTGGAAGAACCGGTGCCAGTAGTACTGCCCGCGGACCGGGTCGAAGGTCCAGTTGGACTGCTCGGTGTCGACGAAGATGATCCGGGCATCGGGATACTTGTCGTCGGTGTCCGACCACATGTAGAAGTCGCCATACGGCCCGTCCGGGTCCGAGCGTGACGCCTGGAACCAGGGGTGCTGGTCGCTGGTGTGGTTCATGACCAGGTCAGCGATCACCCTGACGCCACGGGCATGGGCCTCCTCGACCAGTTCCACGAAATCGCCGATGGTGCCGAAGTCGGGCAGGACCTGCATGAAGTCTGCGATGTCGTAGCCGCCATCCCGCAGGGGCGAGTTGTAGATCGGCAGCAGCCAGACGCAGTCGATGCCGAGCCACTGCAGGTAGTCGAGCCGGGAGATCAGGCCGCGCAGGTCGCCCGTGCCGTCACCGTTGGAGTCATGGAAGCCGCGGACCAGGACCTCGTAGAAGACGGCGTGCTTAAACCACCGCGGATCCCGCGGCTTGTCGAAGGAGAACGAGTTCGGCACCGGCTCGTTGGAGGCAGCAGAGCTGGGCAGGAATGTGCTCGGCGGCGCGGGGGTTCCTTGCGGCGCTAGTTCCGGCTGTGCCACGGGGTCTCTCCTGTATTTCCTTACGTACCCTAGATTTCTTTGGGGGTGCGCTGGCTGCGGTGCGAGTCGCACCGCACGATCAGCGGCGTCTGGCTAGGGCGGCCGGGCCCGTGCCGTGCATCCGCTCCGCTGTTGTCGCCGTATTGTGCCTAATGCGCAATCCATGGCAGCCGTCAGGCCGGCTGGTCCCGGCCGCCTGGCTGGCCGGCGGATACCTTAAAGATATGCGCTGGCGCGCTGCCCGGATCCAGCCGAACGTAGTTTGCCTCTCCCCACCGGTAAGACTCGCCAGTCAGCTCGTCGGTTACCGTGAATCCCGCGCTGACATCGATGTCAAGGGCGTTTCGATCCAGCCAGACCGTGCCCTCACGTGGCTGGTGCGGATCGAGATTGACGACGACCAGGACTCTGTCGCCGCCAGGGACGCCGGCTGACGCTCCCACAGTCTTAGAAAAGCACAGAATCTCCGGCCGGTCCGGAAAATGGAATCGGAGGTTGCGCAGCTGATGCAGAGCGGGATGTGATCGCCTGATTGCATTGAGTTGTGCAATAAAGGGCGCGATACCCAGGTTCATTCGCGCGGCCGTGGCCCAGTCGCGCGGCCGATACTGATATTTCTCGGAGTCCAGGTACTCCTCGCTGCCTGGCCGCAGCGGAGAATTCTCACACAGCTCGAAACCCGAGTAGACGCCCCACGAGGGGGAGAGCATCGCGGCCAGCACCGCTCGGACCCTGAACGCCTCCGGGTCGGCGTGCTGGAGATACGTGCTCAGGATGTCCGGAGTATTGACGAAGAAGTTGGGCCGCATGCAGGCGGCGGCCGGGCCCGCCAGCTCGGTCAGGTACTCGGTGAGCTCGGCCGCGGAGTTGCGCCAGGTGAAGTAGGTGTACGACTGGTGGAATCCGATGATGGCCAGCGCGCGCATCATCGCCGGCCTGGTGAACGCCTCGGCCAGGAAGATCACGTCCGGGTCGGTCGCGGCGATCTCGCTCAGCAGCCTGTCCCAGAACGGCAGCGGCTTCGTATGCGGGTTGTCGACCCGGAAGATGGTCACGCCGTGGCTGATCCAGTACCGCACCACCCGCAGCACCTCGGCGTAGATCCCGTCTGGATCATTGTCGAAGTTCAGCGGGTAGATGTCCTGGTACTTCTTCGGCGGGTTCTCCGCGTAGGCGATCGAGCCGTCCGCTCGCGTGGTGAACCACTCAGGATGCTTGGTCACCCAGGGGTGGTCCGGCGAGGCCTGGAGCGCCAGGTCGAGTGCGACCTCGAGACCGAGCTTGGCCGCCCTGGCCACGAAGTAGCCGAAGTCGGCGATCGTGCCGAGGTCGGGGTGGATCGCGTCGTGGCCGCCGGCCGGTGAGCCGATCGCCCACGGCGAGCCCGGATCATCGGGACCGGCCGTCAGCGCGTTGTTCCTGCCCTTGCGCGCAGTCGTCCCGATCGGGTGCACCGGCGGCAGGTACACGACGTCGAAGCCCATCGCCGCGACCTCGTTCAGCCGCCGCGCGGCGGTGCGCAGCGTTCCCGGCACCGGGCGGCGCCGGCCAAGCGGATCGACTTTGGCCCCTTCCGAGCGGGGAAAGAACTCGTACCAGGAGCTGTACAGCGCCCGCTGCCGGTGCACGATCAGCGGGCACCAGGCCGAATGGGTGACCAGTTCCCTCAGCGGGAACTCCGCGACCGCCTCCGTCACCTGCGCGGTGAATGCGGTACCCAGCCGGTCGACAGGGGGTCTCTTCTCGCCGCGCAGCGCTGCGGCGACCTTCTCGTACAGCGCCCGCGCCGAGGCTGCCCTGGCTGCCCTGGCTGCCCCGGCCGGCTCATCGGCCTCCCGCTCGGCGAGGTCAGCCTCCTGTGCGGCCCGGTCGAAGAGCAGCGCGCCTTCGGCGAGCATGAGGTCGACGTCCTGGCCGATCGGGACCTTGATCGCCGCGTCGTGCCGCCAGTGCGCGATCGGGTCGCCCCACGCCTCGATCCTGAAATGCCACCGTCCCTCGCTGGCCGGGACGACGTCGGCCCCGTAGCTGTCGGTGCCCTCCGCCAGCTCGCGCATGGCTATTGCCGGCTGGCACCTGCCTGCGGGATCTCGCAGCACGACGCCGGTGCCTAGCATCTCGTGCCCCTCGCGGAACACGGTGGCCGTCACCGGCACGACCTCGCCGGGCACGGCTTTGGCTGGCCGCCGGCCGCAGTCGACCAGGGGCTGAATGTCGAGAATAGGAATCCTGCCGATCACCACGAAAAGCTACCCAATCGTGGCGCGGGGCATGCACGCGGGCGCCTCTTCCCGCGCGGTCTCGAGCCCGGCGCCGGTCCCGCCGGTCCCCGATCGAGCCCGGATCAGGCCGACTCTGACCGGGGGTCATGGTCCTGATTGCTCTCAGCACGCATTAGTGTCACTCACCGTGAAAGCAATCCGCCGGTTCACCATCCATCCCGCGCTGCCCGCGACTCTCGCTCCGCTCCGGACCCTGATGCTCAACCTGCGCTGGTCGTGGCACACCCCGACGAGAGCGCTCTTCGCCGAGATCGACCCGAAGGCATGGGAGGACTCGCGGCACGACCCGGCCAGCCTGCTGGCGCGGGTGTCGCACGAGCGGCTCGCCGCCCTCGCCGCCGACGAGGATTTCCTGCGCCGGCTCGGCGAGGCGGTCGACAAGCTTGACGAGTACCGGACCGGCAGCCGGTGGTACCAGCTCTCTGATCAGTCGTCCGACGGCCCGGCCGCGATCGCGTACTTCTCGCCCGAGTACGGGATCACGGCCGCGCTACCCCAGTACTCCGGCGGACTCGGCATCCTGGCCGGCGACCACCTGAAGTCGGCGAGCGACCTGGGCGTGCCGCTGATCGGCGTCGGGCTGCTCTACCGGCACGGCTACTTCACCCAGTCGCTGTCCGCTGAGGGATGGCAGGCTGAGCGGTACCCGGCGTCGGATCCCGCTGGCCTGCCGATCGCGCTGCTGCGCGACGAGGCTGGGGCGCCAGCCAAGGTCACGGTCGGCCTTCCCGGCGGAGCAGAGCTTGCCGCCCAGATCTGGGTCGCCGACGTGGGCCGGATCCCGCTGCTCCTGCTCGACTCCTACACCGAGGACAACGATCCGCTGCTTCGTGAGGTCACCGACCGCCTGTACGGCGGCGGCAGCGACCACCGGCTGCGCCAGGAGCTGCTGCTCGGGATCGGCGGGGTGCGGGCGGTCAGGCTCTACTGCGCGATCACCGGCCACCCGCAGCCGGAGGTCTTCCACACCAACGAGGGGCACGCCGGCTTCCTGGGCGTAGAGCGGATCAGGGAATACCTGGCCAGGGGCGCATCCTTCGCCGAGGCGGTCGAGCTGACCAGGGCCGGCACGGTCTTCACCACGCACACGCCGGTGCCGGCCGGGATCGACAGGTTCGACAAGGAGCTGATCGAGGAGCAGTTCGGCCCGGGAGGCGGAGAGCCGGGGCTGCCGATCGACCAGATCCGCGCGTTCGGTGCCGAGACCTATGACGGCGGAGATGCGGGCGTCTTCAACATGGCCGTGATGGGCATGCGCCTGGCCCAGCGGGTCAACGGCGTGAGCAAGCTGCATGGCGAGGTCAGCCGCGAGATGTTCACCGGGCTGTGGCCGGGCTTCGACACCTCCGAAGTGCCGATCGGCTCCATCACCAACGGCGTGCACGGTCCTAGCTGGGTCGCGCCCGAGATCCTGAGCCTGGCTGAGAATGGTCATGACGCGGGCGCCGCTGACTGGCTCGCCGACGACGCCCCGGCCTGGGACGCGGTAGCCGCCGATCCCGGCCGCATCTTCCAGATCAGGCAGGTGCTCCGTGCCCGCCTGGTGGCCGAGGCCAGGGCCAGGCTGCGGGCATCCTGGCAGCAGCGCGGCGCGTCCGAGGCCGAGCTGGCCTGGATCTCCAGCGCGCTGGACGAGAACATCCTGACCATCGGGTTCGCTCGCCGGGTGCCTTCGTACAAGCGCCTGACGATGATGCTGCAGGATCCGACCAGGCTGGCCGCGCTGCTGCTTGACACCGAGCGGCCGGTGCAGATCGTGATCGCGGGCAAGGCTCACCCGGCCGACGACGGCGGCAAGGCGCTGATCCAGCAGATGATCAGGTTCACCGACGATCCCGCGGTGCGGCACCGGATCGTATTCCTGCCCGACTACGACATGGCGCTCGGCCGGACCATGGTCCAGGGCTGCGATGTATGGCTCAATAACCCGCTCCGGCCGCTCGAAGCGTGCGGGACTTCCGGGATGAAGGCGGCGCTGAATGGCGCGCTCAATGTCTCGGTGCTTGACGGCTGGTGGGACGAGTGGTTCAACGGGGAGAATGGCTGGGCCATCCCGTCGGCGGACTCGGTCGCCGATCCGCACCGGCGTGACGAGGTCGAGGCGGCCGCGCTCTACGACCTGCTCGGCCGGTCGGTCGCGCCGATGTTCTATGACCGGGGCGCCGACGGCCTGCCGCGCCGCTGGCTGGAGATGGTCACGCACACGCTGCGCACGCTAGGCCCCAAGGCCCAGGCGACCCGGATGGTCAGGGAGTACACGACCGAGCTCTATCTGCCCGCGTCCCGCTCCTCGCGGGCGCTGACCGATGGCGTGGAACGCCCGTTCGCTGGCGCGGCCGACCTGGCCGCGTGGAAGGAGCGGGTCACGCGGGCGTGGCCCGCGGTCCGGGTCGAGCTTGTCGAGACCGATGACGGCGACCAGGTCCCTGGCACGCCGCTCACGGTTCGGGCGGGAGTCGCGCTCGGCCAGCTCACGCCCGCTGACGTGACCGTGGAGGTGCTCTACGGCCGGGCCGGTGAGGACGACGAGATCGCTGATCCGATCCACTCGGAGCTGGCGCTCGAGGCGGAGCCTGGAGCTGACTCGGTCGCGTGGTATGTCGGCGAGGCGATCCTCGGCCAGCCCGGCCCGTTCGGGTACACCGTCCGGATCCTGCCGCGGCATCCGCTGCTGTCCGCCCCGGCCGAGATGGGCCTGGTCACCGCGCCGGTCGCGCCAGCCGGAATGCTCAGCGGCGACCTGCGCTAGCGCGCGCCGCCCGTACCTGCCCGGCCGCGGATCCGCACATCCGTCCGGCTGCACGCCGTACTCAGCCGACGCAAAGGCGGCTAAGCACGCCCATATCAGAACCGATGATTGGCTCTCTGGCCCGATGCGGTCGTTCCCGGGCCTTCGCCTACGACGCATTGTGATTGACGCGTTACTGTGCGGAGTAAACCAACATGGACGTCATGACGTCGTTCTAGAAAAGACATCCGAGGTCCCCCGCCGAAATTTGTCGTCTTGCCGGTTAGAACGCCAGCAAAGTCGAGGGACATGTGACATCCTGTGATTCGACGACTTCAAGGAGTAGTGCCATTACTGGTCACTGTCAGTCACCATGTAGTCACCTAGCTAGCAACGAGAGGATCAGCTGCAGTGAGAACTCAGATCAAGCCGGACAATAGGCTCCTCACGCCAGCCGAGGTCGCGGCCATGCTTCGGGTCGACCCGAAGACCGTGACGCGCTGGGCGCGAGGCGGCAAGCTGTCCTCGATCAGGACACCTGGCGGGCACCGCAGGTACAGCGAGTCCGAGGTACGCGGATTCCTCAACAGCTGGCAGGGAGTCAGCCTGCCACGCGCGGTTGGTGAATAGTCAGGATCCCCCGATACCGCGCTCCAAGCGGAGGGCCTGCCCGGAGTCAGCGGGCAGGCCCTCCCTCATTTCCGCACTCCGTCACTCCGTCACTCCGCGCTCAGTGCTCAGTGCTCAGTGCTTCTATGCTCCGTCCGTTCGCGCTCAGTCCCACTGTGCTCCGTCCGTTCGCACTCCGTCCTTCCGCGTCCCGTCCGTGCCTGCGTAAGATCATCCGTGCGCGGCGTGCGGCGCGCTAGCTATCGGCGTGCGGCGCGCTAGCTATCGGTAGCGGACCGTGGCCGGCGGCCACGGAGCAGGACCGGCGGAGGTCGACATGGGCGAGTTCGTGCGGGTGGAGATCGATCAGGCGATTGCCACGATCCGGCTCGAACGGCCGCCGATGAACGCGCTGAACGCCCAGGTTCAGTCCGAGATCGCCGCGGCCGCCGCAGCGGTCTCCGACGATCAGCAGGTCAGGGGAGTGGTCATCTACGGCGGCGAGAAGGTCTTCGCGGCCGGCGCAGACATCAAGGAGATGGCCGACGCGAGCTACGCCACCATGGCCCAGGACAGCCGGCGCCTGCAGGACTCCTTCACCGCCGTGGCCAGGATCGGCAAGCCGGTCGTCGCCGCCATCACCGGATACGCGCTCGGCGGCGGCCTCGAGCTCGCGCTGTGCGCTGACTTCAGGGTGGCGGGTGAGGGCGCCAGGGTAGGCCAGCCCGAGATCCTGCTCGGCCTGATCCCTGGCGCCGGCGGCACCCAGCGGCTGCCCAGGCTCGTCGGTCCCGCCAGGGCGAAGGACATCGTCTTCACCGGCAGGTTCGTCGGTGCCGCCGAGGCGCTCGCGATCGGTCTGGTGGACAAGGTTGTGCCCGATGGCGAGGTGTACCAGGCGGCGCGTGACCTGGTCGGCAGGTTCGCCAACGGGCCGGCCGTGGCGCTGCGGGCCGCCAAGCAGGCGATCGACGAGGGCCTGGACGCTGACCTCGACACCGGCCTGGAGATCGAGCGGCTCCAGTTCGCCGGCCTGTTCGCGACGGAGGACGCGAGGACGGGCATGCGCAGCTTCGTGGAGAATGGACCAGGGAAGGCATCGTTCGCCGGACGGTAACACCGCCCGCGGGCAACCCGGGCGCGCGGATCAAGCCAGGACTGTCCGTCCGGCGCCGGATCGACGGGCCGCCGGACGGCGGCGTCGGCAGAGCAGGACGGAACGAAGATGACACAGGCGGGTGATGGCGCCCAGGCCGACGAGAGCCTCTCGCTGGAGATGGTGACCGCGGCGCTGCGCGCGGATAGCTCGGACATCGCGATCTACGCCAGGGTGCTGACCGAGTCGCTTGGTGAGTCCCTCCCGGCCGGCTGCGTGACGGTCGAGCGCTCCAGGAGCATGTCCGATCGCATCCAGAACCGACCTGGCACGGTGACGCGGATCTCCGTCCGGCTCGGCGAGAAGACCATGACCCTCGGCACGCAGCGCGGCGCCCCCGTCGCTGAGATCTGCCACGAGGTGCGCGGAATCGTGCTCTCCCGTAATGTCGTGCCGATCGCCGAGTGGGCCGCTGAGCTGGCCAGAGGCCTGGTCGCCCATGCCGAGCAGAATGCCGAAGCCGCGACGGCACTGCGCCGCCTGGTCGCGGGCAGCTAGCTGAAGTCCCGTGTCCCGGGCATACCAGACCCTGCGGGTAATCCTCCAGCCGGTTACTCGCCGATCGGGAGGGTAAGAGGATCCTCCCGATTCGGCTTCGTCAAGCACTGGAGGGCGATCCGTAAGCTATGAGGTCATGAGGGTGCAGGATCGCACGCCTGAGCGTCTCGGGCCGTACCGCCTCGTCAGGCGGCTCGGTGAGGGCGGCATGGGCGTCGTGTACCTGGCGGCGGACGCCTCGCAGGTGCCCGTCGCGGTCAAGGCGCTGCACCCCGGGATGGCGCGGGAGGAGAACGCCAGGCGGCGGATGGCCCGCGAGGTCGAGACCATGCAGCGGGTGCGCAGCCGCTACGTGGCCGAGGTGCTCGACGCCGATCTCGACGGTGACCCGCCCTACATCGTGACCAGATACGTTCCCGGGCTGACCCTTGACGACGTGGTCGGCACCGGCGGACCTCTGGCCGGTCCAGCGCTGGCCAGGCTGGCCTTCGGGCTGGCCGAGGCACTGGCGGCAGTCCACGCCGCCGGGGTCGTGCACCGTGACCTGAAACCGGGCAACGTGATGATCTCGGACGGGCAGCCGGTCGTCATCGACTTCGGGATCGCCCACCTGCCGGAGACGACCAGGCTGACGCTGACCGGCATGTTCATGGGGACTCCTGGCTACCTGGCGCCCGAGGTCATCGAGGGCAAAGAGAGCGGCGCAGCCTCCGACGTGCACTCCTGGGCGGCGACCGTGGCCTTCGCCGCGACCGGCAGGCCGCCATACGGCACCGGGCCGTTCGAGACCATTTTCTACCGGATCATGCATGGGGCTCCTGATCTGGACACGATGCCTGAACCGTTGCGGGCCATCATCCTGGCCGCGCTGTCCCGCAATCCGGCTAGCCGTCCGTCGGCGGCCGAGATTGGCCGCCTGGTGGGCGCGCTCGACCCGGCGGCCCTGATACCAAGTCCTCCGGCTGTCGCGGCCAGGCTGGCTGACGGCGGGCTGAACCCGGGCGCGGACGCAGGCCCGGCGGTGGCGCTCGGTGCGCTGCCGCGGACTCTCGGCGACGATCAGGGCTGGCAGGCGTGGCCGACCTCCACCAGGCCGCTGTCGGTGTCGGGTCCTGCCGATGTGCGGGACCTGCTGCCGCCGGTGAGCTACCAGCCGCCGGGCGGGCTGCCTGGTGCAGGCGGTCAGGCGGCCGGTGGTTATCCGGCGGCCGGGGCTGGCCTGGCTAACGGGGCCGGCCTGGCCGCCGGGACTGGCGGGGCGGGTCTGGCTGGCGGGGCTGGCCTGGCTGGCGGCCCGATGGCTCCGGGCGGGCCCCGGCAGGGTCACGATCCCGCGGCTCCCTCGCCTGGCGGGTTGTGGCCGGGCGGGCGGGCGGACGGTGCCGCCGGCCGGACGGTCGGTCCCGTGTCGCCCTGGAGCCCGCTGGTCATCGCCACCGTCGCCATGGCCGTCGCGATCAGCGTCATGGCGCCGATCATCGGGACCGCGATCTCGCTCGTCGTGCTGGTAGCGCTGCGCGCCGCCAGCATCACAGCACGTCAGCTGGGTAAGCGCCGATCTGCGGACGGGCGCAGGGGCAGCGCTCCGCTGCTCGCCGTCGCGCTGTACCCGCTCGCCGCGGTGCGCGCGCTGCTGGGCCTGCTGCTCAGCGCACCCGTGGCCGTGCTCGCCTTCTGCGTGGCGGCGGCCGCCACGATCATCGTCATCCCGGTGCACCCGCTGCCGCAGGCGGTAGCGTTCGGCGCCGGAGCGCTCGTGGCCGTGGTCGGGCTCGGGCCAGGCTCGTCGAGCAGCCGGCAGGCGCTCGCCAGCGTCTATACCTCGGCTGCCCGCAGCGCGAGCCTGCTGACCATCGCGTACGTAGGGGTGCTGGCCATCGCTGTCTGGGCCGGGCTCACCGCCTGGTATCAGTCACCGGCTCCGGCGTACTGGCCGGTGAACAGCCTGCACACTCAGCTGCTGCATTTCCCGACCATCCGCACGATGCTGACCGACGTGCGGCATAACCTGCTCAGCCTGGCTCGCCAGATTGGCCTGTGATCCCGCGGCGCTCGCTCGGGGCGGGTCCTGGCGGCCGCGGCGTTGCCGGGGCACGTACCTGCGCGACGGGTGCCCTGGCGCCGTTCTGCTCGCTCGGTAGCTCGGGCTTGGCCAGGCCGAGTCCGATCACCTCGTTCGCCAGCTTGATCCGGCGGTTCGGGCCCTCCGGGATCCGCAGCTTCGTGTACAGCCGGAGCAGGTGCTGCTTGACGGCGGCCTCGGTGACCACCAGATCGGCGGCGATCTCCCTGGCCGTCGCCGGGGTGACGAAGGCGTCCTCGGAGAGCGCGGGCCGGCAGAGGGAGGCGATCACGTCAAGCTCGCGCCGCGTCAGCTCGGGCGCGGCCAGCCTGAGGTTCTCGTCGTCGGCGATCTCGTCGGTCTCGATGCCGATGATCCTGCACCGGGCCGACCCGAACGTGATGGCGTCTCCGTCAGCCAGGACGCGCCGGGCGATCAGCCGCCCGTTCACCCGGGTGCCGTTGCGCGATAAACCCAGATCCGTGACGTAGACGTACGGTCCGCGCCGGACTATCTCGGCGTGCAGCAGGGACACGCTGGGATCGGCCAGCCTGATGTCCACGTACTTCCCGCGGCCGACCGTCGTTACCTCTGGCTGCAGGGGAAGCTGGGCTCCGGTGCTCGCCACCTGGATGTGGGGGCCTTCCATAACAGCACCTTCCGCGCAGGAGACAGGCGCTCTACTGCAGCATGACTACCCGGCTCAGAACGTTCCAACCGGGGCAACCCGGGCAGAGCAGGTCTGGTCCCTGCGTAGGTATCGGATTCGGCGGGAAAGTACACTTCCGAGCGGGCCGTCTGGAGGCGATGCAATGGCGCAGCAGCCATCGAAGGGACTGGCGGACGTCGTAGCCGCGGCGACCGCGCTGAGTGACATCGACGGCAGGATCGGGCGGCTCTCCTACCGGGGTTACGACATCAGCCAGCTCGCCGGAGCGGCAACCTTCGAGGAAATCGCCTACCTGCTGCAGCGAGGCGCCCAGCCCAGTGCCGCCGAGCTGGCCGCCTATCACGCCGAGATCATGGCCGGGCGCGTGCTCGGCAGTCTGGTCAGCGAGGACCTGACGCGGATCGCGCACGATCAGGAGCCGATGGAGGCACTGCGGACGCTCGTGTCCCTGGCCAGTGCCGGCGATCCTGACAAGGATTCCAACGCCGCCGACGCCAACCTGCGCAAGGCAGCGAGACTGACCGCCCTGCAGCCCGTGCTGGTCGCCGCATACGAGGCCGCGCGCAACGCCAGGGACGTGCCCGAGCCCGACCCGCAGCTCAGCCTGGCCGGCAACTTCCTGCTCCAGGTCACCGGCAAGAGGCCAGCGGAGCGGTCCGCTGAGGTACTGGACAGCTGCCTGGTGCTGCACGCCGACCACACCATGAACGCCTCCACCTTCGCCGCGCGGGTCTGCGCGGCAACCTTGTCCGATATGCACTCGGCGGTGGTCGCGGCGCTCGGCACTCTCAAGGGCCCGCTGCATGGCGGCGCTAACGAGCAGGTCATGCGGACGCTGGAGGAAATCGCCAAGAACGCGCAGGCTGACCCGGTCGATGCCGCGGGCACCGAGGTAGCGGCCCGGCTCAGCCGGGGCGAGAAGATCATGGGCTTCGGTCACCGGGTGTACAAAGTAGAGGACCCGCGTGCCACCCACCTGCGCGCCATGGCGGCAGAACTGGCGGCGGCATCGGGGGACGATACCTACTACCGGATGTCACGCAGGATGGAGGAGACGGTGCTCGCCGAGAAGGGTCTCTACCCGAATGTGGACTTCTTCGCTGCCACCGTCTATCACTACCTGGGTATCCCGACCGATCTGTTCACGCCGGTGTTCTCGGTCAGCCGGATGGCCGGATGGACGGCGCACGTGATCGAGCAGCACGCCGACAACCGGCTGATCAGGCCGGACAGCGAGTACATCGGCCAGGCCGGCCTCACGTGGGTTCCGCTGGCGGCGCGATGACGCACGCATCGCACGAGCAGGCCACCGCGGAGACCGGCCGCGTCGGCGGGGGCTCCGGCCGGCACGGCGGACGGCGGCGGCGGACCGGACGTCCCTCGAAGACCGGCCAGGCCGGGCAGTCCCGGCAGCCAGCGGGCGCCGCCGAGGCCGGGCAGTCCCGGCAAGCGGACCAGGCAGCGCAGGCGAGATACCAGCAGCTGCCGTACTTGCTGGTGCTCTTCGGGGTAGCTGCCGGGCTGGCGACAATCTGGCAGGGCGTCCACCTCGTCCAAAGCGGTACGTTGGTACTCGCAGGCGTTCTGCTCGTTGCCGCCATGGCCAGGCTCGTCCTGCCTGAACGGCGGGCGGGCATGCTGTCATCGAGACGGCGGTTTCTTGATGTAGCACTCTTTGGGGTTCTCGGCACCGGCTTGCTGGTGGCGGGGCTCGTGGTGCCGGTGCCCGGCTAGCCGGACGGCAGCGTCGCCGGGTACTCGAGCTAGACATGATGAAGGGATCATTGGCATGTCCAAGATCAAGGTGGCCAATCCCGTCGTAGAACTCGACGGGGACGAGATGACGCGCATCATCTGGCAGTTCATCAAGGATGAGCTGATCTTGCCGTACCTGGACATCGATCTTCGCTACTACGACCTGTCGATACAGAACAGGGACGCGACGGACGACCAGGTGACCATCGAAGCGGCGAACGCGATCAAGCAGTACGGCGTCGGCGTCAAGTGCGCGACCATCACTCCGGACGAGGGCAGGGTCTCCGAGTTCGGCCTCAAGAAGATGTGGCGCTCGCCGAATGGCACGATCCGCAACATCCTCGGCGGCGTGGTCTTCCGCGAGCCGATCGTGATCGAGAGCATCCCCCGTTTCGTCCCCGGCTGGACCAAGCCGATCGTGATCGGCCGCCACGCCCACGGCGACCAGTACCGGGCCACCGACTTTGTGGTGCCGGGAGCGGGCACGGTCACGATCTCCTACCAGCCGGCCGACGGGTCTGCGGGCCAGCCCATGTCCATGGAGGTCGCCCAGTTCACCGGCGGCGGGATCGCGATGGGCATGTACAACTTCGACGATTCCATCCGCGACTTCGCCCGGGCCACGATGCGCTACGCGCTCGACCGCGGCTTCCCGCTGTACCTGTCGACGAAAAACACCATCCTGAAGGCCTACGACGGCCGGTTCAAGGACATCTTCGCCGAGGTTTTCGACGCCGAGTTCAAGGCCGAGTTCGATGCGGCCGGCCTGACCTACGAGCACCGGCTGATCGACGACATGGTGGCCCAGGTCATCAAGGGTGACGGCGGCATCGTCTGGGCCTGCAAGAACTACGACGGTGACGTGGAGTCCGACATCGTGGCGCAGGGCTTCGGCTCGCTCGGGCTGATGACCAGCGTGCTGATGACCCCGGACGGCTCGTGCATCGAGGCTGAGGCCGCGCACGGCACGGTGACCAGGCATTACCGGCAGCACCAGCAGGGCAAGCAGACGTCGACCAATCCGATCGCGTCGATCTTCGCCTGGACCAGGGCGCTGGCCTACCGCGGCAAGCTCGACGGCACGCCCGAGGTTACGGCTTTCGCCGACACGCTGGAGCGGGTGTGCATCGAGACGGTCACGAGCGGAATGATGACCAAAGACCTGGCGCTGCTGATCAGCCGGGACGCCCCGTATCTGAGCACGGAGGAATTCCTCGGCGCGCTGCACAAGAACCTGCAGGCCGCGATGACCTAGCCAGTCGGCCTGGCCAGGAGACCGGCCGCTGCAGGCACCGAGCGAGAGAGCGAAGGAGAGAGTACGTCAATGGCCCGTTCAGGGAAGGTGACAGTAGTCGGAGCCGGCTTCTACGGCTCGACCACCGCGCAGCGGCTGGCGGAGTACGACATCTTCGACGAGGTCGTGCTGACCGACATCGTGGAGGGCAAGCCTGAGGGCCTGGCGCTCGACATGAGCCAGTCCCGCCCGATCGAGGGCTTCGAGACCACGGTCACCGGGCAGACCACCAGCCAGGCCGGCGAGGGCTACGAGGCGATCGCAGGATCGGGGATCGTGATCATCACCGCCGGCCTGCCGCGCAAGCCTGGCATGAGCCGGATGGACCTGATCGGGGTCAACGCCGGCATCGTCCGCAGCGTGACCGAGCAGGTCGTCAAGCACGCGCCCGAGGCCGTCCTGATCGTGGTCTCCAACCCGCTGGACGAGATGACCGCGCTCGCCGCCAAGGTCTCGCAGTTCCCGGCGCACCGGGTGATCGGCCAGGCCGGAATGCTCGACACGGCCAGGTTCAGCTACTTCGTCGCCGAGCGCCTCGGCGTGCCGGTCGGCTCGGTACAGACGCTGACGCTCGGCTCGCACGGCGACACGATGGTGCCCGTCCCGTCGGCATGCCAGGTCAACGGCACTCCGCTGGCCGACCTGCTCGGTGCCGACGAGATCAGCGCGCTGGTCGAGCGGACCAGGAACGGCGGCGCCGAGATCGTCGGCCTGCTCAAGACCGGATCCGCGTACTACGCCCCGTCCGCCGCCGCGGCCAGGATGGCCAGGGCGGTCGCGCTCGACACCGGGCAGGTCATGCCGGTCTGCACCTGGGTCGACGGCCAGTACGGCATCTCCGGCGTCTACCTCGGCGTGGAGGCGGAGATCGGCCGCACGGGCATCCGCCGGGTGGCGGAGCGCGAGCTCACCGCCGACGAGCTGGCGAGCTTGCGGGAGGCGGCCGGGGCCGTCCGCGCCAAGCAAGCCGACGTGGCCAGCCTGTAACACCTGGCCTCCGCCAAGCGCCTCCGCCAAGCGCCTCAGGCAAGCGCGGTCAGAAGCCGTCAGAACTCGCCGCGGCGGCGCATGGCCGGCGGCCTGCCGTCCGGGTCGTAGACGAACCGGTACAGCGGCCGGGATATGGCTCGCTGCCAGCGGGTCAGCTCGGGCGCGTGGTAGTGCCGCAGCCGGCCGGGCGGCCGCGGGCCGCGCCTGCCGCTCGCGTGCCACGCGTCCAGGCCCGAGGCCGACCGCCAGAAGGCGTCATAGGCCTCGGCCGGGCTCGCGGCTGGGTCGAGCGCCGCGCCCAGATGCTCGTCGCTGAGCTGAAGACGCAGGTCGCGCGCGTAGCCGCCGGCCGGCGCCGGCCGGGTTCCCGCAGTGGGCCCCGCGGTCGCGGGATCGGCTGACAGGGCGCCGCCCGCGACGTAGTCCGCTGTCCACCGGCTCAGTTCGGCTCGGGCGTGCGGTGCGGTGCCGGCGGTGCTCACGCCCGCGGTCGCCGGGAGCTCGAGGGTGCCGCCGCCGGCTCCCCGGCCGCCGTCCGTGCCCGATCCGGCCAGGTCGAGCACGGCGCAGCTCAGCTCGGAGTCGTGCGTCCACGACCGGCGGTTGAAGTTGTCCGAACCGATGATCGCCCAGGTGTCGTCCACGACGCAGACCTTGGCGTGCACGTAGACCGGCGTGCCTGCCTCGTTCTCCAGGCCGTAGATCGCCACCCGGCCGACGCCCGCCTTGCGCAGGATCCGCAGCGCATCGACCCTGCCGATCAGGTTCGGAGGCATGGACAGCCGCCCGTCCTGGTCGGGGAAGCGCGGGATAATGGCGATCAGCCGGAGCTCAGGACGTTCCGCGAGCGCCCGGGCCAGGGCTTCGACAACCTCTGCCGACCACAGGTACTGGTCCTCGAGATAGATCAGCGAGCGCGCCATGGCCAGTACCTTCAGGTAACCGCGGGCTATGCTGCGCTCCCCCCTCGGGGCGAAGCTGTAGCCGGGCCGCCTGAACGGGTAGGTGCGCAGCAGCTGGACCGCGTGATCTCCGCACGGCTGCGGATCCGGCTGCTGATCGGGCAGCCGGTTCGCGGTGTCATCCTGCCGGTCGAACAGGTCGTGCAGCCTGGACACGGGATTGATCGTGATCGGGACGGGGTCGTTCCACCGCTCCCTGAAGACCGCCTCGACGTCGCCCACCGCCGGCCCGCGGATCATCGCCTGGACATCGTGCCAGGGCGGCCGCTCTCCGAAGACGCCGGCCATCGGCTGGCGCTGCGGATCACCATGGTGGCTGGCGTCGTCCCGCCGGCTGTGGCATAGGTCGATGCCGCCCACGAAGGCGACGTCGAGCCAGGGGCGCTCGGGATGCCGCAGGACGACCATCTTCATGTGGTGCGAACCGCCGGCCCTGACCCGCATGTCGAGCAGGCACTGGCCGCCGTTGGCGACGATGTCCTCGCCGAGGTGACGGTTCTCCTCGCCGCTGAACTGCAGCCGGTCCCAGTGCGAGCGCCAGATCAGCCCCCGGACGAGCACGCCGCGCTTGGCTGCCTCGCAGAGCACCTGGGAGGCCGACGGGCCATCGGGCCTGAGCCGCTCGTTAGGATCGCCGCGCCAGTCAGTGAACAGCAGCAGGTCGCCGGCTTCCATCGCGCTGACCCGCGCGAGCAGCTCGGCGAAGTAGGTCGCGCCGTGGACGAGGGGACGCACCTTGTTCCCGGTCGACCAGGCCAGGCCATCCGGGCGCCTGCTGTCAATCCGGGTCGCCGGATTGCCGCGCTCCGACGCTTGCAGGAACCAGTCTTCGATCCGCATGGCAGCCAGCTACCCAGCGCCAGGCCGCTAACTCATGTCCATCACGGAACTTGATCGGTGCTCAGCGTGTTAGAAACCCGGCGCGGCGGGCAACTGTCGGACCATGGCTGTACTACGAGCATTCGCACGGCCCATGCTGGCGTCGATCTTCATCGTCCAGGGCTTCGATACCTTGCGCCGACCCGAGCGGGTCGTCAAGAAAGCAGAACCGGTGGTGCGGCCTCTCGCCGATCGCGTGTCGTTCGTGCCGGACGACACCGAGCAGGCGATTCGCATCAATGGCGCCGTCCAGGTCGTAGCCGGCTCGCTGCTCGCGATCGGCTGGCTGCCGCGGGCGTCAGCCCTGGCGATCGCGGCCACGCTGGTTCCGACCACGGCCGCAGGCCATCGGTTCTGGGAAGTCACCGACGATCAGGAACGCGCGCAGCAGCGGATTCACTTCCTCAAGAACCTGGCGATGTTCGGCGGACTGCTGATCGCGGCCGCGGACACCGCAGGGCGTCCGTCGCTCGCCTGGCGGAGCCGCCACGCGGTGAAGGCCGCGCGGCACGACGTGTCCCTCGCGACGAAGACCGCGAGGACGTCAGGCAAGGCTGCGGCCAAGGCGACCCGGCTCAAGGGCCGGCTGCCCGTCGGCTGATCCGCACCACCTCCCGCCAGCGCTGATCCGCACCAGCTCGGGCCGCACCAGCTGCGGCCCCCCGGCCAGCGCTGATCCGCACCAGCTCCGGCCGCACGACCCCGCCGGGCTCGGCCTGCTGAGCGTGGCGGTCTCCTGGTTCACCGTCCACACGATCTACGCGCTCCGGTACCTGTTCGGCGCCGTGATCCTGGCCGCGACCATCAACCTCATCGCCAGCCTGTGACGCCCCGTCTACCCGGACCTAGCCCGTTCCCGGGGCCCAACCCGTGACCCGGGTCAGCCAGCCGGCTGCGCCGCCAGCGCCGACAGCTTGCGCCGGGCAAGCTCGGCGTAGAGCGCGGTCCCGTCGGCCAGGACCGCGTCGTCGAAGACCGCCTCGGCCGAGTGGTTGTACGGTGCGGTCGCCGGGTCCGTCCCGGCCGGGCAGGCGCCGACCATGAGGAACGCGCCGGGCACCTGCTCAAGAACGTAGGAGAAGTCCTCGGAGCCGGTCATCGGGAACGGAGCGGTCAGGAACTTGCCCTCGCCCAGCAGCTCGCCGGCGGTCTGCTCGGCGAACCCGAACTCGGCCTGGTCGTTCACCGTGACCGGGTACCCGTCAACGAATGCGACGTAGGCGTCCAGGTCGTGCGCGGCCGCGATCTGCCGGATCAGCTGCAGCGCCGCGTCCCTGATCCGGTCCCGCGACTGCGGCGAGAACGTGCGCACCGTCGCGACGAAGGCCGCGTCGTCGGGGATGACGTTGTCCGTTGTCCCCGCATGGAAGGTGCCGACGGTCAGCACGACGGGGTCGAAGACGTCGAACCTCCTGGTCACCATCGTCTGCAGGGCGGTGACCATCTCGCACGCCGCCGGAATCGGGTCCGCCGCCAGATGCGGCTGAGAGCCGTGCCCGCCTCGTCCCCTGGCCGTGACGTGCAGGGTGTCGGCGGCGGCCATCGCGGTTCCGGCCCGGCTGGCGACCAGCCCGAGCGGCAGCACGCCGGATGCCACGTGCAGCGCGAACGCCGCCGCGGGATGCTCGCCTGCCGCTTCGAGCACGCCTTCCGAGATCATGATCCTGGCGCCGCCGGAGCCCTCCTCGCCGGGCTGGAACATGAAGATCACGTTGCCCGCCAGGTCGGCCTGCCTGGCCGAGAGCAGCCTGGCGGCGCCGGCCAGCATCGCGGTATGCAGATCATGGCCGCAGGCGTGCATGGTCCCCGGCACCTGCGAGGCATACGGCACTCCGGTGCGCTCGTCGACCGGCAAGGCGTCCATGTCGCCGCGGAGCAGGACGGTCTTGCCGGGACGGGCGCCGCGCAGGACCGCGGTCACCGAGCTCAGCGACTGCCCGCAGCTGATCTCAAGCGGCAGCCCGTCCAGCGCCTCCAGCACCTTGCGCTGGGTTTTCGGCAGCTCCAGTCCGATCTCAGGCTCGCGGTGAATCGAATGACGCAGCTCGGCGATCTCGGCGCTGATGGCAGCAGCGTCGTCCAGGATTCCAGCGCCCATGCAGGACCCTCCAGCGGTCGATCGACTTATTGCGGATATCGCGGAATGTCCGTGTCAGCATCGCACAGCCGCCGCCCCCAGGCAGCTGGGTCCTGGCTGCCTGCCGGGCCCGTCGCGGTTCGGCCAGACTCGGGTGTTCGCTCGCCCGCCCAAGACTGCCTAGACTGATGCGCACACCGCGCGACCGCGTGGTTCCTGCCGTAGACGGCAGCTATCAGGCAGGCAGCCGGGGACCACGGCCGGCTGCCGAGATCAGGGATGCGACGTGAATAGCGTCGGCTGGGACGTACTGGTCGTCCTCGCCTTCATTCTCATCGGCGGGTTCTTCGCCGCCGCCGAGATGGCTCTGGTGTCACTGCGCGAGGGCCAGGTGAGGGCGCTCGGGAAGCGCGGAAAGCGCGGCCAGCGGGCGGCGCGGCTGGCGCATGACCCGAACCGGTTCCTGTCCGCTGTCCAGATCGGCGTCACGGTGGCTACCCTGGCGTCCGGAGCGTACGGCGCGGCGACCCTGGCGAACGACCTCAAGCTCGTGCTTGCCCACCATCTCTCCCCGCACGTGGCGGATGTGCTCTCGTTCGTCGTGGTCACGCTGGTGATCGCCTTTTTCTCGCTGGTGCTCGGCGAGCTGGTGCCCAAGCGGATCGCGCTGCAGCGGCAGGAGCGCATCTCGCTCGCCGCCGCGCCCGTGCTCGACCGGATTGCCACGCTGGCCAGGCCGGTGGTCTGGCTGATCAGCGGCTGCGTCAACCTGGTGGTCAGGCTGCTCGGCGGCGACCCGAAGGTCGGCCGCGGCACGATGAGCAGCGACGAGCTGCGTGATCTGGTCGCCGGGCACCAGAACCTGACGGCCGACGAACGGCACATCGTCAGCGAGGTCTTCGACGCAGGCACGCGGCAGATCCGCGAGGTCCTGGTGCCGCGGACGGAAGTCGACTTCCTGCCCGCCTCGATGCCGGTGCCCCAGGCCGTCGCGGTCGTGGCGCGGGGCACCCACTCGCGGTTCCCGGTCTTCGAGGATTCCTACGACGATGTGATCGGCTTCGTGCACGCCCGTGACCTGCTCGGTCCCGGCCGCAACGGGGCCGCGCGGGTCGGTGACATCAAGCGGCCGGTGAAGATGCTGCCGACCAGCAAGACCGTGATGTCGGCCTTGTCGGAGATGCGCAAGGACGGCGCCCACCTGGCGATCGTGGTGGACGAATACGGCGGGACGGCCGGGATCGTGACGCTGGAGGACCTGGTCGAGGAGCTGATCGGCGACATCCAGGATGAGTACGACGAAGAGGGTCATCCGTCCCGGCGGCTGCGGACCGGCGAGATCGAGGTCGACGGGCTGATGAACCTCGACGACTTCGCCGAGCAGACCGGGATCGAGCTGCCGGACGGCCCGTACGAGACGGTGGCCGGCTATCTCCTGGCGGCGCTCGGCCATCTGCCGCAGGCCGGGGAGTCGGCCGAGCTGGACGGGAGGCGGCTCACCGTGACCGAGCTCGACGGCCGCCGGATCGCCAGGGTGAAGGTCACCGAGGCCGCGCCAGTTCCGCCGCAGCCTACGTGGACTGAGACCGCGACCCAAGTAAGCTGACGCGGTGTATCCCTCCGACGCCACGGGGCGCCAGGACCCGGCGACGCCCGGCCCGGCGGATCAGGATGGCGGGGCCGGCCGGCCCGGGCCGCTCGCTGGCTCGGGGCCGGTACTCGTGGTGGACTTCGGCGCCCAGTACGCCCAGCTCATCGCGCGCCGCGTCCGCGAATGCCAGGTCTACTCGGAGATCGTCCCGTCCACGGCGACGACCGAGG
Organism: Streptosporangiaceae bacterium; assembly: GCA_035532775.1. Taxonomy (GTDB): domain Bacteria; phylum Actinomycetota; class Actinomycetes; order Streptosporangiales; family Streptosporangiaceae; genus Chersky-822. Next base: position 33,516 of record DATKQH010000205.1, read on the forward strand.
AGATTTTGCAACGCAACCCAGCCGCGATCATCTTGTCCGGCGGGCCGGCGTCGGTGTACGCGGCTGGGGCGCCGCCCGCGCCGGCCGGGCTGCTCGGGGCCGGGGTCCCCGTGCTCGGCATCTGCTACGGCTTCCAGCTGATGGTCCGTGATCTTGGCGGCGAGGTGGCCAGGACCGGCTCTGGCGAGTACGGCGCGGCCGCCCTGCGGCGGAACGAGGCCGGGTCTGGGGGTGTCCTGCTCGCCGGGCTCCCCGAGTCGCAGCAGGTCTGGATGTCGCACGGTGACACGTGCGTCCGCGCGCCCGACGGCTTCACCGTCACCGCGAGCACGCCGGGGACGCCGGTGGCGGCCGCCGAGAATCCGTCCCTCGGCTTGTACGGGATGCAGTTTCACCCCGAGGTCATGCACACCGAGCACGGCATGGCGATGCTCAGGCAGTTCCTCGCCGCGGCCGGGTGCCGCGCCGACTGGAACATGCGCAACATTATCGACGAGCAGACTGAGCTGATCGGGGCCCAGGTCGGTACCGGTCACGCCATCTGCGGACTGTCGGGCGGCGTGGACTCCGCGGTCGCGGCGGCCCTTGTCCAGCGGGCCATCGGCTCGCAGCTCACCTGCGTCTTCGTCGACCACGGGCTGCTGCGCAAGGGTGAGGCCGAGCAGGTCGAGCAGGATTTCGTGGCCGCGACCGGGGTCGAGCTCGTGGTCGTCGACGCCCAGGCCGACTTCGCGGCCGCCCTGGCCGGCGTCACCGATCCCGAGGGCAAGCGCAAGATCATCGGCCGCGAGTTCATCAGGGCGTTCGAGCAGGCGGCCAGGCAGATCGCGGGGCACGATGCCCGGCACACGGGCAGCTCGGCCGAGTTCCTCGTGCAGGGCACGCTCTACCCGGACGTCGTCGAGTCAGGCGGCGGGACCGGGACGGCCAACATCAAGTCGCATCACAACGTGGGCGGGCTGCCTGGGGATCTCGGCTTTACCCTGATCGAGCCGCTGCGCACGCTGTTCAAGGACGAGGTCAGGGCGCTCGGCACCGAGCTCGGCCTGCCCGCGCAGATCGTCTGGCGGCAGCCGTTCCCCGGGCCCGGCCTCGCGATCAGGATCGTCGGCGAGGTCACGCCGGAGCGGCTGCGGATCGTCAGGGACGCCGATGCCATCGCCCGCGAGGAGCTGACCGCAGCGGGCCTGGACCGGCAGATCTGGCAGAGCCCGGTAGTGCTGCTGGCCGACGTGCGCTCGGTCGGCGTCCAGGGTGACGAGCGCAGCTACGGGTACCCCATCGTGCTCAGGCCGGTGACCAGCGAGGACGCGATGACGGCTGACTGGGCGCGGGTGCCGGACGCCGTGCTGGCGAAGATCTCAGGCCGGATCACCAACGAGGTCCCCGAGATCAACCGGGTCGTCCTCGACATCACCAGCAAGCCCCCCGGCACCATCGAGTGGGAGTGAAGCGAGGCATGACTCTCGCCAGTGGCTAGTCGCCCGCCGGGCGTCCCGCTTACCGGAAGATTCTGCGTCGCCGGCGACCGCAAATCCTTCGGCTAACCCATTTCTCTTCGCCGCCACGGCCGGCCGTCAGGTCACCCGGGAGAGCTCGGCGGGCAGGTTCTCATACGACTTGTCCGAAGCGATCTGCCTGAGCCGGTCAAGCGCGTCCCAGACATCGGTGAACCGGGTCGTGATCGGGACCGGGCCGAGCCTGAGCCGCTCCGGCGTCCGGTAGTCGCCGATCACGCCCGCCGCGATCAGTGCCTTGCTGATCGGCCAGGCGTCCGGGTGATGGAGCGTCACGTGACTGCCCCGGCGGGCGTCGGCGCGCGGTGAGGCGAGCCGGAAGCCATACGGTTCGAGCCACTCGTCGGCCAGGTGGATCAGGTAGCTGGTCAGCGCCACGCCCTTCTCGCGCAGCCGGTCGATGCCGGCCTCGGCGAGCAGCCTGGTGCCCTCGGCGACGGCGACGGTCCCGATGATCTGCGGGGTGCCGGTGGCGAACCGCTCGATACCCGGCACCGGATCGTAGACCGGCCCCATGGCGAACTGATCCTGCTGCCCGAACCAGCCCCAGATCGGCTGCCGCAGCCGATCCTGAAGCCCGGCGCGGACGTAGAGGAACGCCGGGGCGCCCGGTCCCGCGTTGAGGTACTTGTACGTGCAGCCGATCGCGAGATCGGCCCCGCTGGCATCCAGCCTGACCGGCACCGCGCCGGCGGAGTGGCAGAGGTCCCAGAGCATCAGCGCGCCGGCGTCGTGTACCAGGCCGGTGATCCGCGCCATGTCGGCCAGCGCCCCGCTTCGGTAGGCGACATGCGACAGGCTGACCAGGGCGACGTCGGGTCCGAGCGCCGCGAGCAGCGTCTCCTCAGCCAGGCCCTCATCGGCGTCGGCATGGATCATCCGCAGTTCGCAGCCGCGCTGGGCGGCGGCGCCCGCAAGCACGTACCTGTCGGTCGGGAAGTTGTCATCGTCGGTAATCAGCACCGTGCGGCCAGGCTGCGCGTCCAGGGCGGCATGGACGAGCTTGAACAAATTCACTGTCGTCGAATCGCTCACCAGGACCTGGCCTGGCGCCGCGCCGGTCAGGTGCTCGCCGATCAGGTCTCCGACCTCGCGCGGCAGCCCGATCCAGTGATTCCATGATCGCGCCAGGCCGGCGCCCCACTCCGAGCCGACGACCTCGGCGATCCTGGCCGCAGTTGCCAGCGGCAGCGGGCCGAGCGAGTTCCCGTCCAGGTAAATCAGGGCGTCGTCGGCCCGCGTGAACCGGTCCCGGAACCTCGCGAGGGGATCAGCGGCATCGAGTTGCTCCGCATATATCCGATTCGATGGCAGTGCGGTCACGTCTCAACACTAGCCAAGTGAACAGCTGCCGCACACGGTGCCTGGATTGGTGATAATCGCTGCGTAAGCGCTGCTAAGTGAGTACTGTCCGAGTCCCCAGACCGTCTCTTCTCGGCGGAGCGTAGGTGCGGCATTTCGGATATCTGACGGCAGGTCAGGACGAGTGGCTGTTCGACCGCGCCCCCGACCGTTTCAGCCGGGATAGTGACCGCCGGACGCTCGCGATGGCGCTCGGCGCCACGCTCTACTCGCCCGGGACGACCAGCGACTACGCGCAACGGGTCGGCGCCCTGGTCGGACGGGGTGTCATCTCCTCCGTGCTGTGCCTCGAAGATGCCATCCGCGACGCGGACGTGGCTGCCGCGGAGCGCAATGTCGCGGCCCAGGTTGTCGAGTTGCACCGGATGAGCGCACCGGCGCCGCTGCTCTTCATCCGGGTCAGGCATCCCGACCAGATCCGGCTGCTGGTCAAGGAAATTGGCCCGGCGGCCAGCATTCTGACTGGTTTTGTGTTCCCGAAATTTACCGCGTCGAACGGCGCGGACTTTCTCGGCGTCCTGGCGGAAACGCGGGCGGAAACCGGCCTGCAGTTCTACGGGATGCCGGTGCTCGAGTCGCCGGAGACCATTTACGCTGAGACCCGGGTCAGCGAGCTTCTCACCGTGCGGAACCTGCTGGCCAGGCATGCCGACGCCGTGCTGGCAGTCAGGATCGGGGCTACCGACCTGTGCGGGCTGTTCGGGCTGCGCCGCAGCAACGACCAGACCGTGTATGACCTGACGCTCGTCCGCGAGGTCATTGCCGACATTCTTAACGTGTTCGGTCGCGATAGGCAGTTCGTGGTTTCCGGGCCGGTATGGGAGTATTTCGAGCGTGGTGAGCGAATCTTCAAGCCTCAGCTTCGCGAGTCGCCGTTCCGGGTGCGCGACGATCTTCCCAACGCCGTCCGGGTCCGCCGTCAGCTCGTCAGCAGTGCCCTGGACGGTCTGCTCAGGGAGGTCGTGCTCGACAAGGCGACCGGCATCCTCGGCAAGACCGTCATCCATCCCAGCCATGTCAGGCCGGTCCACGCAATGCTCGTCGTGACCGCGGAAGAGTACAGCGACGCCCGGGCCACTTTGTGCACCACCGACGGAGGCGTCCGGTCGAGCGAGTACGCCAACAAGATGATCGAGAGCAAGCCGCATGCCCGCTGGGCGGCGGAAATCCTGCGCCGGGCCTCCGTCTTCGGGGTACTCAGGCCGGATCGCACGTTCGTCGACCTGCTCGACATCGAAGACGTAGACGCGTGACAGTCGGCTCGGTCGCCGGTCAGCTCGGCATCACAGTGCAGGTCAGGCCCTGCTTCCCGGACGCGGCCAGGTTCGCTGGCGCGCTGGAGGTCGGTCTGCGGCGCAACCCGAACCGGGCGCAGCTTCTTGTCTCGCGCGTGCTCGGCAAGCACATCCCGGTCCCGGTCGGCGAGGTCCTGTCGGCTGCGCACGCGCTCGGCTCGGCGGTGCGGGCTGCCTGCGACGGACAGACGCCGGTCGTGGTCGGCTTCGCCGAGACCGCGACCGGGCTCGGCCACGGCGTCGCGTCGGTCAGCGCGGCCGATGGCGGCCCCGCACCGTACCTGCACACCACCCGGCGCCCCGCGCCCGCCGGCGCGCGGGTGGTCAGGTTCCGCGAGGAGCACAGCCACGCCGTCGACCAGGCACTCGCCTTGCTCGATGACGCGGACCTGCGCGGTGCCCGGCCGCTCGTGCTGGTCGACGACGAGCTCACCACCGGCAAGACCGCGGTGAACGCGATCCGGGTGATCCAGGCTTCCTGGCCGCGCGAGGTCTACGTGCTCGCGTCGCTGATCGACTGCCGGAGCGATGCCACCCGGGCTGAGGTGGCGCACGCTGTCGGCGCGGTCGGGGCGCGCGTCGTCCGTGTCGCCCTCCTGGACGGCGAGGTCCGGCTTCCCGCCGGCATCATCGCCGGCGTGCGCGAGTTCGTCGGGGCGCTGCCCGAGCCGCCCATCCGGCCGCGGGAAGCCGCCAGGGCGCCGGTGACCTGGCTCAGCGTGACGCTCCCCGACGGCGTGCCCGCCCTGGCCATGCACGGCTGGGGACCAGCTCAGGAGCGCGCCGCCCGCGAGGCGATGAGCCGGCTGGCCGCTTCGCTGCCGGTTGCCCGCGATGGCCGCACGCTCGTCCTCGGCGACGAGGAGCTCATGTATCTGCCGCAGCTGCTGGCTGCCGCGCTCGGCGGCCAGGTGCGGACCTCGACCACCACGCGAACGCCGGCCGTCACGATCGACGGCCCCGGCTATCCGCTGCGGACCGCGCTGCGATTCGGCTCGACCCAGGACGGCCGCCGCCCCGTCTACGCCTACAACGTGGCCGCCAGCAGTCACGCCGAGCCGGGGAACGCGCCCGGCTTCGATCACATCGTGCTCGTGACGGACGCGGCCCGCGGCCGGCGCACCGCGCAGGTAGCCGCCGAGCTGACCGCCAGCGCACGCGGCAGCGTGCACGTCATCACCCTGCGCCCCGGGGACCGGCGTGCTGCGCGGTAGCTACCACCCCGACGAGGTCAGCTTCCTGCTCACCGACCTGTCGGGGCACGCGCTCGAGCTCAGCCTGCACGAGCGGGAGAAGGCCGTTCAGGGCGGCCGCAATTACGCCGAGATGCTGCCGATCGAGTTCGCGCCGAGCGCCGAGTACCTGGCGCTCTTCGATGCCCTGCTCGGGCAGTTCGCGCCGCAGCTCGCCGAGCATGTCGGTGTCGTCACCGAGATGGCGCTCGCGGCCAGGCGCCAGCGGCCGGTACTGGTCTCACTGGCCAGGGCCGGCACTCCGGTCGGCATCCTCATGCGCCGGTGGGCTTTGTTCAGCAGAAAAATCGAGTTGCCGCATTACTCAGTCTCGATCGTGCGCGGTCGCGGCATCGACACGGTCGCCCTCGACTACATCGCCGCCCGGCACGATCCGCGTGATGTGCTGTTCGTCGACGGGTGGACGGGCAAGGGCGCGATCGCCACGGAACTGACCGAGGCGCTCGCGGCCTATGCGGCCGCCGGGGGTCCGAGCCTGCCGGACGACCTGGCGGTGATTGCCGACCCTGGCTTCTGCTCGACTCTCTTCGGCACCAGGCAGGACATCCTCGTGCCGTCGGCGTGCCTGAACTCCACGGTGTGCGGCCTGGTCAGCAGGACCGTCCTGAACGACCTGATCCGGCCGGGGATGTTCCACGGCGCGAAGGTGTACTCCGAACTGGCGGCCGCCGACCGGTCCGCGCAGTTCCTCGACGCGATCAGCGAGCACTTCCCGCGGGTGGTTGCCGCAGTGGCCGAGCGCTGGCCGGCCGCCTACGCCGCGGACCGCTCGGTGACCTTCGCCGGCCAGCGTGCGGTGCGCCGCGTCCAGGCCGAGTTCGACCTGCCGAGCCAGCATCTGGTGAAACCGGGAGCCGGCGAGGCGACCCGCGTGCTGATTCGCCGCCTGCCCTGGCTGGTGCTGGTCCGGCCGGACTGCCGCGCCATGCTGGAGCACCTGCTGCTGCTGGCCAAGGAACGCGGCGTCGAGGTGGTGGACTTTCCCGACATGCCGTACAGCTGCATCGGGCTGGTCCGGCCGCAGGCCGGCGACGATGCCTGAGATGGGGCGTGCGGCTCAGGGCCCCGTCCTGATCACCACCGACCTGGACCGGACGCTGATCTTCAGCCCGCGGGCAACGAGTCAGCTCGGCGGCGGCCTGCCCGCTGACGCCGTCGAGATGTCCAGCGGCCAGACGGCCGGCGAGCTCTGCTACGCGGCGCGGGACGCGGTCACGGCGCTGCCCGCGGACGTGCGGATCTGCGTGGCGACTAGCCGCAGCATCAGCAGGCTGGCCCGGCTGCGGCTGCCGTTCGCCCTGCGCTACGCGATAGCGGCCAACGGCGGGGTAGTCCTGGTCGACGGCGTGCCGGATCCGCAGTGGGCGGCGCGGATCAGGCAGCTGCTCGCCCGCGCCGCGCCGGCTGCCCAGGTTCGGGCACTGTTCGCCGGCGCGCCGTGGCTGGCGCGGATGGGCGACGAGGACGAGATGTGCGCCCTGGCGATCGTCGACGAGTCGCTGCTGGCGCCCGAGCAGCTGGCCGTGATCGCTGACCGGTGCGCAGGGGTCGGCTGGGAGGCGTCGCTGATCGGCCGCAAGCTGTACGCGTTCCCGGCCGGGTTCGGCAAGGAGCACGCGGCGGCGTACGTGGCGGAGAAGGTCGCGGAGGAGGCCGGCGCCGCGCCGCTCCGGCTCGCCGCCGGCGATACCGAGCACGACAGGCTGATGCTGGCGGACGCCGATCGGGCGTGGGTTCCGGCGGAGTCCGAGCTCGCGCGGTCGATGGCCGGGGGCGAGGCCAGGATTACCCGGGAGCCAGGCCATGCCGCGGCGGCGCAGATCACCAGGGAGTGGCTGGCGGCTTGTCTCAGCCGGTGATCAGCAGCGTCCCCTCGGGCGGGTCGGTGATGGTGAACTCGCGCCCCGGCAGCCCGGCGGCCGGGAAGACCCGCAGGCCGGCGGGGAGAGCGAGAGTGCCGGCCGGGAGCTCGATCCTGGCCGTCTGGCTGCCGCCAGGCATCCGGCCCACCTCGGCGCCATCCGTGACACTCGCCGGTACGGCGCCCCGCTTCGCCACGATCACCAGCTCGGGCAGCCGGCCGGTGCCGGTGACCTCGATGACGACGTTCCTCTTGACCAGGCCCGACCGCCGGACGGTGTAGCTGGCCGTGACCGGGGTCGCGTCCCTCGCCCTCAGCTGCACGCCGGCCGGGGCGGCGAGCTTAGCCGACCCGTCCCGCAGTATTGAGTGGATGCTGAAGTACCAGCCGAGCCCGTCCTGCGGCGCGGGCACGTGCAGGCCGTGGTCGATCTCCAGCTTCGTGTTGGTCGTGCTCCACGTCTGGGCGGCCGGGTCGTGCGGCCCGGACGGCGGCGCGTCCCGGCGGCCGGCCACGACCGCCTCGGTGACTCCCGGCGGGAGCGTGAACGTGAGCACGAGCTCGGATCCGGTATCGGTGACGGCCGCGTTGCCGGGTGCCGCGACGGGGAGGTGCACGACCGACGGTCCGGCCACGGCCTGGCCGCCGTCCACGGTGACCGAGGTGTAGGTGGTCATCCCCCTGGCGTTCTCGTCCACGACCCGGCGCTGCCCGGCACCGACGTACCGGCCACGGCGGGCGAATTCGGCGAGGTCAGCCTCGGTGTCCGGCGCGGCCAGCGAGGCGTCCGCCGCATAGATCCTCACCTCGCCGCTGGGCGGCCTGATCCACCCGATCGTCGTCCGGCCCGCGCTGGTGCTGGCCCACAGCTCGCTGACCGGCTTGGGACGCTGCGCGACCTTCGCCCTGACGGTGGCGCCCGGCGTGCGTACCAGCACGCCGTCGGCGTCCCGGTACTCGGCGTAGACGTGGTAGCTGAACTCGGCCCCCGCGGTCGGGCTGGCATCCCGCCACGACTGGCCCTCGGCGCGGGCCCGGCGCAGCGGCAGGCTCAGACCGGCCCGCGGGTCGACCTGGCGCTCGACGACGACGTTTCCCGCGCTGATCGCGAGCAGCCAGGTGAGCGTGATGCCGGACGCATCGGCCCGGGCCGCGAGGCTGGTCACGTCACGCGCCATCAGGACCGGGTCCGTCCTGACCGCGGCCGAAGTTCGCCGGCCCGACACCGCGCTGACCTCATGGGCGATCATCGCGCCGCCAGGAGCGCCCGCGTCCTCGAACTCGGTGGCCGTGGTGGTGCCGAGTACCCGCGCCTGCGCCGGGGAACCGCTGGTCGCCGCGGTGATGCGGGTCACCTTGTACGAGACGGGTCCCGCTGACGGCGAGGCGTCCCAGCGCAGCGCCACCGTACCGGCGGTGGCCCAGGCCCGCAGCCGCTCGGGCGCCAGCAGCGGAAGGGCGGCCAGCATGTCGATCGCCTCGCCGCAGTCGGCGGCGATGGCCAGGATCCGGCCGAGTGCGGCTTCCTTCTGCTCGTCGGGCAGCTGGCGCGCAGCGGCGATGTCGCCCTGCACGGCGGCCTTCCTGGCGGCGAGCTCGGCGAGCTGGCCGGCGGCGGACTCTCCGGCCGGGCCGGCCACGTCGGCGGCGACCCTGGCGATCCGGGCGAGCCGGTCGACGGCCGCGTAGAGCCGGCTGGCGCCGAGGTCTCGCGCGACGGCACGCCAGTCGGCCTGGGCGGCGGCCAGCACTCGGTCCACTTCCTCGCCCAGAGCGGAGATCTCGCTGGTCAGAGTCGGCGCGCTGCGAGCCGGCCCGGCAGCGCCGCGCGCTGCCCCGGCGGCCGGCGCCAGCCCCTCGCGGGCCGCCGACGGGTGACCTTGCGCGAGTTCCGCGCGCGCCGCGGCCACCTGCTCCCGGACGGCCCGGATCGCCCGGAAGCTAGCGCCGCAGAGCGGGCAGGCAACCGCGGCCGCCTCCACCTGCTGCCCGCACGCCGGACACTGCTGGTACAGGTCAGCGCCGCAGTACCGGCAGGCCTGCTGGCCGCCGGCCGGCTGCGGCTCCCGGCAGTTCGGGCACACCAGGTAGTCGACCGCGGGGGCGACCGCCAGCGTCGCGCCCAGCTCGGTAGCCACCCTTCTGACCGCGAGCCTGGCCTGCTCGCTGGACAGGCCGAAGCCGAAGCCGATCACCTTACGGACGCAGGCCTCGTAGTCAGCCGCGTTTAGCTCGCCGTCCACGATGACCTTCTCGGCGACGGTGTCGCGCAGCCGGTCCTTCGCGTCCTCGATCAGGCTGGCCGCGTACCGGGCGGCATCGCCGGTCATCAGGTGCTGCCGCACGTAGGTGAGCAGGTTGGCGACGATC
>DATKQH010000206.1:0-3696 GCA_035532775.1 Streptosporangiaceae bacterium
CCCCCAGGTCAGTGAGGTCTACTCGGTCACCGGCGAGTTCGACTTGGTGGCCCTGGTCCGGGTGCGTGCGCACGAGGAACTCGCCGACGTCATCCCCGGCACCGTCAACCGGGTCGATGGCGTCACCCACACCGAGACACACATCGCGTTCCGCACCTACTCACGGCACGACCTCGAAGCCGCGTTCGCCCTGGGATACCCCGAGGCCACCTGACATCTCCGGCCACCGGGGGCCTCACCCGCGGCCAGACACATGCGGCATACTCACCGAAGATGTCCAAACAGCCACCCTCGCGATAAGCCATAAGGTGTAGGGCACGAGGCGGTCGTCCCGGCGGCTGGGGGTGGGCAGGCAGTGGCAGTCCAGCAACGGCCAGATCCTGCCGGTGCAGACTTGCAGGAGGAGCAGGCCGCCGCGCCGGTCCGCGTCTTCATCTCCTACGCCCACGACGACCCGGCGCACGAGGAACGGGTCCGGGAGTTCTGGCTGTTCCTGCACCGGAACGGGATTGACGCCCACGCCGACCTCACCGCCCAGGAGCAGCGCCAGGACTGGACGCAGTGGATGACACGGGAGATCCGTTCCGCCCGGCACGTGCTGGTGATCGCCTCGCCGCAGTACCGGCGGCGCGCCGAGGGCGACGCCGCCCCGGATGAGGGGCGCGGCGTCCAGTGGGAGGCCGGGATCGTCCAGGAGCTGATCTACGCCGACCAGCAGGCCGCGCTCCAGCGGGTGCTGCCGGTGGTGCTACCGGGCTGTTCGGCGGATGACTTCCCGCAGTGGCTCCGGCCCGCGTCGACGACCCACTACGTGGTCAGCGACTACACCGTCGGGGGCGCGGAGAGGCTGCTGCGGCTGCTGACGGGCCAGCCCTGGGAGACCGACCCGGACACCGGCGCTGTCCCCTTCCTGCCACCGCGCGGCGCCGGGACGCTGCCAGCAGCCACCGGCACCCCAGCGCTACGGACGGATGTCCTGGTCGAGGCACGCGTGGCCGATGACGGGGAGCTCACATCCTCGGTGTGGCTGGCCGGGTCCCCGCTGTGCCACCGGGCGGCGCCATTACCAGCCGAGGTGGCGCGGGTGTGGTCCGAGCTGGCGCTGCCCGCGCCAGTGGCAGCGGAACGGATGGCCGTGGCCGGCCGCAAGCTGGCCGGGGCTCTTATGGACGAGGCCAGCCAGCGGCTGATCGGTGACCTGCTGCACCAGCTGCGCCCCGGCGAGCAAGCCGGGTTCGTCCTGGAGGCACCGGGACCGGCGCTGGCATTGCCGGTCGAGCTGATCCGCCTCACGACGAGCGCGGGCACCGAAGCGGGGCCCCTCGCCCTGCTTCCCGCCGTCAACGTGTCCCGGCGGCTGGCCGCCCGTCCGGGCGCCGAGGCGGCGGTGCGGCCTCAGGTCGGGCTGGCGCTGCCGGGACCGCTGAAGATCCTCGCGGCCGTCGCGGCCCCGGACGAGTCGAAGACCCGCAACGAGCCGTTCGACGCGGAGGCGGCGATGCAGGCGCTGCTGGACGCCGTCGCCGGCGTGGCCGGGCACCCCAGCGCCCAGGTGCGTGTCCTGGAGGTGGCCTCGCTGCCGGCCATCCGGCAGGCGCTTGCCGATGACCCTTACCACGTGCTGCACCTGCACGCACACGGGTCGGCCACGTCGGTGGAGCTGGAGGACGAGGACGGCGCGCCGGCCGAGGTCGCGTCCGGGTCCCTGATGGACGCCCTGCGGATGGCCGGGCATCCGGTGCCGCTGATCGTGCTGTCGTCCTGCTCGGGCGGGGCCACCGGCTCGCAGGCGATGGCGGCGAGCCTGATCGCCCAGGGCGCGGACAACGTCATCGCCTTTCTCGCCCCGGTCACCGACGACTACGCAACCCACCTGGCCCGCACCTTCTACCGCGAACTGTCCAGCCACCCCGCTCTGCCGGTCGGCCAGGCGCTGGCCCGGGCACGCTATCTCACCCAGGAGGAGCGGGCGAAGGCGGCTGGCAAGCGCCTGCCGCTGCCCGAGTACGGCCTGGCGACGCTGCTGACCGCCGGGGCCGACGCGCCGCTGGTGGACCCCACGGCCCCGGCCCAGCCGTTGTGGCTGTACACCGTCCCGCCCAGCGGCACGTCAGTGCGCGAACTGTCGATGGGAGCGCTGATCGGCCGGCGCGCCGAACTGCGGACGGCGATGCGCGTGCTGCGCCGCGTTCCCGAGGCGGTGCGCCAGCACGGGGCCGCGAGCGGTGTCCAGGTGCTGGGGATCGGCGGGATCGGCAAGACCGCCCTGGCCGGGCGGGTCATGTCCCGGCTGCGGGCCGACGGCTGGCTGATCGCCGTCCACGACGGTCGCTGGAACCCGACCGCTCTCATCGACGCCACGGCTGCCGCGATCCGCGCGGCGCCTTCCCGTACCGACGGGACGCCGACCGACGGCGGCCTGGCCGATGTCCTGTCTTTCCTCACCGCCCCGGGCGACGACACATTCAAGCTCGCCGCCGTCGCCGGATTGCTCGTCACCCACCGGGTGCTGCTGGTGTTCGACGACTTCGAGCAGAACCTCACCCCCGGCGGGCAGGACTTCCTCGACCCGGCCATCGGCGAGGTCATCACCAGCCTGGCCGACGCGGCCGAGACCGGGGCGCTGCTGCTCACCAGCCGCTACCGCCTGCCCGGCCCGGACCGCTTCCTGGCCGGACTCCCCCTCCCGCCGCTGTCGGCGGCGGAGCTGCGGCGGATGTTCCTCCGCCTGCCGGCGCTGAACGATCTCGACACCGACGACCGCCTCCTGCTGACCAGGGCGATCGGCGGGCACCCCCGGCTGATCGAGTTCGTGGACGCCCTGCTGCGCGGCGGGAAGGCGAACCTGAAGCAGGTCCAGGCCAAGCTGCGCGACCTGGCCCATGCCGAGGGGATCGACCTGCGCCAGGACCGGCGGCTGCAGGATGCCGTCGACCAGGCGATGCTAGTCGGCAGCGCCGACATCCTGCTCACCGAACTGCTCGCGCTGCTGACCCCCCAGCAGGCGGCGATCCTGGACCAGGTCGCGGTGTCCCGTGCCCCGATGACGCCGGACGACCTGGGCTTCGCCCTCACCGCCGACCCGGACCAGGCCGTGCCCGCCACCGCAACCGGCCAACTGGACCCGACCACGCTCCGGGCCGACACGGACCGCCTCATCGACCTCACGCTGCTCATTCCGGGCGACGAGATCGCCATGCATCCCTGGACGGCGGACCTGATCACCCGCAACGCGGGCGATCTCAGCCTCCAGCACGCCCGGGCGCTGACGATGCGCATGCGCCGCCTCGACGAGCAGCGGGGAAGCTATGACGACCTCGTCGACATCCCCCGTCACCTGGCCCACCTGCGCCGCTATGACGATCTCGCGAACTTCGCCGACGAGACGGTCCAGGAACTGCCCGGAATCCTGGCCACGGTCGCCTACCTCGCCGAGATCCGCCCCCTGATCCCACCTACCGAGCGAGCCTGGATCCTGGTTGCCTGGCAAGAGGCCAATGCTCTGCTCACCGCCGGGGACTTGCCGTCGGCCGGGCGCATGCTTCAAGCCGCCCATCCGCGGGTCGCCACCCGTGCCGCCGCCGACCCCGCCAACACCGGCTGGCAGCGCGACCTGTCCGTCAGCCACGAAAAGCTCGGGGACCTGGCGGTGACGGCCGGGGACCTGGCCACCGCCGACACCGCCTACCAGGCGGC
>DATKQH010000207.1:0-3830 GCA_035532775.1 Streptosporangiaceae bacterium
GGCATCGGCGGGCCGGAGGTGAGGATCGTGTTCGCCGTCAGGCCCGGAACCGCGTCGCCGGCCGCCTGCACGTCGACCAGGGCCGGGTCCGCTCCGGTCATCCGCCGGACCGCCTCGGCGTTGGCCTTCTCCCGCAGCTGCGCGGTCCCGGCGTGCTCGCGCACCTCGCTCATCGCCTCGTCCCTCCCGGTTGCTGGCTCACCACAGCCACCCTCACGACAGCCATCCGCACCACGGGCGCCCGCACCACGGGCGCCTGCACCACGGGCGCCTGCACCACGGGCGCATTCACCACAGGCGCAGGTACCTGGCCTGCTCCCACTCGCCGACGACCGTGTTGTACTCCTGCCACTCCGCCCGCTTGAGTTCGGCGTAGGACGCATGCAGCTCGGTGCCGAGCACCTTCTGCACGAAGTCACTCTCCTCGAACGCGGCGATGGCCTCGCCCAGCGTCCACGGCAGCCGCCGCACGCCCATCGCGGCGAGGTCTGGCTCGCTGACCCTGTAGGTATCGATGTTGACCGGATCAGGCGGGCTCAGCTCGCGGCGGACGCCGTCCAGGCCGGCGGCCAGGACCAGCGCCGCCCCCAGGTAGAAGTTCACGGCGCTGTCGGCGGTGCGGACCTCCAGGCACCGGCGGTTCATCGGCAGCCGGCACATCAGCGTGCGGTTGTTGTAACCCCACGCCTGGAAAACCGGAGCCCACGAGATCTCCTGCATCAGCCCGCGCGGCATCAGCCGCTTGTAGGAGTTCACGGTCGGGCTGAGCACGGCCATCAGGGCATCGGCGTGGGCCAGCACGCCCGCGGTGAACTGGTAGCTCACCGGGCCGTACGCCTGGTCATGCGGGACGTCGGACATGGTGCCGCCGGCCGCTGTGGCCGCGCCCTCGAAGACGTTCCGGCCGGTCGCGATCTCCGCCAGGCTGACGTTGAGGTGCGCGCCGGAGCCGAACGAGGCCTGGAAGGGCTTGGGCATGAAGGACGCGAAGCAGCCAAGAGCCCGCGCGACGTGCTTGGCCATCAGCCGGAAGATCAGCATCCGGTCGGCCATCCGCAGCGCGTCGGTGTAGCCGAAGTCGAACTCGTACTGCCCGTCCCCGCCCTCGTGGTCAAAGGAGTAGACGTCCCAGCCAAGCTCGTTCATGTAGCCGACCATCGGCTCGAGGAAGGTATCGGCCAGGACGGTGGTCTCCAGGTCGTAGCCGCGGGTCGGCGGATTGGCCAGGTCCTCGGCGATCCAGGGGACCGCGCCGTCCGCGGTGTCGCGCAGCACGTACAGCTCGGGCTCGACGCCCATGTTCATCCGGTAGCCCATCTCGGCCGCCTCGGCCACCTGGTTCTGCAGGATCCGGCGGAAGTCGTGGCTGTACGGCACCGAGTGCAGGTACAGGTTGGCCGGCGCGACCGCGTACCGCCTATCCCAGGGCAGCACCGTGACCTCGCCGAGGTCAGGGATGCCGACGCACTCGTCCTCGTTCGGCCCCAGCTCGCCCATGCCCTCCAGCGCGCCGACCGTGTACAGCTCGGAGCCCGCGGCGGCGTCGGCGAGGTGCGCGATCGGCACGCATTTGGATTTCGGCACCCCGTTCACGTCGGTGTACGCGCCGAAGAAGTACTTCACGCCCTGGGCCTGCAAGTCCTGCCTGAGCTGCTCGATGTCCGTCACTAATGCTCCTCGTCACGCCGACCGTTTGGCTGTGCTCGCCTGACCGCTAACCGCTCACTGCCTGGTAGCCGAGCAGCCTGCCGTCACCCACGGTGACCAGCACGCCGCGCAGCACTCCCTCGCCGTACTCGGAGCCCACGTTGATCGCCGTCGTCCGGCCGAGCTTGACCGAGCCGCCGGACTCGTGGATGTGGCCGTGCAGGCCAAGCAGGGGCTGGACCTGCTCGATTGCCTCGCGCACCGCGACCGATCCGACGGGCGCCGTCACGACGGCCCCGGCAGCCGTCTTGACCTTGAGGTCCTGGCCGAGCAGCGGGGCCGTGTCCAGGCGCGAGTTATACGGCGGAACGTGAATGTTGAAGATGGCGGTCTCGGGATGCTCCAGCCGGTCCGTCATGGCCCTGAGGTGGTCGCGAATCTGGTCCTCGGAGTACTCCCGGTGCGTGTCCCAGGGGGTCACGTTCGTGTAGCCGGTGCTGAGCATCTCCATGCCGGGAGCGATTTCTACAATTTCGCCTTCAACAAAGCGCACCCGGCCGTCGCCATGGCTGAGCAGCACCTCGTCGACCGCCAGCGGGTCGTCGTTGCCCGGCGCGTTGTAGATGAGCACCGGGCTGTCGGCCAGCCTGGTCTTGGCATATTCGATCCACCGCTGGACCGTCCGGCGCATGACCCGGTCGAACAGCACCTCGACATCGCCGGGATGGTCGGTGTAGTGCTGATACTCGTCCGGTTCCATCCGCTCGGTGTAGAGCCCGCTATTCCACGCCCGGCGCTCGAAGTCCTCGACTGACGAGTCGTCGATCTTCTCCTCGTGGCCGTGGAACTGCGCGCGGTGCCGGCCCTGGCCGGCACGCACGATCGGGACGACGACCTTCGCGCTGATGTCGCCGCCGAGAATGAGGACATCGGCGGAGTAGAACTTCGCCGCTGCCACGAACTTCTTGAAGCAGACCTCAGACCCGTGCAGGTCCGAGGCGAAGAAGATCGTCCGCTGGGCGTCGCTGCGCGGCGCCGGCCGCTTCGGCTTGAGCCAGCCCATCAGTAGGTGGCCTCCTTGTCGTCCACGTCCTGCCACCACTGCTTGCGCTCGCCGATCCGGTCCCTGATCCGCCAGCCCCGGCTCTTCGGCTCAGCCTCGATCGCCGCGAGGAGAGCGGTGACGCCGTCCTGTACCCTCGCGTTGGCCTGCTCGCTGATGTCAATCCCGGCGTCATGCCCGACCACCTGGCGGATGCGGGCCAGGTTGCGCGTCGCGGTGTGGTGGAAGCCCCAGTCCCTGGCGAAGATCCTCGCGATATGGCCGCCGTCGATCGCCTCGGCATCCTCACCCGCGGCGCTGTCCTGACCGGCCCCGTCCTGACTGCCGCAGGCGCGATGGGTGGCGAGCACGACGGCGATGTCCATCATGTCGGTCATCGTGAGCTCCACGATCTGCAGCTTGGCCAGCAGCAGCTCCTCCACCGGCAGCGTCACCGGATGCCGGTGCAGCCGGCTGGCGACCTCGATCGTGTGGCAGAAGTCGAGCCGCTCGACGAACACGTCGATATCGGTTCCGTGCTCGGCGTGCCGGAAGCTGTAGCGGGTACCCTCCATGGCGATCAGCAGGTCGCGGTCGATCAGGTACCCCCGCGCCTCCAGGTACCGGCGCATGCCCTTGCGGTGCTTCTCCGGCACCACGAAGTCGATGTCCTTGGCCGGCCGGTTCAGCAGGTCCATGACGGGACCGGGTCCGCTGCAGTGCAGCCTGATCCCGGCCGAGCCGACGACCCGCAGGGTGATCCCTGCCTGCCCCGCCTCGGTCACGATCGTGACCGCCTCGGCCTGAAGGTCATCCCACTGGCCGGTCACCCCACGGTCCCGGGCATCATTCGATGGGTATCTGGGTGAAGGCGAGGCTGATATTGATTCCCCGGCGCTTGCGGTAAGCCTTCACCCACAGGTACCAGACCGCGCCGATGATCACCGCGCCGAGCGTGATCCACGCCTCGACCGGCATCTTCGACGGCTTGATCAGCGCCCCGGCCGCGATCGGGTCCTGCCACAGCAGCCAGAACATGACGGCGAAGAACACGGCCGCGATGAGGCCGGCGGCGGGCATGACCGGCACGCCGCCGAGCCGGAAGTTCTTAGCGGGCGAGGATTCGTACAGCTGCTTGCGC